>JBEIHE010000103.1:0-9070 GCA_040381515.1 Polaromonas sp.
GGCGCTTGAAAAGGCCAGTGACTCGGGCGACGTGCAGCAGATACAAGAGGCGATGCGTGCGCTCGAGGTGGCACTGCGCGAGCCGATCGAGCCGCTGCAGACGTCACAGACATCACAGACGCCAGCGACCCCCGCGCGGGGCGGTGATGCCACTGCCGATGCGACACCCGAGGCGAAGGCCGCCGACCCCCAGACCCTGCCGCCCTCTGTGGCCGAGGCCGAGCAAGTCTCGCCACCGGCCCCAATTGCATCTGCCCCGCCTGCGCCACCGGCTCGACCGGTGGTCGCCGTGCGCGGTGACGATCGGCCCGGCGCGCGCAAACCGGTGCCCGCACAGCCAGCTCGAAGCGATCGCGGTCCCCGGCGCGAAGGGTATGCAGATCGGGGTGCAGCGCGTGATTCCAGAGAGGGAAGGCGGGCTGACACCTCGCGCGCCGGCGAGCGGTGGGCGGATCGGGGATCGGCAATGGACAGTCGCGGACCTCGTTTGGGAGGCGCGGCCTTTCGGGCCCAGCGCGAAGCCATGGAGCATGCCCAGCAGGCCTTGCGCAAGCTCGCGGCCCAGGCCCATGGCGAAGTTCTCTCGCAGATCATGCAAGCCTGGCAGGCCCGTGATGGGGCACAGATGCCCTCGGCACAAGCCTTGGGCAAGTTGTTGCCGGGCGCGGCACGACAACGGTGGATACAGGCTTTGGGGTCTTGTGCTTCAGACGACTCCGAGGCGGCCGCGCAGGCCTTGCTGCGTCTGGAGATGGCCGCCGACCTGCCCACGCCAGCCGAACATCTGTCCTCCCGCCGGCTGCTGCAGCTTCAACTGCTCACCCAGCGACATGCAGCTGCACCGTTGCAGACCTGGCCCGAAGATGTGGCCACCGTGTTGTCTTCGGCCCATCAATCGGTCTCGGCCAGGCGACTGCAAGGCGCCCTGCGGGCCTTGCTCAAGAAGTAGCGCTGCCGCCGCCCTCGATGCGGAAGAATTCGCCGAAGAGCGCGGTCAGCTCAGGCCATTCGACGGCAAAGCGCTCTCGGTTCACAAAGTAAGCCTCGCAAGCCACGGCAAAGAATTCGGCCGGAGCCGTGGCGGCGTAGGGGTCCAGCCAGGGGGGTGGACCGCCAAATCGGTCGGCCAGAGAAAGCGCCTCGGTGAATTGATCGTACGCGGCACGCATCACCGGAGTCCAGCGGCGGGCCAGGTCGCGCGAGGGCAGCGGAGGGCAGCCATCGGCCACTCCATCTCGCATGTCGAGCTTGTGCACGAATTCGTGAATCACCACGTTGTAACCCTGCTCGACCGAGCCCTCCTGCACATCGGCCCAGCTCAGGGTGACCGGCCCACCCGGCATGGCTTCACCGATGAGCTCTTCCTGGTACTGGTGCACCACGCCCGCTTCATCTTGCAACTGGCGTGCGGCCAGCATGGCCGAAGGATGAACCACAATGCCTTGGAAATCGTCGTACCAGTGCAGCCCCAGCCCGAGCACCGGCAGACAGGCCTGGGCTGCAATCGACAAGGCCATTTCGTCGGTGATCTGCAGGCCGTGCGCTCCGGTAAATTCCTTGCGCTGCAGAAACTGCGCGCTCATCTGACGCAGGCGCAAAAGCTCATCTGCGCTGCGATCACACAGGAAGGGGTGGCGTTGCAGCGTCAGCTGCCACAGTTCCTGCGGAATGAAATCGGCATTGGCACCGGCCGTCCAACGGGACCACAACTGCTGCCACCATGAGCGTGAGTTCATCAGCGGTTTTGTTCAGGTCAATTCAATTCGCTGCAGTGGTGTTCCCCGGCCCTCGGTCAGGCTCATGCGCAGGACCTGGGCGCGAGGCGGCTGGGCCTGTGCGTCCCAGTCGCTGAGCACTTCGCGAGCCAGGTCGACTCCCAGCTCATGCCGAGCCGGTCGATGGGTGTGTCCGTGGATCAGCGTGTGGGCACCGGCCGCTTGCAGGCTGCGAACGGCCGCCAGGGCATCGACGTCGGCGTAAGCTTCGCCACGCGCTGATCGCAGGGCCTGTTGTTGCTGGCTCTGATCGCGCATCTGACGGGCCATGGCCTGCCGTTCTGGCAGGGGGCGTGCCAGGAACTGCTGCTGCCAGACTTCCTGGCGCACCTGCTCGCGAAAGGCCAGGTAGGGCTTGTCTTCAAGGCAGAGCGCGTCGCCGTGCGACAGCAGCCAATGCTGATCGGCGATACGGAGCTTGCAGGGGTCGGCCAAGAGTTGTGCATGGCACTGCTGCATCAACGCCGCGCCCATCAGGAAGTCCCGGTTGCCATGCATGATGAAAAGCGAAAGCCGCTGGCCGGCCTGGGCCAGGGTCTGGACGCATTGGGTCACAAAGCCCTGCTCAGCCTGCAGCTGGTCGTCGCCCACCCAGACCTCGAACAAATCTCCCAGAATGAACAGCGCATCGGCGGGCGTACTGGCGAGGTAGTGGTTCCACAGGGCGTGGGTCTGCGGCTCGCTCGCCTGCAAGTGAATGTCTGAGATGAAATCGAGCGTGCGCCAGTGTGCCGGCGCCACCAGTTCATGCAGGCCGGCCTTCATCTCTCTAGGGGCTTAGGCCAGCACCTGAGCCTTTTCAATCAGCACGTCCTCTTGTGGGACATCGTCATGCAGGCCGCGTCGGCCCGTGCTCACCGACGCGATCTTGTCGATGATGTCCTTGCCTTCAATGACCTTGCCGAAGACAGCATAGCCCCAGCCCTGTCCAGTGGGTGCTGAATGATTGAGGAAGTCGTTGTCGGCCACATTGATGAAAAACTGCGCTGTGGCCGAGTGAGGCGCGCTGGTGCGGGCCATGGCCAGGGTGTAGTGGTCATTGGTCAGCCCGTTGTTTGCTTCGTTTTCGATGGCTGCGTCAGTGGGCTTTTGCTTCATGCCTGGACCAAAGCCTCCACCCTGAATCATGAAGCCCGGGATGACGCGGTGAAAGACGGTGCCGTCATAGTGGCCCTTGTCGACATAGCTCAGAAAATTGGCGACCGTCTTGGGCGCTTTAGCGGCATCGAGCTCGATGGTGATGGCGCCGTAAGAGGTGATCTGTAGTTGAACCTTGGGATTGCTCATGGTGGTTATTGGGGTAGTTCGGTTGCGGACAGGATAAGCACCGGGGTGCGTGGAACATCGCTGGGGAAGGGTCCACCGGCTCCGGTGGGGCGGGATTTGATTTTGTTGACCACGTCCATGCCGGCAGTGACCTTGCCAAAGGCCACATAGCCAAAATTTCTAGCGTTCGGGTCCAGGAAGCCGTTGTCCTTCACGTTGATGAAAAACTGCGCGGTCGCTGAATGGGGGTCGTTGGTTCGCGCCATGGCCAGGGTGCCCACGGTGTTGAGCGGACCGCCTCGTGCCAGGGCTTCACGGCCCTCGTGCTGGATGGGCGAGCGCGTGGGTTTTTGCTGATACCGCGCGTCAAAGCCTCCGCCCTGGATCATGAAGCCGTCAATGACCCGATGAAACAGCGTGCCGTCATAGTGTTTGTCCCTGACGTATTGAAGAAAGTTCTCTACCGTGCGGGGCGCCTTGTCGGCATAGAGCTCAACGGTGAAGTCGCCCTCGCTGGTCGCGAATCGAACCTTGGGCGTGGTCTGGGCCAGCACGGCCGAACCCAGAAGACAGAACACAAGTCCAACCGTCGCGGGCAGGAGGCGGGTTATTCGATGCAGGATCATGGTGACAGGAGACTTATGGAGTCAGCAAGATGGGAGGCAGGGTGAGGACTTACGGACGGCTCGACGGGTCGAGCATTTGCTTGAGCCGGTCCATTTTCAGTTGGATGGAACTGCGTCCGGGCTCCAGTTGGAGGGCTCGCGCATAAGAGCGGGCTGCCAACCGCGCCAGAACATCGCCCAGGTTTTCGTGCGCAGTGGCGTAGGCGGGGTCATTTCGCAAGGCTGCCTCCAGCTGCAGGCGCGCCTGGTCATATTGCCCGCGCGCGGCCAGCAGCACCGCCAGATTGTTGTAGGGCTCGGGCAGTTCAGGATACTCGCGTGTCAACAACAGAAAGACTTCCTCAGCTTCTGCCTTGCGCCCGAGCTCCGACAGGGCCACTCCCTTGAGAAAACGCATTTGAGGGTCTCGTGGCTTTGCGACCAGGTAAGCATCGGCCTGCGCCAGGGCCTTCTCAAGTTGGCCGCTGCTGGTGAGCCGATTGACCTCGTTGTAGGGGTCGGCAATGGCGGGCAAGCCCGAGGCAGACAGGACGAGCGCCAAGGCCCACGGGCGGCAAAGGCCGGTCAGGTGCGTGCGAGCTAAAGTAAGAAAATAGGAGGCGGTCATGACCGTGGGGCAGAGGTCCGTATCGACGGGGCGCGCAAGCAAACGGTTGGCAAGATGGGCCCGGGTTGGGCCTGAGCCCTGCAAGGCCAGTTGCCCCAAAAGTGTAGCGCAGCGTTATAGTTGCAGCCTCTTTAGGGCCTGCGTTGGCTGTCAGACAAGCGCAGTCCTGTGTCGGACCCGCATTCTCATGAGCTTACGCATCTACAACACGCTTTCGCGTGCCGTGGAAGATTTTTCCCCGCTGCAGCCTGGTCACGTGCGCATGTACGTGTGCGGCATGACCATCTACGACCTCTATCATATAGGTCATGCGCGCATGATGATGGCCTTTGATGTGGTGCAGCGCTGGCTTAAGGCCAGTGGATTGCAGGTCACTTATGTGCGCAACATCACTGACATTGATGACAAGATCATCAAGCGAGCAGTCGAGCGTGGCATCACCATTGGCCAGTTGACGCGTGAGATGACGCAGGCCATGCATCAGGACATTGCAGCCCTGGGCATAGAGCCGCCCTCGGTCGAGCCCCGCGCAACCGAGTACGTCCCCCAGATGCTGGACCTTATCGGGCGCCTGCAGGTCAAGGGGCTTGCGTATCAGGCCGACAACGGCGATGTCAACTTTTCGGTGCGCAAGTTTTCTGGCTATGGAAAGCTCTCGGGCAAGTCCATTGACGAGCTGCGCGCCGGAGAGCGGGTGGCTGTGGGCGACGGCAAGCACGATCCCTTGGACTTTGTGCTTTGGAAGTCTGCCAAGCCCGAGGAGCCCGAGGAGGCCAAATGGCCCAGCGCCTACGGACCGGGCCGGCCCGGATGGCATATTGAATGCTCAGCCATGAGCTGCCAGACCCTGGGCGAGAGCTTTGACATCCATGGCGGCGGGGCCGACCTGCAGTTTCCCCACCATGAAAACGAGATCGCCCAAAGCGAGGGAGCCAGCGGCAAGCCGCTGGCTCGCTTCTGGATGCACAACGGATTTGTTCGAGTGGACAACGAGAAGATGTCCAAATCCTTGGGCAATTTCTTCACCATCCGCGATGTGCTGCAGCGCTACGACGCGGAAACTGTGCGGTTCTTTATGGTGCGCACCCACTACCGCAGCCCCTTGAACTACAGCGATGCGCATCTGGACGATGCCCGCAGCGCCCTCAAGCGCCTTTACACCGCGCTCGACCTGGTCAAGCCCGTGCCGGTTCAGGTGGACTGGTCGCATCCCACGGCGGCCCGATTCAAGGCGGCGATGGACGAAGACTTTGGTACCCCCGAGGCAGTGGCGGTGCTGTTCGATCTGGCCGGTGAGGTCAATCGCAGCAAGTCGACTCAGGATGCGGGGCTTTTGCGCGCACTGGGTGCCACCATCGGACTGTTGCAAGGGGATCCGGCGGCCTTTCTGAAGGCGGGTGTGCAGGTTTCGCCGCAAGAAATTGAGGAGCTGGTGGCCCGTCGGGCTGCGGCCAAGGCAGGGCGCGACTTTGCATTGGCCGACCAGATTCGGCAGGATTTGCTCTCGCGTGGCATTGTGCTCAAGGATTCTCCCGCAGGCACCACCTGGGAAGCGGTCGCATGAAAACCTTGGCCAAGACCGGGCCGGCCAGCGCCGAGCTGACCCAGGCCGTGCCTGTCGGAGTCACGGTGCCCGAATACTGGCAGGAGGCCTGCGCCCATCTGGTCAAGCGCGATCGGGTCATGAAGCGCCTGATCCCCCAGTTCGGTCAGGCCTGCCTGCAATCGCGCGGCGATGCCTTCATCACCCTGGCCCGCAGCATCGTGGGGCAGCAGATTTCGGTGAAGGCCGCTCAGAATGTCTGGGATCGGTTTGCCAAGTTGCCGCGTCAGATGAGCCCGCGCAGCGTCCTCAAGCTCAAGGTTGATGACATGCGCGCGGCCGGCCTTTCGGCGCGCAAGATCGAGTACCTGGTCGACTTGGCGCTGCACTTTGATTCGGGTGCGGTGCATGTCAAGTCCTGGGAGGCAATGGGCGACGAGGCCATCATTGAAGAGCTGGTGGCCATTCGTGGCATAGGGCGTTGGACTGCCGAGATGTTTCTTATCTTTCATCTGATGCGGCCTAACGTTCTGCCGCTTGACGATGTGGGTCTGATCAATGGCATCAGTCGCAACTATTTTTCTGGAGAGTCAGTGAGCCGCAGCGATGCCCGCGAGGTTGCCGCAGCCTGGGCACCTTACTGCACGGTCGCAACTTGGTATATTTGGCGCTCACTCGATCCCTTGCCTGTTGAATACTAGGCGGGTTTACGGGTGTTGAGCCGGGGCGGCGCAAACCGACAACAAGGAACAGCACATGGCCAAGAAAGTCTTCCTCGATTTTGAGCAACCGATTGCCGATCTCGAGGAAAAGATTGAGGAGCTGCGCTACGTTCAGACCGAATCTGCGGTGGATATTTCCTCCGAGATTGAACAGTTGTCCAAGAAGAGCCTGCAGCTGACCAAGGACATCTACAGCGACCTGACCCCCTGGCAGATCACCAAGATTGCGCGTCACGCCGAACGGCCCTACACGCTCGACTACATCAACGAAATCTTCACGGACTTCGTGGAGCTGCACGGGGACCGGCATTTTGCCGACGACCTGAGCATTGTGGGCGGGCTGGCCCGCTTCAACGGATCCGCCTGTATGGTGCTCGGTCAGCAAAAGGGACGCGACACCAAAGAGCGCGCAGCCCGTAACTTTGGCATGACCAAGCCCGAGGGCTATCGCAAGGCCCTCAGGCTGATGAAGCTTGCTGAAAAATTCAAGCTGCCGGTGTTCACTTTTGTCGACACGCCAGGCGCCTACCCCGGCATTGATGCCGAGGAGCGCGGCCAGTCCGAGGCCATTGGCCGCAACATTTTCGAGATGGCCCAGCTTGAGGTGCCGATCATCACCACCATCATCGGCGAGGGAGGATCTGGCGGCGCCCTGGCGATCTCAGTAGCCGATCAGGTCATCATGTTGCAGTATTCGGTGTACTCGGTGATCAGCCCCGAAGGCTGCGCCTCGATTCTCTGGAAAACCTCCGACCAGGCCCAGACCGCGGCCGAGGCGCTGGGCATCACCGCGCACCGACTCAAGGCGCTAGGCTTGATCGATAAGATCGTTAACGAGCCGGTGGGGGGCGCCCACCGCGATCCGCGCCAGATGGCCTCTTTCCTCAAGCGCGCACTGGGTGATGCCTTGCGACAGGTCTCGGACCTCAAGGTCAAGGAACTGCTCGATCGTCGCTATGAGCGGCTGCAAGGCTATGGCCGATTCACCGACACCCGAGCGGAGTCGCGCTAATCTTTCTCCGCCGTTATCGGCTGCGCCGGCCCTCCTGACGGCATCGGTGCCATTGCAGGACGATTTGCTGCAGGCCTCGCTATGGGCCTTTGCGCGTCGCCACCGGCTCAGTGGGCCTTGTGCCGTAGCCTACAGCGGCGGGGCTGATTCCTCGGCCCTGTTGCAGGCGTCCGTGCGTTGTTGGCCCGGGCAGGTCAGGGCGCTGCATGTGCATCACGGGCTTCAGGCGGCTGCCGACGATTTTGAGCAGCACTGCCGTCAGGTGTGTCAGGATCTGGCGGTCCCGCTTGAGGTAATGCGGGTGCAAGCCCAGCCGCAGCCAGGCCAGAGCCCGGAAGATGCGGCGCGCCGACATCGTTACGCTGCCCTGGCGCAGGCCGCGCGGCGACAAGGCTGTGCGTCGGTCTTGTTGGCCCAACATGCTGACGATCAGGCTGAAACCGTCTTGCTCGCGCTCGGGCGCGGGGCGGGCCTGCCTGGGCTTTCGGCCATGCCCGAGTCGTTCGTGCGTGAGGGTGCCCATTTTTTTCGGCCGCTGCTCGATTGGTCGGGTGCGGATCTTCGTCGGTGGCTGGCTGAAAAGGGACTGGGTTTTGTCGAGGATCCTAGCAACGCAGATGAGCGCTACAGCCGCAATCGTCTGCGTGCACGTCTTATGCCGGTGCTGGCCCAGGTCGTGCCGCACTATCGGGAGGCCTTGGCGCGCAGCGCGGGACATGCGGCGCAGGCGCAGCAGCTGCTCGATGAGTTGGCTCAGGAAGATCTGCAGCGTACCGGATCCCCGCCCGATATCGCCGCTTTGCAGAAGCTGGCTCGTCACCGGCAGGCCAATTTGCTGCGGCACTGGCTGGCCGTGCAGCATGGCGCGCGGCCCAGCGCGGTTCAGCTCAATGAGTTGCTCGATCAGGTTGCCGATTGCACTACGCGAGGCCATCGCATCGAACTTAAAGTGGCTGGGGGCCAGGTGGTCCGCCAAGGCCCCTTGCTGGTCTACCAGGCTGGCTAAGTTGCGCCGGCTCGCCCTTTTATAATCTTGTGTTTTGCTGGCTTGTCCCAGCCCCAAGCGGCGCTGCAAGCGCCCATCCTGCTGAAATCCCATGGCTCTGATCGTTCATAAATACGGCGGCACCTCAATGGGCTCGACTGAGCGCATTCGCAATGTAGCCAAACGCGTGGCCAAGTGGGCTCGTGCCGGTCACCAGATGATTGTGGTGCCCAGCGCCATGAGCGGCGAGACCAATCGCCTGTTGGCCCTGGCCAAGGAAGTGGCTCCCGCCAAGGCCGACACCGCCTATCACCGCGAGCTTGACCAGCTGGCCGCCACCGGCGAGCAGGCCTCTTCTGCGCTGCTGGCCATTGCGCTGCAGGCAGAGGGCATGGCCAGCGTCAGCTATGCGGGCTGGCAGGTGGCCATCAAGACCAATTCGGCCTACACCAAGGCGCGCATCGAGTCCATTGACGATGCCCGCGTGCGCGCCGATCTGGCCCAGGGCAAGGTGGTCATCATCACCGGCTTTCA
>JBEIHE010000104.1:0-9066 GCA_040381515.1 Polaromonas sp.
CAAGTTCAAACCATAGGAGCCTGTGAGGTCGTAAAAGCGGTTTCAATCGAGGTCTCGTACGAAGACATCGTCGCTTGCTTGAAAGAAGCCGCCTATACGCAGATGCTGCCTGAGGTACGGGCTGTACTGAAAGGGCACACGGTACTGGCTGGTGAACTGCAGGTCGGGCAGATAAGGCCGCGCTTGCGCGGTCTGTTCGGCGGTGCGGGCGTAGCGGCGATCAAAATCGGCGCACAAGGCCGCGAAGGCTGCGCGCCGCTGCGCCACCACCGCAGCGTAGGCCCCGTCGGAAGCAAAGAAGGCGTCTTCGTCATAGGCGTAACCCGGAATCATCGAGGCTACGCGCTTGGCCAAACGCGAGTGACCGGCCAGCGACCGATGCTTGGCCCGCGAAAGGTCTATCCGTTGCTTGGCCTTGGGAAGCAACCATGCCAGCAAGCCCAGGGCGGCGGCAGATATGGCAAGGGATTGATCCATGAGTAACTTTCCGAAGTAATGACCTCCCTTTCTAACCCTGAAATTTGAAATCTTGACGAAAACACATCTGTTGCGACGGATCTTCCTTCAGGAAGACCTCAACTTCCTGTTGACTAACCGAGTGCCGCGCCAACTGCTCACCCGTTTCATGGGATGGTTCAGCAAAATCAAAAATCCGTTGGTCTGCAGACTCTCGATCGGCGTTTGGCGCTGCTTTACTGACCTGGACCTAAGCGACGCCAAAAAACAGCACTTTGACAGCCTGCACGATTGCTTTACCCGCGAACTGATCGACGGGGCGCGACCAATCGATACGCGCCCCGATGTGATCTCCAGCCCTTGCGACGCCATCATTGGCGCATGCGGAGCTATTGACGGCGACACTCTGATTCAGGCTAAGGGCCTGAGCTACAGCCTTCATGAGCTGTGCGGGCCAACTCAAGATATGCGGCCCTTTCATCGCGGCTCCTACGTTACGCTGCGGTTGACCTCGGCCATGTACCACCGCTTCCACGCGCCTCATAATGGGCAGGTTGAGCATGTAACCTATATCAGCGGCGATACCTGGAACGTCAATCCGATTGCGCTCAAACGCATCGAGAAATTATTTTGTCGGAACGAGCGTGCCGTGATACGCATGCGCCTCAAAGATAGTCATCATGTAATTACACTGGTCCCGGTGGCAGCAATCTTAGTGGCTAGCATTCGGCTGCATTTCCTGGATGTGCTCTTGCATTTGAAGTGGCCGGGCCCCAGCGAAATCGCCTGCAGCCAGGCTGTCGCCAAGGGCCAAGAAATGGGTTGGTTTGAGCATGGGTCTACCATCATCTTCTTAGCCCCGAAGGGGTTCGCTCTGGCCGATGGAATTAGTTGTGGCACGCGGGTCAGGATGGGGCAGGCTTTGATGCAACTACCGACCTATGAAAGTTGAGCATAAACAGGCATTTGCTCACTCAAGACACGCCGATGAGCTTCCCTCATTTTGAGCCCGCCTAACAAGCGACTACCAGCGTTTAGATGGGGTGATCACATCCCGGCCGTCGATAGCCCTCTTTAGCTGAAGGTACTCCGCGCAACTGGCTTGACACAGCCGCTCGAGTTCGCCCAGGTGGAACAACGTGCGTTCGCGCCGTCCCAGGGTCAACATTAGCTTGCCCATGTACTCATGCGCTCCGCGGTGGCCCGGGTCGAGCTGCAAGGCCCGCTCATAGGCGGACTGCGCGGGGGCGTAACGGCCTAACTGGCGCAGGCTGTAGCCTAGCAGATTGTGTGCATCGGCATCGTCAGGGTATATCTTCACATGGGCCAACAGCAGGTCCACCGCTTCAAGCCATCGCGAGCCCGCAAGGGCGACACGAGCTTCGCGCATCGTAAGCTCCTCGAGGGCCGGATTGCGATTGGGCACATCCACAGCGGGCACCGGCCCAGCTGTAGCTACTAGCCCGGCCCAAAGGGCGACCGTGACTCGCACAGCTTGTCGTTTGAGATACATGCCGTGAAGCTTAATGTCCGTAGGCCGCTTCCGCCGGGTACCGGCAGTCAAGGCCTCATCACTTCCGGGGGCGACACAGATTTGTCACAGACTCTGGTTAGGCGCTGCAAGGTGTAGCCATTGGCTTAACCGGAATTGTCAGGCCTAACGGTAGAGCATCTCCACTTGGCGTATGGCCTAAATGCATGCCTAGGGAGAAGACCTCACCGAAGAAGATCATTGCACTGCTGCGACAAATTGAGATGCAGCTAGCCAGCGGGACCCTGTTGGCGCAGGCCTGCGAGCAAGCCCAAACCTCAACATAGAGCTATTACCGATGGCGGCAGGAGTCTGGTGGTCCGAAAGTGGGCCAAGCCAAACTGTTCAAAGCAATCGATCGATAGAACAATTGGTTGAACAAGCTGGTAGCCGATCTGAGCCTCGAGACGGCCGTGCTCAAGGAATTGGTCAGCCCAGACTGGTAAGGCCCATGCGCAGGCGACAGGCCACTGGTACGCTGCCCAGCCGCTGCGCAATTTATGCGGTCCGCGATTGTTTACTTTACTGTCTGGTGGTCTGCCGCAGCACGATATGCCGCACAACCTCCTGTAGCCCAAGCTCAACCTCTCCCATCAAAGCTGGTTTGCGACCGCGGGTGCGTGTGCCTTGTATGAACCCCAACGCGTGACCAGCCACCTCCAACACGGCCAGCCGTGCGCAGGCAAGGCGGCGCTCTATGCGCATATTGGTCGTTTCTTGACCGTGGATGGTCTTGGCCGCAGCACAACGCTGTCGGCCCTCTGGGGTGCGTGGGCCGGTCGATCCACCACCGTGTAATTTGCAGACCCGCCTGCCGGTCGTTGCCGGGCGACGACACTGCTGCTGGGTACTCTTTGCCTTGGCCTGACATTGTGTGCAGCGGATACGACCGCCTGCTGTCAACATTTCAAGGTTCTTTGACATTAGATCCCACCTTGTTAAGGGCTTCGAGCAAGGCGATAAAAATTTTATTAACCAAGGACCTCAAGGATCGAGTTCATTCTATTGGGTTATGTTGTGAACAATCTCGACCTGTGCTCGCTGCCCAGGAGCACGCCAAACCTTGATTAGTCCGGCCTGCTCCAGCCTCGGCAGCGCGTCCCGGTAGGCGTCATCTGACACGTGTAAGAGGTTCAGAGCCTGGCGCGTCACCTTGATCTTGTCCAGCGGCCGCATGCCGGCGAGCCACCAGATTGCCAGTGCAACGTGAATCGCTTTGCCGGGCAGTCCTGAGGCTTTAGCCACCCATTCCATAGGTACGGGGCCCTTTATGAACAAGTTGCTCCGCTTTGCAAGCTTGCATCCTTGCCCCGGCGTGAATTTCAGCTTTACAGTGGGTACAAGCCGATCATCGAGATACATATATACCTAAGACATTTAACTAGATTGGACAGGTCAGGCACCTTGCCCAGGGTACCCCTGGTTGTCGGCCAAGGGTCGTTCCACCTCCAACAGACCGATGACGGTATCCCACATGGTTTTGCCACGCTCGTCGACATACCGACCTGGGTACCGGATTACGTTCACGTCGCAAGCCAGCGGGAAGCCTCCCAACAATTGAGCGCTCGCTTGAACCATGAGGTCTCTGGCGCGTTTCGCCGTCGCATCAATTGCATCAAGCCGCGTCTCGATGAGAACGGCGTCGTGTACAGGGGCGCACACCCGAATCCCATCCTCGGTCAGGTAGATGCATGCCACGCGGAGGATTTCGGCGCCGTTTGCCTGCATGGGGAAGTTTCTGACGCTCCTGGGGTTTATGGCCCCGCTGTTCCTCAGCTCCCAACCCAGGGTTGTCCACAGTCGACCCTGTAGGCTAAATTCATCAAGGGCGGCGTCTGACCATTGCCAAAACTTCCGGTAGGTGGAGCGATGTAAATCGAGTAACCACCGAGCCGTGACAACTGGTTGCCCAATCTTTATCGCCAAACTTTCCGCCCCCATACCGTACTGGACCGCAAGCACGCACTGCTTGAACAGCTCTCGCTGGGCTTTGTGGGTGGCCTTAGTCACATCAGCGGGCACCGCGCCGGCCTGTCGGGCAAACGCTAGGTAAGGGTCACCGGAGCGGTAGGCTTCCATCATGGCCTGATCGCCGGACAGGGCCGCAGCAATGCCAAATTCCTGCTGACAGTAGTCGATGTAGGCCAAAGCCCAGCCCGGCTGGGGTTGGATCAATGACCGCAACCATACCGATGGGCCAAAGATGAAGCGGGAGTTTGATGGCTGATTCCGCCCAGTTTTGGAGCGGAACGGGGAAAGAAGGCACCGATTTCGACCGTCATCACCGACCCTCAGGTCCGATAGCCTCAGCTCAGATAGAGCGGAGCGCAGTTCCCGCATAGGAGCCACCTGGCGGTAAGCCTTGGACATTTCACGAAAAGTGTCGTCCTTGAAGTCCAACTCACCCGACGCTAGCCTAGGCCAGGGGATCTGATGACGCTCAAGGTAGTTGGCCCACTTGGCGACCTTGAATGTCCGCCCCTCAAAAACACCGTATTGGTGATCGATACCGGCAATCAGCTCGTCCTGAATGAGGTCCCACTTAGCCTGTATTTTCTTCAAGGTGGGTACGTCGATCGGGACCCCAACGTCCTGCATCCTGCTCACTGCCATCATGTATTGACCACGAAGCAAGGCGCGTGGCCAGTCAATCATTGGGTACATGTAGGCTAGTAGGGTGCGCAGTGTAGTGACGTCGCGCTGGCAATAAGCCAATATGGACTCTTGTACCTCCGGACTCCAAGGCCCCCCGCTCAGTACAACCTGGCGCATTTCGTCTTTATTCACAGCGTCTTGGCTGGGGAAATCGAAGTACAGCAGCGCGCCGATTAAACCGGCCCCGTACGTTGGGGTCAGACCGTTGGTTTTGACCCGGAACTCGCAGTAAAGGTCCAGTAGGTTGACCGGCAACGGCCAGCCAAGCGCCAAGAAGCAGTCCACCTCTGCGCTGGCGTAGTAGGCAACAGTAAGTGCATCATCCCCGCACGGAAACGGAGCAACGGGCAGTTGCCGGAGTTCATCACGCCAGTAGCGCCGGACCTGCCCCGTCAGGTAGTTCAGCGCCACCAGGCAAACGGGGTCCGGCTTGTTACCCTCGATGCTGTTTGCCGGGTGAAACTCGAAGTCAATGACGTACACCCCCCTGGGGAACCGCTCGATGTACTTCATTGCCGACCTTCAAGCCCCAGGATCACCGGATGATCAAGGGAGTCGATCACCTTCCCGCGAAAGGCGACCTGCACGAGCTGGTCCATTGATTGCTCTGGCCACTCCGCTGGTGAGAGTTGCTCCTTGGCTGCAAAGATGTCATAGACGCCTACGGTGCGGTTCGCGGTGATTCGTACCCATTGCCCCTTCGCAGCATTTATAGCGTGCGCCAGCGAGTCGTGCCATGGATTTCTGAAGCCAGCTTCGTTTGGCAGGACTACTGGGATCAACCGCGGGTTGCCCCGGCGGTCCACTGCCAAGTGGAGAACTACGGCTTTGGCGAGGTTGCCCAACAGGTCGACGAGATCAGGAAGAACAGCGTAGGCTTCCCCCGCGGCCTTGTCCTGATAAATCAGTGTCTTGAACTCCATGTCCAGACCCGGGTGGACCTGAAAAAACGTGGCAGGGGAAGGTTTTCCAACCGGGACGTTAGTCAGCAGTTTCTTCACGCCCAATGTCTGGCCGAAGTTTTGGGGCAGCCGCAGACTCTGAATGTCCCGGCGCGGCTCGGGTGTGGTGGCAGTGTTGTCAATCATGGTGGATCTTTCAAAGTTTGGGGAGACTGGTGTCGGTGCTGACACACCGGGGGGCAAGGCAGAAGCCGCAGGGGCCATCAGATACCAGTGGCCCACCCGCGGTGGCCCGGGTAATCAGCGTGCAGCGGTGTCGGTAGCGGACCCGCTTCGGTCCGCGGCGCGGATGCTGGACCGTCATGACTCGCGGAGTGTGGGCCGACAGCAATGATGTTCCACGCCTTCTTGATCTCGGTGGCGGCGTCAGTCATTGCTGGCCTCCTTGGTACGCCTTGCATATTCGATCTGAACGGCCTGCACCACCACCTCCGGCAACGGAAGCTTGAAACCAGCCTGATGGCGCTCATGGAGAGCTTGCATCATTTGGCCTTCCGGGGACGCAGTGTCAACGTTCAATGCCTGGAAATACCGACCATTAGCGAGACGCGTCTGATCAACTGCAACCCCTTCGAATCCAGCGTTTATCAGAGCCGCTGCATAGGCCAGAAGCGGTGGTTCGTTGTCGAAGTGCGGCAGGTCAGCGCTCTCCACGATGTGCCGGCCGTTGCCACGGTCCATGTAGAAGATGACGGAGTCGTTCATGCTGCCTCCGCCTTGGCTGCCAGCCACTCCGTCAGATCCCCGGCGCGTATGCGCGTGCAACGGGCCCCCAAGCGGATAAGTCTTGGGAACGTGGGATCTGTTGATGCCCTGCGATAGATCGTCGCTGGGCTGATGCCTGCCACGGCGGACGCGGTCCGCAAGGTCAACAGCGCGTCTGCGATCTCCGCTGCGTGGAGCGGCTGGTTGTTACCGCGCCCGGGCCTGCTAGAACGGTGCTGATCGTCATGCATCGCGCGGGTGATACCGGGTTCCATCTGCGTCCTCCTGAGTCGTAACGACCCAATGATGACGTTTGAAACGGCACCCGAATACCCCCTACCAATCCCCCCAATGGTCCTGAAAGGGCTCCCACCAATGCTCAAGCCAGCACGGATCCTAGCTACTAAGGGGTCCGCCCGTTGTTTCAGCGCCGTCCGGGCTTCAGGCTCGCTGGCCGAAGGATTGACGCGATTGAGCCTGCCTTCTTCTCCGATACCCCTCGTTCATTCACCAGCCAATTCGCTACCTGGGAGTTCGTGGGGGCAGTGTCCGGCTCGCTTGGATCAAAGTTGGTCCACCACTTCTTCGCCGCCGCTTCGAGGTGGCCCAGATCTTCTGTATGGTGTGCGCCCCAGGGCCAACCTCCCGACGTCTGAGGCGTGATTTCTCTGAGTTCCTTCGGGATTGGAGGCGTTCCCCGACGAAGGAAGAAGGCGACCACATCTGCGAGGTGTACCTCCGCCACCGTCTTTTTGCTCCCTCGCGGAAGGAAAGCACGGATCAAGATCGGCGCATCATCAGTGGCAGCTGCTCTCGCGGCAAAGTACAAGGCCTCCTGAAACTCTTGCCACCGGTCGCGTGTAGGAAAACTTCGCGCTTCGAACTGCGGGTCGCCAGGCGAAGAATTGACGCTCTTGGTCAAGCTGCGGGGATCGACCTCGTAAACCAAGGCCACAGCTTCCCAAAGTTTCAGCGTCGGCAGGGACTTCCAGACTTTCCACTCAATCAAAGCATTCCCCATTGCATCAAGGTGACAGTTACTGCAGTAAACGGGCGTGCAGGTCAGGCAGCCCGCTCTTGAAACGGGATCACATGCGCGCCTATGCGCAGCCGGTCCAGGTAATCAGCCCACCGGCGCATCAACTCACGGCGCTGCTGCATGAACTCGGCCCGGTCATAGGCTGCGCCCAGCGGCCCGCTCTTACCGTGGGCCAGTTGTGCCTCGATCACATCGGCGGACACGCCCGGCAAGTTTTCCACCATCAAGGTGCGGGCCATGGCTCTGTTGCCGTGCGGTGTCATTTCGTCGTTTGTGTAACCCATGCGCCGAAGCGCCAGACGGACCGTGTTTTCGCTCATGCACTTTCCCTGCCCCATCATCGAGGGGAACACGTAGCGCCCATGGCCGGTCAGTGGCTGGATCTCTTTGAGTGCCGCCAAGGCCTGCGGGGCCAGCGGCACCATGTGCGGGCGCCCGTTGATCTTTCCGTGCACTGTGCGCTTCATCTTGGCTGCCGGAATGGTCCACATGGCGCCGTCCAGGTCCACCTCAGCCCACTCCATGGCCCGGATGTTTCCCGGCCTCTGGAATGTCAGGGCCGACAGCAGCACCGCAGCACGCGTGACAGGCTGGCCTGTGTAGGCGTCAATGTTGCGCATCAACTCGCCCACCTTCGAGGGCTCCAGCAGTGCCGCCATGTTCTTGGTCTTGACGGGCTTGAGTGCACCCTGAAGATCCGGTGCCGGGTTGCGTTCACATCGCCCCGTCTGGATGCCGTATCGGAATACCTGACCAGCGGTCTGGCGCAGCGTGTGGGCAGTTTCCATGGCACCCCGACGCTCGACACGCCGAAGAGCGTCGAGCAGCATGGGCGCACTGATGTCCTTCAGCGGCAGGGAGCCCAGCACGGGGAACAGATCCTTTTCCATGCGTTCGATCCAGCGTGCGGCGTACTGGGGGCTCAACGAGTCGGCCTTGGTGACAAACAGTTCCCGGGCCGTCGCCTCGAAAGTGTGAACGCCTTGTAGCCCAGCGGCCAGCTTGGCGGCCCTGCGCTGCTGCACGGGGTTGGTGCCGGCTTGACGGACTTTCTTTGCCTCGTCACGCGCCTCGCGGGCTTTCTTCAGCGTCACGGTGGGGTAAGCCCCCAAGGCAAGCCGGGACTCTTTGCCCTCGGGATAGAACTTCCAGAACCAACGCTTCGAGCCGTTGGGCGCCACCTCAAGGTAGAGCCCGGCGGTGTCCGTCAGGCGATGGCGCTTCTTCTCAGGCGGGCAGGTGGCGTTGCGGCAGTCGGCATCAGTCAGCATTGGGGGCCTCTCGTTCCCCGCCCTCTTCTGCCAGTCGTTCCCCGGCAGTTCCCCGGTTCCCCGGTATTGGGCGGTTTGTTCCCCGCAATGTTCCCCGCTAATGCCTGCGCTGTAAAGACCCATCGTGAGTCAACGTGCGGCGCTAAGTGGTTGTTTTACCTAGGGTTCGACGAGGCTTTGAGCCGTTGTGCGCCGTCCTGATCAGCCGAATTGGCCTGCCCGGAGGGACTCGAACCCCCGACCTGCTGCTTAGAAGGCAGCTGCTCTATCCAGTTGAGCTACGGGCAGACTAAACACGATCTTAGCGTGCACCTCAGAGCCTGCCAGAGACAAAAAAGCCCGCTGGGCGGGCAATCATCGGTGAGCTGTGGTCGGAGTACAAGGATTCGAACCTTGGACCCCCTGCTCCCAAAGCAGGTGCGCTACCGGGCTGCGCCACACTCCGAG
>JBEIHE010000105.1:0-9035 GCA_040381515.1 Polaromonas sp.
ATGGGTGGGTCTTCTCCGACCATGTTGAACATCGAAAAAGGTGCGGCATTGGCCACGCCATTGGCCCCCAGGGTAGTGACCAGGGCGATCGGCCGTGGCACGATCAAGCTGGCCATAAGCTTGTAACGTGGATAGCTGTCTAATTGTTCAAAATCGACTTCGGTCATGCATGCCTTTTGTATGTGGCGTGGTGCGGGGTCAGTGCGCCGTCAGAAAAAAGGCCACCCGAAGGTGGCCCTATGCAGGGGGCGCTGCTGCCAATCAGGCAATCACTTCGACCTTGGCTTTCTTGGCCACGGCCGTCCAGGTGCTGATTTGCGAGCGAATGAGTTTGACGAACTCTTCGCCGACCACCGGTGTTTTGCGCGGCAGCGTTTGCAGCTCTTCCAAGCGTGACATGATATCGGGCTTGCTCATGATCTCTGGGATCAGGGCGGTGAGCCTCTGCACGATGGGCGCAGGCATGTTCTTCGGTCCCGACAGGCCCAGCCACTGTGAGCCCGTCAGCGAGGGGAAGCCCACCTCGGCGAAGGTTGGGATATTGGCGAAGGCGGGCAGGCGCGCCGGGGTCGAGATGGCCAGCGCACGCAGCGTGCCCCCTTTAAGGGCAGCGGTGTTGGTGGTAATCGGATCGAACAGGCTGTCGATCTGACCCCCCAGCAAATCTTGCATGGCGGGTGCGCTGCCCTGGTAGGGCACATGGTCATGTTGCGGGGCTGGGCCTTCGAGCTTGAGCAGCTCGCCATAGAGGTGGTTGGCCGAACCAATGCCTGAGGAGCCATAGCGCACCGGGCGGGTCTTGGCGGCGGCCATGTACTGGGCCATGTTCTGGAAGGGGGATTGGGCCCGCACCAGCAGCGTCATCGGAGCTTCCACCAGCATGCCCATGTGGGTGAAGTCTCCTACCGGGTCAAAGGGCATGCTGTTGCGGGTGGCGGTGGCATAGATATGCACAGAGGCATGGCTGACCAGCAGGGTATAGCCATCGGCGGCCTGCTTGGAGGCCAGGTCGGTCCCGATCAAACCGCCTGCACCGGGTTTGTTGTCAACCACCACCGTCTGACCGAGCGCCTGACTCAGGTGAGGCGCCATCAGGCGCGCCACGGTGTCGACCAGGCCTCCCGGAGGATATTGCACCATCAGGCGAATGGGGCGGTTGGGCCAAGCCGCAGACTGTGCATGCACCCAGGGTGCGGCCATTGCAGCAGCACCCGCAGCCAGTAGTTCACGACGTTTCATCTCAAATCCTTTCGTTATCAAAAATTCTGTTTGGGAGAAAATCGGCGGGCCTGTTTCAGACTCGTCGGTGTCCTTCAGCATGAACGATGCCAGCCGATAAGATCAGAATTGATTGCGGGGCACACGCCCGTGGTGCGCCGAATGTTTTTTTGCACCGGGGCGGTGCATTTTCTTTATCCCCAAGGAAAAGCTTCTTCCTATGTCCGCCTCAACTCACCGGCGCCTGCTGCTGATCAATCCCAACACCAGTGCCACGACGACCGAGCGCTTGATGCAGGTGCTGCGCCCGCGCTTGCCTGAAGGCATGACGATCGATGCCCACACCGCGCGCTTTGGCGCGAGCTACATCGCCTGTGAGGCCAGTCACGCGGTGGCTGCCCATGCGATGCTCGAAATTTGGGCTGCGCAGATCGCCTCGGCCCCGCCCCCCGATGCGGTGCTGATTGGTTGCTTTGGCGACCCCGGTCTTTTTGCCCTGCGTGAATCCAGCGCCTGTCCCGTGACCGGTCTTGCTGAGGCGTCCTTTATCGAGGCGGCCGCACACGGACCCTTTGCTATCGTCACCGGCGGCGAGCGCTGGCGTCCTATGCTCGAGCGCCTGGCGCAGTCACTCGGTTACGCGCACTTGCTTGAACATATCGAGACGGTGGCCCCCAGCGGCGCGCAGCTTCTGGCCGATCCGGAAATGGCCTTGCGCTGCCTGTCCGAAGCGTGTGCGCAGGCGGCCCGGCCCGGCGTCAAGTCCATCATTCTGGGCGGAGCCGGCCTGGCCGGCTATGCGCGAGCGCTTCAGGATCGCGTGGACCTGCCCTTGATAGACAGCGCCCAGGCGGGCCTGAGCGTTTTGCTCAAGGGACTCGCCCCGCCCCCCCGACGAACCACGAACGGCTTTTATGCCCAGTGGTCGAATGTGCAGCTGTAGAGCGAGCGGTATCGCGCCGGGGGCGGCGCTCCGCACTGGCTCTGCCGAAGGGCTGTGGGAGCCGCGCCCTCGCGGCGATGGGGCCGTCGTTTGTGCGCCTACAGACCGGCGCTGCGCTGTCGCTCCTTCAGATGATCGGCCAGGCGCAGTGTCAGTGCCAGCAGGGTGAGGGTCGGGTTGGCGTAACCGCCGGATGGAAAGACCGAGCTGCCCGCCACGAACAGGTTGTCGATCCCATACACCCGACACTGGGGATCGACCACTCCCTGGCGCGCGTCCGCGTGCATGCGGGTGGTGCCCATCAGGTGGTGGGAGCCGGCCGGTCGCTCCAGATGGGGCGAGCCATCCTTCTCCAGATAAGGCTCCACGCGACCGAGGCCGGCGTGTTCGAGTCCGCGCGCGAACAGCGCTTGGGCGCGCAGGGTTTGCTCGATGTCTTCTTGCGGCCAGTGCCAGTGCACTTGCAATTCGGGACGCCCCAAGGCATCAAGCGTGTGCCCCAGCGTGATCCGGTTCTCGGCCCGAGGCGTTTGTTCGATGCTGTGCCAGAGCTCTACTCGAGAGAACAGCTGTCCGGGCCGCTCAAGCAGGGACCAGCCGCCATGACCGACCCCATAGGCGGTCGATTGCCGCCCGGTGGCGGCGCGCGCGGCCATGCGCAGCACATAGTCCAGTCCGCAGCCGACTTCCCACAGCTGCTGCAAGTTGCGCCTCAGGCCCGGGGCCGGCTTGGCCTCCTGTGCGCGCCGGTGGAGCAGCAGCTGCTGGCGCAGTGAGTTGAAGGCTTCGATCGCACGATCTTGCCGGTCGGGTGGCCGTGGAAACAAAAAGCAGTTGATGTTGCCCACTTTTTCCTTGGCCTGCAGTTCGGCCGAGAGCTTGAGATAGGCCATCACGAAGGCGCCGCGACGCTGCCGCAGGTCGTACAGCCCGAGTTGATCGAGCACCTCGGGATGACGCGGAATCAGGTAGCCGCTGCGCCCTTGCAGGTGGTCGTGGTAGTAGCGCCCCACCAGCTGGTGGGCATTGCCCAGGCCCACGCCGTCGGGTCCGCGTGACAGCAGAAGCAGGCGGGCGTTTTCATAGCCGCCTGCGGCCAGGACCACCTTGGATGCGCGCATTTGCCAGCTGCGATGCCCGGGGCTGCTGATGCGAACCTGTTCCACCTTGCGCCGATCCGCATCGGTCAGCAGCTCGGTGACGGTGGCATGGGTATAGACCGAGATGTTGGGCGCTTGCACCAATTGCTGCCTGTAACGGCTGGTAAAGACCTCAAAGGGCGTGAAGTGAAACAGTCCAGTTTCCAGTCCGCTGGCCTCTAGTGCCAGGGCGCGTTCCTCGGGCGCTTGCCAGGCGTGGGGGGTGTAGTCCATTGGCCCGCCGCCGCAGAGCTGTTGTGCCCGCTCGTAATAGGGCATCAGGCTGTGGCGAGTAAAGGGCCAGCCGCTGTGTGCCACCCATGGCCGATGTTCGAAATCGATTTCGTCGAACATTGCATGGCGCAGACCCTTTTCGCCCGGCCCCAAGTCTATGCACCAGACATTGGCGTTGCCACCGAACTGTCGTCGATTGACTTCGATCGACGGCTTGATGCCGCCTTCGCTGTGTCCGTCAGCCAGTGCCTGCACTTGTCGGTCATAGCGCATTCCCCCGCTCTCCAGCAGTGCCACTCGCACCGGGGTGCCGGCAAATTCGAGCGCCAGGGCAATACCCGCCGGCCCGGCGCCGATGATGCACAGATCGCACTCCTCAGAGCCGCCCGTCAGCTTGCGTGCATCGATATGCATGGATTCTCCCGAGCCGGCTGTCTGTCCGCGCCCACTATTGACGCGGTTCAGCTCCGGTTAGGAAGCCATTTTTTCTGGGGGGCCCTGCTTCGGTTGAACCCAGCCGCACGCTTTAGTTCGTGGCCGGCCTGGCGTTGAGCGGGTGTCTGACGCCCGAAGCCGTTCTTGACGGCTTTATCGGGCCGTTGTCGCCGCAACGGCCGAGCGTGCAGGGGTGCTGCTGGCGGTCGTACTGGAGGCCGGTGGCGGCGCCGCATCGAGCGCACGTCCCCATACATCGAGCAGCTTGGCCTCGCGCGGCTTGCCTATTGGCGCTGCAGCCTGGCCTTTTTGTACGGCAGCCAGATCTTCTTCGCTGGGGTATTGGCCCAGCAGCACGTAGTCAAACACGCGCCGCGCAATGGGTGCGGCATGAGCGGCACCGAAGCCGGCGTTCTCAACCACCACGGCCAGCGCGATTTGTGGCGCATCGGCGGGCGCAAAAGCCATGTACAGGGAGTGATCGCGCTGATGTTCTTCCAGCTTGGCTGCGTTGTACCGGTCCTTTTGCCCGATGGAGACAGCCTGCGCGGTGCCGGTCTTGCCAGCACTGAGGTAAGGCGCGCCTGCAAACACCCTTGCCGAGGTGCCCTCTTGCGTGACGCTGGCCAGCGCTCGCTTGATCACCGCCACATGCTCGGGCTTGAAGGGCAGTTGCACCGGCGTCGTGGGTGCGGCGGCTTGCAGCTGTCGACTCACGCTGTCCTGGGTGGCCATGACCAAGCGGGGCCGGTGCTGCAGCCCGCCCTGCGCCAAAGTGGCGGTGGCATGAGCGAGCTGCAGCATGGAGAAGGTGTTGTAGCCTTGACCGATACCCAGGGAAATGGTCTCGCCGGCATACCACTTTTGCTGCTCCGGGCGCTTGTAGGTCTTGCGCTTCCACTCCTGACTGGGCAGGACGCCGCGCACCTCGCCCAGCACGTCAATGCCTGTGAGCTGCCCGAACCCCAGTGGCTTCATGAAGTCGTGGATCGCATCTACGCCCATTTCGTTGGCCAGGGTGTAGTAGTAGACGTTGCTCGATCGCACGATGCTCAAGTGCATGTCCACTGCGCCCACCCCGTCACCGTGGCTGCGAAACTGGTGGCCTCCAAAGGTCCACACGCCGCTGTCCTGCACCACCGTGCTGGCGCTGCGCTTGCCGGTGCTCAGGGCGGCCAGCGCCATGAAGGGCTTGTAGGTCGAGCCGGGTGGATACGTGCCGCGCAGCGCGCGGTTGAGCAGCGGCTTGTCGATGGATTCATTGAGCGCGGCCCAGCTCTCGCTGTCGATGCCTTCGACAAAAAGATTGGGATCAAAAGTCGGCTTGCTTACAAAGGCCAGCACTTGACCGTTGCGTGGGTCAATGGCCACCAGCGCACCGCGTCTCTCGCCAAACATGTCCTCGATCAGCTTTTGCAGCTTGATGTCGATCGACAGTTGAATGGTGTCGCCGGGCGTGGAAGGGCTGCTGGCCAGGCGCCGTACCGCCCGTCCACCGGCGGAGGTTTCGATTTGCTCCACGCCGGTGATGCCGTGCAACTGTTTTTCATAGGCCTGTTCGATGCCGAGCTTGCCGATGTAGTCGGTGCCCCGGTAGTTGCCCAGCTCGTCCTCTTCTTCGATTCGCTCTTTTTCCTTTTGGTTGATGCGGCCGATATAGCCGACTACATGACTGCCCACCTCACCAAAGGGATAGCTGCGAAAAAGACGCGCTTTGATATCCACACCCGGAAAGCGGTAGCGCTGTGCCGCAAACCGCGCCACCTCCGCCTCGCTGAGCTTGGTTCGAATTGGAATCGACTCCAGGCTCTTGAATTCCTCCCGAATGCGCTTGAATCGGCGCCGGTCGCGGGGCGTGATTTCCACCACCTGTGCCAGGGCGTCGATCGTTTCTTCAAGCCCCCGCACCTTCGATGGCGTGATCTCCAGGGTGTAGGCTGAATAGTTGGTGGCCAGCACCACGCCGTTTCGGTCGGTGATCAAGCCGCGATTGGGCACGATGGGCACGACCGCGGTGCGGTTGTTCTCTGCCTGTTCCAGGTAGTGCTCGTGTTTGATGACTTGCAGGTAGATCAGTCGCAGGGCCAGCAGCCCAAAGCACGCCAGCACCACCGCGCTGGCCACCACCACCCGGCCGCGAAAGCGGCGGATTTCGGCATCGACGTTGCGCAGGGGGGTCATGCGGGTATCGGGCCTATAGCGGGCGGTTCAGGTCGGGGTCTGGCGCGCGTCTTTGCGGCATCAGCAGCACGATGCTGGTCAGGGGCCACAGCAGGGCCTGCAGCAGCGGTGCAATCCAAAACGACCAACTGGGCATGGCCCCGCCGCTGATCAACCGCACCACCAATTCCAGAACATGAGCGGCCACCATCAGCGGCAACAGTTGCAGGGCCTGAGAAGGTACGGGGAACCACAGTACCCGCCGATGAATCATGATCGAGAGAAAGCTCAGGGCGGTATAGGACAGCGCGTGCTGGCCCAGCAGGCCGGCCTGATGCACATCCATGATCAGCCCGAAACAAAAGGCCGCCAGCATGCCCACCCGCAGGGGCTGGTGAATGGTCCAGAACACCAGCACCAGAGCCAGCAGGTCGGGCATCCAAGGCTCTTTGCCGAGCATGGTCAGCAGCAGAGCAACCAAGAGGCTGGACCAAATGAAGAGCGGGCTGGCGGGCAGCAGCAGGCGCTGCCCGGCGGGCATGATCATGACGGTCCCCCCTTGCGCGTGTTGTCGCCGCGGCCACCGGCCGGCGGATCGGCAGGCGGTGGCGGCAGCTGGTTTTTGAGCGGCTGGAGCACCAGCAGATGCCGCACTGCGGCCACCTGCGCCAGAGGCTGGGCCTGGATACGGGCAAAGGCCGAATCGGCGCGTCGCTGGATGTCGGTGATGCGTGCCACCGGAAGACCGGGTGGATAGATGCCATCAATGCCACTGGTGGTGAGCAAATCACCCTCTTGAAGATCCGCATTGGCCGCCATGAAGCGCAGTTCGAGCCCATCGCCTGAAGGTTCGCCATAGGCCACGCTGCGCAAACCGGTTCGCGCATTGAGCACCGGAATCGTCAGGTCGCGGTCAATCAGAAGGGTGACCTCGCTGACCAGTGGGTGCACACGCGTCACTTGGCCGATCACACCGGACGCATCGATCACCGGCGAGCCCGTCACCACGCCGACAGAGGCGCCCTGGTCGATGATGACTTTATGCGAGTACGGATCGGCCGCTTCGTAGATGACCTCGGCGGCCTGCGCCGGTCCCGCTAGCCGTTGGCGCAGGGCCAGCAGCTCCCGCAGCTGGCTGTTTTCTTGCAGCAGTTGCTCAACCTGCCCAGCCCGCTGGAGCTGATGCGCCAGCGACTGACGCGCCGCTTGGGCCTCGGCCTGAGCCTCGGAGAGACTGTCGAAATGTTGCCCTAGGGCTTGAAGGGCGCGCCCTGGTTGCAAGGCCAACCACTGCAGGGGATGCAGGGCCGTCACCAGCGCCGAGCGCAGCGGGTCCATCATGCCCAAGCGGGCATCGGCCACCATCAGGAGCACAGCCAGGCTGCTCAGAATGATCAGCCGCGACAGGGCGGAAGGGCCCTGCTTGAAGAACGGGGGTGGCGAGCGGTCTATCGTTCCGAGGGGCATGACTCAGGCGCTTGGTGCGCCGCCCGCGGCGCGCGCGCTCACTCCGAAGTGAAGATGGACCCCAGCCGCTCCATGCGATCGAGGGCGATGCCGCAGCCGCGCACCACACAGGTCAGCGGGTCTTCAGCCACCAGCACTGGCAGGCCGGTTTCCTCGCTAAGCAGTCGGTCGAGGTCGCGCAGCAGGGCGCCACCTCCGGTGAGCATCATGCCCCGGTCGGAGATGTCGGCCCCCAGCTCAGGAGGAGTTTGTTCAAGCGCATTTTTGACCGCCGACACAATGTTGTTGAGCGGGTCGGTCAGGGCCTCGAGGATTTCGTTGCTCGAGATGGTGAAGCTGCGGGGCACACCCTCGGAGAGGTTGCGACCTTTAACTTCCATCTCCCGGACCTCACTGCCTGGAAAGGCCGAGCCGATATTTTTCTTGATGGCTTCGGCCGTTGGCTCGCCGATCAGCATGCCGTAGTTGCGGCGGATGTAGTTGATGATGGCGTCGTCAAAGCGGTCGCCGCCTACGCGCACGCTGCCCTTGTAAACAATGCCGCCGAGGGAGATCACGCCTACCTCGGTGGTGCCGCCGCCAATGTCGACCACCATCGAACCCGAGGCTTCGGCCACCGGCAACCCGGCGCCAATGGCTGCGGCCATCGGCTCTTCGATCAGATAGACCTCGGAGGCGCCTGCGCCCAGGGCCGACTCGCGAATGGCGCGGCGCTCGACCTGTGTCGAGCCGCAGGGCACGCAAATGATGATCCGCGGGCTGGGGCGGAACATGCTGCGCGGGTGCACCATCTTGATGAACTGCTTGAGCATTTGCTCGGTGACGGTGAAGTCGGCGATCACTCCGTCCTTCATCGGACGGATGGCCTCGATGTTGCCAGGCACTTTGCCCAGCATCGCCTTGGCCTCGTGGCCCACAGCCTGGATGGATTTCTTGCCCTGAGGCCCGCCTTCGTGGCGGATAGCCACCACAGAAGGCTCGTCGAGCACAATGCCCTGACCGCGAACGAAAATCAGGGTGTTGGCGGTGCCCAGGTCAATCGCCAGGTCGGTCGAGAAGTACCGGCGGAAAGATTCAAACATGTCAGAGGTCCGTTGCGGGCGGGCTCACCTTCTGCCCGGGCGGCCGCGCCATCAGAAATTGGGCTTGCGCGAGCGGCCTCTGCGGTCTTGGCTTGGCCTCGCGTAGAGAGGCCAGAGCCTTTGCGCAGAGAGTCCGTGCGCCGAAGGCGGGATAATACCCCAAGGACCCATATCCGAAGTGTTTCCCGGGGTGCTTTTGCACCGGCTTCGTGCCTGCTGGCGTGCCAAGGCCGGGCCGGATCCGGCCCCGGCGAGCTTCAAGTCATCTTCTTTTTCTGGCACTGCCCGCCCAAGACATTTCGCGCGTGGCCCATCTGGCCCGCCTGGAGCTGCTCCCCGAGGAGAGCGAACGCGCCC
>JBEIHE010000106.1:0-9028 GCA_040381515.1 Polaromonas sp.
GCAATCTGGGCTCTGGCTGGTCAGCTTCACCAAGATCTGCAAAATGGATTGTCCCTCTCGGCCGCCCTGAGGCGCCAGAGCGCCGTTTTTGGTGATCTGTACATCGCGCTGGTCGAGGCAGGTGAGGTCAGCGGCCAGCTCGACCTGATGCTCGAACGTATCGTCCATCATCTTGAAAAGACCCAGGCCTTGGTTCGCCGGGTCCGCTCTGCGTTGACCTATCCGGTGGTGGTTTTGGCTGTTGCAGTGGCGGTGCTGGTGATCATCATGGTGGCGGTTGTACCCTCTTTCGAGGCGGTCTTTTCCTCCTATGGAGCAGAGTTGCCTTGGGTCACCCAGTGGGTGGTGGACATGAGCCGGTGGTTTGTCAGTGCCACTCCCGTGCTCTTGTGCGCAGTGCTGGGTATGGCCCTCTTGCTGATCTGGACTTGGCGGCGTTGGCCGGCTTTCGCTTATTGGGTGGAGGACCTCAGCCTGGCCCTGCCTCTGTGGGGAACGCTCTTGCGAGGCGCAGCGGTGGCCCGCTGGAGCCGGACGCTGGCCACCCTGCTGGCCTCGGGCTTGCCGCTGGCCCAGGCGTTGCAGTCGGTGCGGCAGGCCAGCGGTCGTCGAGCCTATGCGCTGGCGACCGATCGGGTGCGCGATCGAATTTTGAGGGGCAGCAGTCTGCAGGCGGCCCTTGGTCTTGAGCCGGCGTTTCCCCCCTTGCTGCAGCAGATGGCTGCAGTGGGCGAGGAGTCAGGTACCCTGGACTATTTGCTGGAAAAAGTGGCTGACTTCCAGGATGCCGAACTCAATGAGCGTGTCCAGCGCCTCTCGACCCTGATCGAGCCCGCCACGGTTTTGCTATTGGGGCTGATGGTGGGCGTCCTGGTGTTGTCCCTGTACCTGCCGGTGTTTCAGATGGGGCAGATCATCTGATGGTCGGCCTGCCCGTTTTATTCGCGGCCCTGGTCCTGGGGCTGCTGGTGGGTAGTTTTGCCAACGTGCTGATTCACCGACTGCCGCGCATGATGCAACGTCAGTGGGACCAGGAAGCCCGTGAGTGGTTGTCCGAGGCGCAGCCGGCTGCCTCGGATCAGCAGGTGGACGCAACCCCGGCATCTGCCTACAACCTGGCCCGACCCGCTTCGCATTGCCCAAGCTGCGGTCACAGCCTCTTGTGGCGGGAAAAGATTCCCTTGCTCAGCTTTCTCCTGCTGCGAGGTCGCTGCAGTGCCTGCGGCAGTGCGATCGGCTGGCGATACCCAGTCGTAGAACTGTGCGTGGCCGCCTTGTTTGCCGCCTGTGTCTGGCGTTGGGGGCTGACTGCGCAGGCGGCGGTATGGGCGTTATTTGCGTCGACGCTGTTGGTGCTGGCCTGCATCGACTGGGACACCCAGCTGCTGCCGGATGACTTGACCCAGCCCTTGTTGTGGGCTGGCCTGATGGCCGCCGCCCTCGGCTGGTCAGATCGGGTCCTGTCGGACGCTTTTTGGGGAGCGGTGGCGGGTTATTTGCTACTCTGGACGGTGCACCAGGGCTTCAAGCTGGTCACAGGCAAGCAGGGCATGGGGCAGGGCGACTTCAAGCTGCTCGCGGCCCTGGGGGCCTGGCTGGGTTGGGCGGCCTTGTTGCCCTTGGTGTTGATGGCCTCCTTGGCCGGAGTCATCGTGGGCTTGGCTCTTCGGGCAACCGGGCGTTTGCAGGCCGGTGAGCCGCTGCCTTTTGGACCTGCCTTGTCTGGGGCTGGCTTGGTCCTGATGTTCTGGCCCGTTCTCGCCGGGACCGGCTTTGGGTTTTGAGGGAGTCGAGCATGCAGCACGCACGCGTTTTCCGATTGGGTCTGACGGGGGGTATTGGCACTGGCAAGAGCACCGTGGCAGGGATGCTGGTGCAGCAGGGGGCGGTGCTGATCGACGCCGACGCGATTTCGCGCCACCTCACCGCGGCGGCGGGTGCCGCCATGCCGGCAATCGTGCAAGCCTTCGGCACGCGTTTGGTAGGCGCCGACGGCGCACTCGATCGGCCGGCCATGCGCGAGCTGGCTTTTAATGATCCACAGGCTCGCAGCCGGCTCGAAGCTATCTTGCATCCGATGGTCGCCCAACAAAGCGAGCGTCTTGCCCAGGAAGCGATGGCGCAGGGGCTTGGCTGCATCGTGCACGATGTGCCTTTGCTGGTCGAGTCGGGGCGGCGCTGGCGTGCGCGGGTGGATGCGGTGTGGGTGGTCGATTGCCTTGAGTCGACCCAGATTGAACGTGTCATGGCTCGCAGCGGATGGACGCGTGAGGCAGTCCAGCGAGTCATGGCTCAGCAGTCCCGTCGTGAGCATCGACTGGCTGCAGCCGATGCCACCCTGTTCAATGAGGGTCTGAGCCTTGAGCAACTGCAGGCGCAGGTGGTCCAGGTCTGGCAACACTTCGGGCTATCATCCTGAAATTGCTCCGATCTCTTTCGGACTTATCTGCCGTGATTCTTTACGAATTTCCCTTCAACGAGCGTGTACGCACCTACTTGCGCCTGGAGCATCTTTTCTTCAGGCTGGGGGACTTGATGGGTCGCCGTTCGGCCACCGATCATCACTTTGCCATTACCACCCTATTTGAAATTCTTGAAGTCGGCGCGAGATCCGACCTGAGGACCGATGTACTCAAGGACCTTGAAAAGCAAAAAACGGTGGTAGCAGGCTACCGTGGGAACCCGGCGATTTCCGAAAAGGCCCTTGAGCAGGTGGTGGCGCAATTGGAGGCCTGCCTCAATGCCCTTCTCGATCAACCTGGCAAGATGGGCCAATCGCTCACTGAAGTTGACTGGTTGATGAGTCTGCGCAGCCGCGCCAGCATTCCCGGTGGCACTGGCGAGTTCGATCTGCCTGCCTATCACGCATGGCGCCACAAAAGCCCCGAGGAGCGCCGCGCCGATCTCAAACGATGGATAGACGGTTTGCTGCCTCTGGCCGAATCGGTGGGCTTGCTGCTCAAGCTGCTGCGCGATTCGGGCGTGCCTCAGAAGGTTTTGTGCGCGGCCGGTCACTACCAGCAGAATCTGCCGCAAGGGCGGAGTTTTCAACTGATGCGTCTTCGCATGGATCCAGCCTTGGGGCTCTTCCCCGAGGTCAGCGGCAACCGTCTTGTGGTTTCGGTGCGAATGATGACTATGCTTGACGGTCAAAGGGTGCAGTCTTCTGCCGAAGACGCACAATTGGAAATCACCTTGTGTGGTTGAGGCGGGGCGGGGTCATGCTTGCCGCCGGTGCGTGATGACTTCGGAAGTCGACAAGTCTTCCTCGGCTCGAAGAGTCAAGTGCCCGGCCTGTGCAGGGCCGAGTCTTTACAGCCCTGACAACCCTTACCGACCCTTTTGTTCCGCGCGCTGCAAGGGAATTGACCTGGGCGCTTGGGCCAGCGAGCAGTTTCGCCTTCGGGCTGAGCCTCCCGCCGATGGGTCGCTTGAGGATGATGAGAGTCCGTAGGGGAGAGGCCATGTCGGGATTGGGCAAGTTCTTCTTGTGCGGCGCGTTGGTCCTGCCTTGTGCCGCTGGCGCGTCGAGCCCGCCCGCCGACTCGGCTCATGCCGGCGCGGTTGAGCGCAAGAAGCCTCAGAAGCAGGCTGAGAAGGGCCGCGTCGTGGTGCACCCTGGATCTGGCGAGACGCCTTCTCAGCGTGCGGCCCGCCTCAAGCGGGAGTGCAAGGGGCTGCCCAACGCCGGAGCTTGCACGGGTTACGCGCAATAGAGTCCAGCGCCAGTGGGGCACAAAAAAGCCGCGGGGCGTTTCGCCGCGCGGCCTTCACAAGAGTACGGTTGGTTAGTTTGAAGCGGACGGTGCGAGCAATTGCTGCAGTTCGCCGCTTTCGTACATCTCCATCATGATGTCCGATCCCCCGATGAACTCACCTTTGACGTAAAGCTGAGGAATGGTGGGCCACTGGCTGAATTCCTTCACGCCTTGGCGTATGGCCTCATCCTCGAGCACATTGACAGTTAGCGGCTTGTCCACGCCGCAGGCTCGCAGGATTTGCATCGCCCTTCCTGAAAACCCGCACATCGGGAACTGAGCCGTTCCTTTCATGAACAGGACCACCTCGCTCGATCTGACGATTTGGTCAATGCGTTGATGGGTTTCGTTCATTTTTTATCCTCCACAGTTTGCGCAAGATTATCCGCTCTCCGCCATTGCCCTTATCCCTCCGTCGGCATTAGGGCTTGTGCGCCCCCCGCTGCAGCGTTCAATGCCGGCGAGGTCGGGCCGGCTCTGAACCTCTTGCCAGCCGGCGTGTTCGAGCAAGGCGCGGACGGTTTGAGCCTGATCATGACCGTGTTCCAGGAGCAGCCAGCCGCCGCGGGTCAGTCGCGAGGGGGCTTGTTCGATCACCTGAGCCAGAGCGTGCAGACCCTCGGGGCCTGCCGTCAGCGCGGTGGCCGGCTCATATCGCAAGGCCTTCAGATGCGGATCACCTTCGGCGATGTAGGGCGGATTGCTCACGATCAGGTCGAAGGGGCCGGCGATCCCCTCGAGCCAGCTTCCCTCCACCCAGTCTATGCACAGACTCAGTCGCTGGGCGTTCGATCGAGCCACTGCCAGTGCGCCCGGGCTCAGGTCAAGCCCAGTGAGCTGCCATTGGGGACGGGCGTGCTTGAGGGCCAGGGCGATGGCGCCGCTGCCGGTGCCCAGGTCTATGACCCTGGCGCGTTCGGGCAGGGCCAGGGAGAGCGCCCACTCGACCAGGGTTTCGGTATCCGGTCTGGGGATCAGAACCCGGCCGTCCACACGCAGGCTCAGACCGAAGAATTCCTTCTCGCCGGTCAGGTAGGCCACCGGTTGGCCTTCCCGACGCTTGATGCACAGATCTCGATATCGCTGTTGTGTCTGTGCTTCGAGAGGATCATTTTGGTGGGCCAGCAGCCACGCGCGATCGTGATCGCGTCCAAGAAGATGCAGAAGCAGCAGGCTTGCATCGAGCCGATCCAGGCCTTGCATCTGGGCCTGCGCCAGCGCCTGACCCAGGGTCACGAGGCGGCCTCCTCGAGCTCGGCCAGTTGCTCGGCCCCACGTGCCACCTGGAGGGCGCCAATGACCTCGTCGAGCTGGCCTTCCATGATGAGCCCGAGCTTGTAGAGCGTCAGCCCGATGCGATGGTCGGTCAATCGGCCCTGCGGAAAGTTGTAGGTTCGGATGCGGTCGCTGCGGTCGCCGCTGCCCACCAGACCTTTGCGCAGTGCAGCGTCCTTGGCCGCTCGCTCGCTGCGCTCCTTTTCCTGGATGCGGGCGGAGAGCACCTGGAGGGCTTTGGCCTTGTTTCGGTGCTGGCTGCGGTCGTCCTGGCACTCAGCCACGATGCCGGTGGGCAGGTGGGTGATGCGAACGGCCGAGTCGGTTTTGTTGACATGCTGCCCCCCAGCGCCAGAGGCCCGGAAGGTGTCAATGCGCAGCTCCGCTGGATTGATTTGCACCGCCTGCGCCTCATCGGGCTCGGGCAATACCGCCACCGTGCAGGCACTGGTGTGGATACGGCCTTGGGCCTCGGTGGCCGGTACGCGCTGCACGCGGTGGCCTCCGGATTCAAAGCGCAGCTTGCCGTAGGCACCGATGCCGCGTTCGTCGGGTGGGGACTCGATGCGCAGCACTGCTTCTTTGTAGCCCCCCAGCTCGGAAATCGATTGGCTGATGAGCTCGCATCGCCAGCCGCAGCGCTCGGCATAGCGGGTGTACATGCGCAGCAGATCGCCGGCGAACAGGGCCGATTCGTCGCCGCCGGTTCCCGCGCGAATCTCCAGAAAGGCCGCTCTCGCATCGTCAGGGTCGCGGGGAATGAGCAGGAGTTGTAGCTGCTGGTCCAGTTGCGAGATGTCGGCCTGCGCCAAACGGATCTCTTCTTGGGCCAGATCGCGCATCTCTGGATCGTCCAGCATCGCTTGCGCTTGGGCCAGATCGCTCTCGCGTTGCTTGAGCCGCTGGTACTGCGAAGCGACGGCGCTTGCTTCGGCATGTTCGCGCGAGAGTCGGCGGTATCGATCGAGATCGCTCACCACATCGGGCGCTGCCAGCAGGGCGTCGAGTTCCTGCATGCGCAGGATTTGTCGTTCGAGGCTGTGGCGGAGAAAGTCTTTCATGGCGGGCGTCTGTCTGGGGCAGGATGCCTCGCCCGAGGGCGGCAGGCGGTGATCTGTTCCCGGCGCTCTTGGCTGCGGCGCCTGGGGCGATGGGTCCGCCGCGCTAAAGATCGCTAGGATTTCGAGGCGCCGGACCCCGCAGGAACAGGCGGCTGACCGTTTGAGCCGTGCTCTGGAAATGCTCCCCCTGGCTGCCATGGAGCTCTGCCATGGCCCCGTGAAGCATTTTTTGCGTCAGCCCCCTCGACAGGGCTTCGAGTACCGCTTCGACGGGTTCGCCCTTGGCCAGCATCTTGCGAGCGCGCGAGAGCTCGGCCGAGCGCCATTGGTCGGCCTGTGCATTGAGTTGCTGTATGAGCGGTACGGCTGAGCGCTGTTGCAGCCAGTGCATGAAATTTTGCACGCCTGCGTCGATGATGACCTCGGCCTGCGCCACAGCCGCTTGCCGGTTGTCCTTTCCGGTCTGCACGACTCGTGCCAGATCATCTACCGTGTAGAGGTAGATGTCCTGCAATCTCTTGACCTCCGGCTCTATGTCACGCGGAACGGCCAGATCGACCATGAACATCGGTTTGCGCTTGCGTTCCTTGAGTGCTCGCTCCACCGCTCCCAATCCGATGATGGGCAGAGTGCTGGCGGTGCAGCTGATCACCACATCGAATTGACCAAGCCGGTCGGGCAGCTCGGCCAGCGCCATTGCCTCCGCACCAAAGCGGCCGGCGAGTTTCTCACCCCGCTCGAGGGTTCGATTGGCAATGGCCATGGATCTGGGAGCCTTGGCCGCAAAGTGGGTCACCGCCAGATCAATCATTTCGCCGGCACCCACGAACAGGACCTGGATTTTGCTGAGGTCCTCGAAGATTTGTCCGGCCAGTCTCACGGCGGCAGCGGCCATGCTGATGCTGTGCGAACCCACCTCGGTGCTGCTGCGAACCTCCTTGGCCACTGCGAAGGAGCGCTGGAAAAGCTGGTGCAAGGTGGTGCCCATGGCGCCGGCCTCGTCGGCAGCGCGCACCGCCTCCTTCATTTGGCCCAGGATCTGCGGCTCCCCCAGAACCATCGAGTCCAGACCGCTGGCGACCCGGAAAGCGTGTCGCGCCGCGTCTCCGTCGTGAAGGGTGTAGGTGTGCTGTTGCAAGGCCTCTGGCGAGACCCCGCCGCTGCGGGCCAGCCAGCTCAGGGTCGGGTCGACCTGGGCTTGCTCGCCGGCGCAATAGATTTCCGTGCGGTTGCAGGTCGACAGGAGGGTCGCCTCAGGCTGCCGTTGGAACGTGGACCTCAGGCCCTGCAACGTGGGCGCCAATTGATCCAAGGCAAAGGCAAAGCGGCCTCGCAGGTCAAGAGGCGCAGTTTGGTGATTCAGCCCGAGGGCCCAGACTGGCATGCGTGAATTATAAATTTAGCCAAGCTTTGGACAATATGTACATTTCAATATGTCCATTTAATTAGACAAATCTCAATGAAAACAAGGGTTTACCCTTGTTCATGGCGGGCTTGTCCATGGTCCCCTCGGCTTGATTGATGGAGAACTGCGCCCTGCGGTTTAATCCGCTTTGAGGGGGTCTGTGTTCGGCTCTCACTGCAACATGACGCCTTACCTGTTGACCGTCCACCTGTTTAATTTGCTGGCGCCGCCCGTGGTGCTGGCTTTGGCGATGGCCATCCTGGCTCCGGGCTTGCCGGGCTGGGCCGGCGCCAGGCCCTGGGTGATAGGCTGGCAGAGGCGTTTCTTTTGGGGGCTGGTGGTCAATCTTGTGGTTCTGGGCATCAGTCTGTTGTTTGGGTCGCCAGGCAAGATACAGGCCTACGCGGCGATGCTGGTGGCGTGCGCTTTGGCCAATTTCCTGATGCTGCGTGGCTGGCAACGCTGAGATCGGGGTACTTTCTTCGTCTTTATCCTGATTGCCGCTGGGTCTCTAGAAGGTGAGGCCAGGGCCGCCGGAGGCCTGCGTTAACATGAGCGGCTCCCCGGCATCGTTGATCGATCCCGACCCTCTGGCAGCTCACCGCTTGCCTTTTCGGCTCATGAATGCTCCCGCTTCTCCCCATCTTCTGAACGTCGTGGACGGTCCTGCCGCTTTGGCGCGGGGCGCCCACGGTCCCCGTATTCGGGAGATTCCCTACAACTACACCTCCTTTTCCGATCGTGAGGTGGTCATCCGTGTGCTGGGCCCCACCGCCTGGGATTTGCTTGAGCGTCTGAGGGAGGAGCGACGCACCGGTCGATCGGCGCGCATGCTCTACGAGGTCCTCGGCGATATCTGGGTGGTGCAGCGCAATCCGTACCTGCAGGACGATCTGCTGGAGAACCCCGGGCGCCGTCGCTTGCTGGTCGAGGCCTTGGAGCATCGTCTGGGTGAGGTGCAAAAGCGTCGCACGCCCGATCAGGATGTGGAACGCGATCGCATCGTGGGGCAATTGTTGGAACTGGCCCGCGATGCGGTCGATCGATTTGCTCGGACCTTTGATCAGGTGGGGCAGTTGCGCCGTCAGACCGAGCGCAAGCTGCGCAAGTACACCGACAAAGACAACATCAAGTTCGATGGACTGTCCCGCGTCTCCCACGTGACGGACGCCACCGACTGGCGGGTGGAGTATCCCTTTGTGGTGCTGACGCCTGATACCGAGGCGGAGATGGCCGGCCTGGTCAAGGGTTGCATCGAACTGGGCCTGACCATCGTGCCGCGTGGCGGCGGCACGGGGTACACCGGCGGTGCCATTCCCCTCACTTGGAAGTCGGCGGTCATCAACACCGAAAAGCTCGAGGCCATGAGCGAGGTCGAGCATGTCCTGTTGCCAGGATTGAGCCAGCCTGTGCCCACCGTCTGGACCGAGGCCGGCGTGGTCACGCAGCGCGTGGCCGATGCGGCCGAGCGCGCCGGCTTTGTTTTTGCCGTCGACCCGACCTCGGCCGAAGCCTCCTGCATCGGTGGC
>JBEIHE010000107.1:0-9002 GCA_040381515.1 Polaromonas sp.
GGGGCACGCTGCAGTTCAGCGCGGCCAACCAGAACGACTACTCTGGACGGTTGGCGAGCACGGGCAATCAGCCGATCCAGATTGACACGAACGGTCAGAACGTCACATTCGGCAGCGCCATTGCGGGTTCGGGCACGTCGCTGCGCAAGCTGGGCTTGGGCAGCCTGACGCTGAGCGCGAGCAACACCTACACCGGCGCCACCACGGTCGATGCGGGCACGCTCCAGGTGACGGGCGCGCTGGCCGACAGCAGCGATGTGAGCGTGGCCAGTGGCGCCACCTACGTGGTGGCGGCGACAGACACGATCCAATCCCTCAATGGCGCGGGCACCATCACGTTGGGCTCGGGCGTGACGCTGAGCACAGGCGGCGCGGGCCATGACACCGTCTCCGGCAGCATTGACGGTCAGGGCGCCTTGACCAAGTTGGGCACGGGCAGCTTGACCCTCAGTGGTGCCAACAGCTACAGCGGGGACACCACGGTGGCCAACGGCACGCTGGTGCTGACGGGCAGCCTCTCGAGCGCGACAGACGTGGCCTTGACCGGCACGTCCACCTGGGACCTGCGTGCTGTGCAAACGGTGGCCAGCCTGAACATGGCTGCGGGCAGCAGCATCACCCGGGGCGCGGGGAGCTCGAGCCTGCGTGTGACGGGCGCCAGCGTGCTGGGCAACGCGGTCACCACCAGTGGCACGCAGCAATACGAGGGCGCTGTGACGCTGGCGGCGAACACGACGCTGACGGGCTCGACCATCCATACCCAGAGCACCTTGGCCGGCGGCGGCAACGCGCTGTCCATCGCGGGTGCTGTGGACATCGATGGGGCGTACACGAACTTGGCGAGCCTGAGCGTTTCGGGGGCCTCGAACATCGGTGCCAACGTCACGACCAGCGGCACGCAAACCTACGGTGGCGCCGTGACGCTCAGCGGCGGCGCCCGCACTTTGATGGGTTCGACCATCCATACCCAGAGCACCCTGGCCGGCGGCGGCAACGCCCTGACCATCGCGGCTGCTGCGGACATCGATGGGGACTACACCGGGCTGAGCGGCCTGAACATCACGGGTGCCTCGAACATCGGGGCGAATGTGACGAGCAGCGGTGCGCAGACCTACGGTGGGCCCATGACTTTGAGTGCCGATGTGCTGTTCACGGCAAACAATGCGCCGATCACCTTCAGCCACACCGTCGATGGCGATGGTCTGCTGCCTCGTGCGCTGGATGTGAGAACCGATGGCCAGATCACCTTTGAGCGCTCGATGGGTGCCCTGGTGCCCTTGCAGCGCTTGTCAACCGCCGCAGTGCCCTCTGGCAGCGGCCAGCTGCCTGCAGGCCTCACGGTCATGGGGCCTGGTCTGGGTGTCGTGAGAACGACCGGGGAGCAGGTCTATGGCAACCTGGAGCTCCGAACCAACTCGGGTCTGCTGCAGGCTGCTGGCCATGCCACGGTCGAGGTCAACACCGAAGAAGGCGGTACCGCAAACATCGTGCCCTTGCGTTTGCAATCGACCACCGGCGCCTTGAATTTTCTGGGTGTGGTCGAGGGCGGGGTTGGGGCCAAAACCGAAAAACGGTCCTTGTTCCTGGATGCGGCGACCCAGATCACGTTCAACCACCAGCTCGGGTTTGATGCCATCACCGGCCGCAATGGGAACATCGTGGCCAATTACACCCGGCATTACGGACTCTATCGCCTCGATGTGACGGCGCCAGTGATCAATGTGCTGGGGAACATCACCACCTACGAACACATGAACCTCCGCGGCCATGTGTTCATCGGCGGTCACACGGGCCGGCCGGAGACCCGTTATCTCCTGTCGCTGGATCCGGCGGTGAATTTCTTCGACAAGGTCGATGGCTATGGTCCAGTGGAGGGCATTTACACCCTGGATGCTCGGGCCATTGGCTTTGACACCTCGGTTCTGATGCTCAGCCCCGATCACCCGCGCCAGCCTGTCGTCAACTTTACCCGGGATGTGGGCTCTGCACGCGCCTTGGCGGGCCTCAATGCCCAGACGGCGGTCATTCCCAATATGCAAGGCTTGCGGGGCGCGTCCGCGGACACGGTGGGCGGCGTGGGCGCACGCCAGCAGGCGTCCATTGAAAGCCCTACGTCCACCAATGCCGGCACGGTGCGCTTCACAGGCAATATGACGACCACCGGTGGGCAGACCTACTTCGCCAACCGCTTTGTCGTCTCGGGCGGCGGCACGCGAGGCAACGAATTCAACGGGACTTCGTTCGACATACAGGTGGGCACCGGAGGCATCGTCAATGGCGACGGCGGGCGTCCCCGAATCCGTTTCAGCACCAACCCGACGGGTGAAACGCTGCGGCAGTTGCAGCGCGCCGGGGCTGTGATCACGTCCTTGCCCGACGATTCGGTGCCCCACAGCGTGAGCGCGAAAGTCGCCCGCCAAAAGCACGCCAGCCAGGTGATGGACGATCTGTTGGAATCCACGTCCTCGGCATTGCCCACTGTGGAAGTGGGGGACCTGAGCGAGGAGCAGTGCGACCGGGATGCCCGCAACGAATGCAAGATCCCCTTGCCGCTGAACGTGGGCATGCGCCCGACCAAGTGATTGGCATGGCGCTCGCGCCCGGGCTGGGCGCTACGCCCGTCACGTCTTCCCAGAAACCGCGCTCTAGGATCAATTGCGCAGAAGTGACACCTGCATGCGCAAAACCCGCGAGCGCAAGCGTCACCCCCAAAACAGCTCTGCATACAGTCAACCACCACACCCACCCCGTATGAATGATTGGACCGAAGTGTTGGAGTGGACGGCTGAGGTTTTGCATGAGAGTGAGGATCAACACTCTGCAACAATTCTTGAAGGCAACCTTACAAATCCTTACCTCTCGCAAGGACTTTTGTCCTGCACATTTTCCCGCCACCCATCGCACCAGCGTGAAGCTGTATTGACACAGTGAATTCCTGCTCAGGTGCTGTGGTTGAAAGATGGCACTTGTAAGCCACTAGAGAGAAGCCTTGTTTCAAAAAAATTTAAATATTGTTTGTATAGATTCTCAAAAGCAAGTACAGTGTCTCAGTTGCAGCAGTTTTGCTTTCCCATGCTGCAAGCAGGTTCGATTCGGGCGGCGGTACCCCAAAACCGCACACCTCCACCGCTCACCACCTCAAGGTGGCTTTCTTCGGTGGTCTAACTTCTCCCCTAGGCAAGCGTCACTCTCGCGACCTTTAGTCGGTCGTCGTTGCCCATGTTCGTCGCAGTCCGCGATGGCATGAATCCGGGCTCATCGCGCCCGAACATCACTGGTTTTAATGTCTTTTGCTACTACCCATCCATTCGCTGTTGGCGAATTTCGCATCACCCCGCTGAGCCGTTTACATGGCGCAGGTCACCACACCGCACTTCTCTTGATCCGCAGGGGCAGCCAGGCACATGACCGTGTCCTGACCTTCAAGAATGAGTTCAAGACGCAGGACAGCGCGCTGATGTACGCGGCCGCACAAGGCCGCTATTGGCTGCTCAACCCCGCTTCATCGGCATAACCCTCAAATTCAAGGAGGCCAAATGGCCAAGGAAGAACTGATCGAGATGCAGGGCAAGGTCGATGAAATGCTGCCCGATACGCGATACCGCGTGACGCTTGAAAACGGTCACAAATTGATCGCGTACACCGGCGGCAAGATGCGCAAGCATCGCATCCGAATTCTTGCAGGTGACAGCGTCACCCTGGAAATGTCGCCCTACGATCTATCCAAAGGCCGGATCACTTTCCGTCATATCGAAAACCGCCAACCCCGACCTGCGGGTGCGCCGGCGTTCAAACGCAAGCGCTGATTTCCCTCAACAACCTGTTTTAACCCGCGCCCTGTTTTCCGATGGGCGCTTTTTCTGAAAGGCTCCAAAATGAGCAGCAAACTTTATGTCGGCAACCTGTCTTACTCCATTCGCGACGAGGATCTGCACCAGCAGTTCTCTTCCTTTGGCCAAGTTCAATCTGCCAAGGTGATGATGGAACGTGACACCGGCCGTTCCAAAGGCTTCGGCTTTGTCGAGATGTCCAGCAGCGAGGAGGCCGAGGCCGCCATTCGCGGTATGCACGGACACAACATGGGGGGCCGTGACCTCACCGTCAACATCGCACGTCCGATGGAGGCGCGTCCGCCTCGCAGCGGCGGGGGCTACGGGGATTCCCGTCGCAGCTATTGAGCCCTCACTGACGACACAAAAGAGCCAGCGCAAGCTGGCTTTTTTTATGCGCTTCCGGTCAGCGTAGCGAATTAATTCAATAATCGTTGTATCATTCATGCATGAATGAGAAGTCAGTTGTTACCGCCATGGCTGCGCTCGCGCAGGAGTTGCGGCTGCGTGCCTATCGCCAGTTGGTCGTTGCAGGGCAGACGGGTCTGACCCCCACCCAGATCGCTGACTCGCTGGGGGTGGCCGCCAACACCTTGTCCTTTCATCTCAAAGAGCTGATGCATGCAGGCCTGGTCACGCAAGAACGGCAGGGTCGCAACCTGATTTACCGTGCGTCCTTCCCCACCATCGATGAGCTGATCGCCTACCTCACGCAAAACTGCTGTCAGGGCTCAGCCTGCCTAAGCAGCCTGAGCCGAGAGCTGCCAAACCCTGGCTAACAAGGAATGTTCCGCAATGACCACCCACGTTCTGATTCTGTGCACCCACAACTCAGCGCGCAGCGTGCTGGCCGAAGGCATGTTGAACCACCTGGCGCAACGAGCGGGCAAGGACGTTCAGGCGCACAGCGCAGGCAGTGCGCCCAGCGGTCGCATCAACCCCCTGGCGCTTGATGCCTTGCAGCAGGCCGGCGTCAATATCCAAGGCTTTCGCAGCAAGAGCTGGGATGAATTCACAGCGCCTGGTGCACCGCCTTTGTCCATCGTCATCACGGTGTGCGACAGTGCGGCTGCAGAAGCGTGCCCGGTCTTTTACGCAGGCAAGGGCCAGCCGGTCAAGGTGCACTGGGGCTACCCCGATCCCTCCAATGCACAGGGGGGCGAGGAGGGCAAGCGCCGCGCTTTTGAACTCACCCGTCAAGCCATCGGCTACCGCATGCTGCAGCTGCTGGGCTTGCCTTTGGGTGCAATGGACCGAGCTGAGCTCATGGCTGCACTGGTCGCGATCGGTCGCTCATGAGCCGCACCATCGCACGCAAACTCCTGGCAGAGGGCCTGGGTACGATGCTCTTGCTGGCCGTGGTCATCGGCTCGGGCATCATGGCCGAGCGCCTGAGCGCCGGTAACGTGGCCATCGCCTTGCTGGCCAACACAGCCGCTACGGTCGCTGCGCTTTATGTGTTGATCGAGGTCTTCGGCCCCATCAGTGGCGCGCACTTCAACCCGGTGGTCAGCGCGGTGCTTGCCCTGCGTCGCGAACTGCCGTGGCGCGACCTGGCTCCCTATGTGCTTGTGCAGTTAAGCGGAGCCCTGCTCGGTGCTTGGCTTGCCCATGCCATGTTCGACTTGACCCTCATGCAAACCTCGAGCCACGAGCGAACCGGGGTCGGTCAGTGGATTGCAGAGCTTGTGGCCACGGCCGGCTTGATCTTGACCATTTTGCTGGCCCCTCCAGGCAAGGCATCGTCCCTGGTCGCCGCATTCATTGGTGCGGCCTACTGGTTCACCGCCTCCACCTCGTTTGCCAATCCAGCCGCCGTTTTTGGGCGCATGTTCAGTGACAGTTTTGCCGGCATTGCGCCAGCCAGTGCCCCCGGCTTCATCATCGCGCAAATCATCGGGGCCGCAGTCGCGCTGGGCATCATCTCCCTGTTGCGACAGAGCCGCTCTTGAAATGCATCGCGCCGAGGGCGGCGCTGCTATGAAGACCATCGCGCCGAGGGCGGCGCTCCCACAGAGCGGCGCTCCTACTGCCTGTCATCACAGGCCCAGCCGAAGGGTTGTGGGAGCCGCGCCCTCGCGGCGATGCCCCCGAATTTGTGGGAGCCGCGCCCTCGCGGCGATGCGGTGCTAACACCGAGGCCCTTATCGCGCCGGGGGCGGCGCTCCTACGAAGACCATCGCGCCGAGGGCGGCGCTCCCACAGGGCGGCGCTCCTACACCCCCCTAATCGACGGTCCCGTCTGAATCGCTCAATTGGTAATACCCTCTTTCCGATTTGGAATCGCCTTAACGGCCTGCTTGTCATAGATTGGTGCGTTTTTCGCTTTCTCCACTTTCAAGGGGTTTCGTTCATGCGTCTTGTTTCGCGCCTTTTTATTCAAGTCTCCCTGGCTTTGGTGACTCTGGCTGGTGCCTCGGTCTCTGCACAAGATGCGTATCCCAGCAAGCCGGTGCGCATCATCGTGCCGTGGACGGCCGGTGGCGGTACGGACGCCTTGGCTCGCCTGGTGGCCCAGACTTTGTCGGACCGCTGGGGCAGGCCGGTGGTGGTGGAGAACCGTCCGGGAGGCGAGGGCGTGATCGGATCGCAGGTGGTGGCGCAAGCCCCGGCTGACGGTCACACTTTGCTTTGGGCGATTCACTCGCATGTCATCACCCCCAGCATGCGGGTGAGCATGCCTTTTGACACCCTCAGGGCCTTCAGTGCCATCACCCTGGTGGCCAATACGCCTTTTGTTGTCGCGGTGCCGCCCAGCCTGGGCGTGAGCAACATGGCCGGCCTGGTTTCTCTGGCCCGCTCGCAGCCGGGCAAGCTCAGTTTTGGCAGCTCTGATTCTTCGGCCCGCATCATGGGCGAGATGATCAAGGCCAACGCCGGTATTGATATTGTCAATGTGCCCTATAAGGGCAGCGCGCAGGTCATGAGCGATCTGATTGGCGGCCACATTCAAATCGGCTTTGTGAGCCTGCCCTCGGCCATGCAGCACCACAAGGCCGGTACTCTGCGGGTGTTGGCCGTCAGTACCTTGGCCCGCAGCCCTTTTGAGTCTGGCTTGCCCACGCTGGCCGAAAGTGGCCTGAAGGACTTTGACTTCCCCATCTGGTATGGCCTGCTGGCACCCGCAGGCACGCCGCCTGACATCATCAACAAGATCTACACCGACCTGTCGCAGGCCAGCCAGGCGCCCGAGTTTCGGGCTGCCCTTGCCAAGGCAGGTGCCAATATCGTGCTCAACACGCCTCAGGTTTTTGATGCCTTCCTGCGCAGTGAGGCCGCCAAGGCCGAGCGCACCGTCAGGGCTGCGGGCATGAAACCCGAATAATGGGTTTGAGTATGGACGGCGCAAGCGCGGCCCCGGTGGCGCTGGTCACCGGAGGCGTGCGCGGCATCGGCCTGGAGACGGCCGACCTGCTGGCCAGCCGCGGGTGGCGCGTGGCCGTTGCCGACCGGGATTTACCCACCGATCAGGAGCGACGCGACGATCCCCGGCTAGAGCGCTTTTGGGTGCTGCGTGCCGATGTCAGCGACAGTAATTCCGTCCATCAGGCCATCGAGCAGGTGGGGCGCAGCTGGGGGCGTCTGGACGGCCTGGTCAATGCCGCAGGGTTTAACCGGCATCAGTCGGTAGCCGACCTGACCGAGGAGGCCTGGCAGTCCATCTTTGACGTGCATCTGGGTGGAACCCTGCGGTGCTGCCGTGCAGCCATGACCTGGTTGCGGCATTCTCCCTGCGCCGCAGTGGTGAATTTTTCTTCGGTGGCGGGTCATCGGGGCAGGCCAGAGCGTTCGGCCTACTCGGCGGCCAAGGCTGGTATCGAGGCGCTGACCCGCACCATGGCCATTGAGTGGGCTCCTCACCAGATTCGGGTCAACGCGGTGGTGCCCGGCTTTATCAACACCCGGTTGCTGCAAGGCAATCTGGCGCAGGGACGCAGCCAGGTCGATCGGCTGACGCAGGCGATCCCGATGGCGCGCTTTGGTCAGCCCAGTGAGGTGGCGACCGTGGTCGCTTTTCTCTTGTCGGATCAGGCCAGTTACATCACAGGTCAGTCGCTGGTGGTCGACGGTGGCGCCTTGATCAACGGCAACTGGTAATTCTTTCTCCCTTCATGTCAACATCTGCTTTGAAATCTCCGTTGACCTAGGCTCCGCGCTATCCGTTTGCGCGCACCTGCCCAATTCATCCAACGCCGCTTTATGCGCAGGCGCGCGCTGAGCAGCCGGTCGACAAGGTCACCCTGTGGGACGATCGGCAGGCCTGGCTGATTCTGGACTACGCGCTGGTCAAACAGGTGCTGACCGATCCCCGGTTTAGCGGCCGGTTTTCGCATCCGCAGTTTCCAGCTGTGACCCAGGCGCGCGTGGCCATCGACAAGCAGGAGCGCGCCTTTATCGGCATGGATAACCCCGAGCACGATGCCTATCGGCGCTTGTTCACGCGCGAATTCAGTGCCAAGCGCATGTTGGCCTTGCGGCCTCAGATCACTGAACTGACAAACCGCCTGATTGATGAAATGCTGGCCCAGGGCCCATCGGCCGATCTGGTCGAGTCGCTGGCCGTGCGCCTGCCTTCTCTGGTCATGTGTGAGCTTTTCGGTTCGCCCTACGAGGACCATGTCTTCATCATGAGGTGCGCCGCCGGTCGCCACGGGCTGACCCAATCGGCCGAGACGGCGCAGCAGTCGGCGCGCGAGCTGGTGGCCTATATGCGGCGCCTGATCGACCAAAAAGAAAAGGAGCCGGGTGACGACATGGTCAGTCGCATCATCGCTGACCATGTGCTCACCGGTGCGCTCAGCCGCGAAGACTTCGCCGAAATTGGCGCCATGATTCTGCGTGGAGGCCACGACACCACCACCAACATGATTGGCGTGGGCACCTATTTACTGCTGCAAAACCCGCCCCTGCGTGAAAAACTTGCGGGTTCGCCCGACCTGATGGCCGGCGCCATTGAGGAGATGCTGCGCTTTGTCAGCCCAGTTCAGTTTGCACCGCGTCGGGTAGCGCTGGAAGATGTGGAGATGGGTGGAGTCCTCATTCGGCAGGGGGAGGGCGTGTTTCCTTTGCTGCCGGCTGCCAACCGGGATGCATGTGCCTTTGCAGACCCCGATACGCTGGACTTCGACCGCGACGCCTCGGGTCATCTGGCCTTTGGCTATGGCATCCACC
>JBEIHE010000108.1:0-8739 GCA_040381515.1 Polaromonas sp.
AATCTGACAGACAGGGGAGCAAGCATGAGCACCACAGGGCTTACGGAACATCTCGACCGGCCCACGCTCGTGACCCGATGCAAATGGCAAGGACAGCTCTCACAGCGCCACCGGGATTTATTTGTAAGCCCCAGGGGACAAGCTCGACAATTATGTCGCAAGTTCCAGTTTTAACAACTAGCCCTTAAGACCCAAGCACAGAGGGGAGAAACAAAAAAACCCGAGGGGCAGACCGCTCGGGTTTTTTGAATTTGGTCGGTGTGAAAGGATTCGAACCTTCGACCCCTTGCACCCCCATGCAAGTGCGCTACCAGGCTGCGCCACACACCGAAGAAGCGTGATTATAAGGGCCTAGGGACCTCTCGATCCCCGAGCCAGCAGCGGCTCAATGCGCCATCTGAGGCTCAGCGCTCAAAAGGATCCGAATTTCAGAGAGCTCGCGTCGCATCCATTCCACCCCATCCACCGACATCAGAGACAGGCTGGCGGCCACCACCTGAAAGCTGTCCTCTCGGATCGGATCGACCGACTGAATGAGCAGATCCGCAGACTCCAAGTCTTCAATCAAGGGGGGTCCATTGCGGCGGCGATCACGCTCGGCCTGCGCGAACTCCTGCAACTTGTTACGAGCGCCGCTGATGGTGAAGCCCTGCTCATAGAGTAGGTCGCGAATCCGCCGGATCATCAACACTTCGTGGTGCTGATAGTAGCGACGATTGCCGCGCCTCTTCATCGGCTTGAGCTGGGTAAATTCCTGCTCCCAGTAACGCAGCACATGCGGCTTGACGCCGCAGAGCTCGCCGACCTCACCGATAGTGAAGTAACGTTTGGCCGGGATGGGAGGAAGCGCAGACACCAGTTGCATACGAAGAAATTCAGCGGGGACGCAAATCTACTGCAAGTTCAGCGGCGATGCAATCACCACCCGAAAATTTTTCGGGCCAATGCCACGCCTTCCATCAGCGGCGCTCTTTATGGACGCTGAATCTGCTCCTTGAGCTTGAGACTGGCATGAAAGGTGACCACCCGGCGCGCCTTGATCGGCACCTCCTGCCCGGTGCGCGGGTTGCGCCCGGGTCGCTGCGCCTTGGTGCGGATCTGGAAGTTGCCAAAGCTGGAGATCTTCACATCCTGCCCGTCTACCAGGCTGTCGGAGATAAGGTCGAAAAAGGCATCCACCATATCCTTGGATTCGCGCTTGTTCAAACCAATTTGGTCGAACAGCAATTCGGCCAGGTGAGCCTTGGTCAGGGCTGGGGTTTCCAGCGTTTGAACGGACAGTTCCATGGCGGCGCTTTGGGTGAATCGATCAACTCAGAAGGGGCAGCCGCTCAGGTCCGCAGTCTTGCGCCGACGGCAGCCTGCAAGCTGACCACCACCGCACTCACGGCCTGGTCAATCTGCTCGTCGGTCAGTGTAGCCTGATCGTCGCAAAGCACCAATCGCACCGCAAGGCTCTTTTCCCCCATCGTCAGACCCGCCCCCGCCTGCTTGGGACGGTAGACATCAAACAAGGTGGCCGACCGCAGCAAGCCCGCAGTCGGAGCCGCCTGAATATGGTGCATGAGTTGGTCATGCGTAATGGCCTCGGGCACGATCACCGCAATATCGCGCTCGACCGGCTGCTGCCGAGTAACGCTCGAGAAGACCGGCACCGGCCGGCTCAGCACCGCCTGCAAGTCAAGCTCGAACAGAACCGGTGCGGTAGTGAGTTCATAGCTCTGGCGCCAGCGTGGATGCAGTTGTCCCACCACGCCGATCGGCTGACCGTCCACGAACACGCGCGCGCTGCGACCTGGATGCAGGGCCGGGTGGATGCAGGGTTCAAACCTCAGACGGACTGGGGACAGCAAAGACTCCAGGTCACCCTTGACATCGAAGAAGTCCACCGCACGCGTCTCCTGCGCCCAGCCGGCCGGCTCGAGCGGGCCGCTGGCTAATCCGGCTACGCGCATCGGTTGATCGATACCGGCCACCGTGCGGTCGCCCTCCGGTACGCTGGCATCGCGCAAGAAGACGCGACCGACCTCGAACACCCGCAGACGTTCGGCCTTGCGATCCTGATTGAACTTAAGCACTTGCAAAAGCGAGCCGATCAGGCTCGATCGCATCACGCTCATGGGGCTGGCAATCGGATTGAGCAGGCGAATTGGGGAGGGATTGCCCGCCAACTCGTGTTCCCATCGCTCCTGCACAAAGCTGAAATTAATGGTTTCCTGATAACCCAGGGCCGCCAGGCTGCGGCGCACCGCATAGGCGCTGCGCTCGGATTCCGGACGCAAGCGCGCACTGATGGGGGCCTGGGGCGGCGTCTGGGGCAAGGCCTCGTAGCCCACCATGCGAGCCACTTCCTCGATCAGGTCTTCCTCAATCTGCAGATCAAAGCGATAGCTCGGCGGCTTGACAGTGACGGTGCCCTCACCCTGCTCGATCGTCAGTCCCAGGCGCTCGAGCGCCTGCACACACTGCGCCTGGCTCAAGGGCATGCCGATCACCTTGCAAGCCCGAGCCATCCGCAGCGTCACAGGCGCGCTGTCTGGCATATTGACGCGCTGGTCGTCGATGGGGCCGCAGCGGGTTTGATCGGTGCCACAAATCTGCAGCACCAGCTCTGTAATGCGCTCAATATGGTCGACCGTGGTGGCCGGGTCCACCCCACGCTCGAAGCGGTGCCCGGCATCGGTGGAAAAGTTGAAGCGACGCGAACGACCGGCCACCGCGCGCGGCCACCAGAAAGCGGCCTCTACATAGATCTGCGTGGTGTCATCCGAAACAGCGGTGGCGTCACCACCCATGATGCCCGCCAAGGACTCCACCTGATGATCGTCGGCGATCACCCCCACTGTCTCGTCCAGCGAGACAGTCTGTCCGTTGAGCAGCTTGAGGCTCTCGCCCGGTCGTCCCCAGCGAACATCGAGTCCACCCTGAATCTTGTCGAGATCAAAGATGTGCGAGGGGCGTCCGAGCTCGAACATCACGTAATTGGAGATATCGACCAGCGCATTGACCGAACGCTGGCCGCAACGCGCCAGGCGCTCAACCATCCAGGCCGGTGTAGCAGCGCGCGGATTGAGGTGCCGAATCACGCGGCCGGAGAAACGTCCGCACAAATCTGGCGCGCTGATACGCACCGGCAGCCGCATCGGGTCATTGACGGTAGCCGCCTTAAAAGTCGGATGCCGCAGGGGAGCGCCGGTCAGGGCGGACAGCTCGCGAGCCACACCGTAGACGCTGAGGCAGTGCGCCAGGTTGGGAGTGAGCTTGAGTGTCAGCAAGGTATCGTCCAGCCGCAGGTACTCGCGCAGGTTCTGTCCCACTGGAGCGTCGGACGCAAGCTCAAGCAGGCCGCCGTGGTCGTCGGAGAGCTTGAGCTCGCGCGCCGAACACAGCATGCCCTGGCTCTCGACGCCCCTCAGCTTGCCCACCTGGATCGAAAAAGGTCGGCCCTGCTCGTCTGGCGGCAACTGCGCGCCTACCAGCGCACAGGGCACCTTGATCCCGACACGGGCGTTGGGCGCGCCGCACACAATATTCAGCAGACTACCCAAGCCTGCGTCGACCTGACACACCCGCAGCTTGTCGGCGTTCGGATGCGGTGCCACCTCGCGGATATGGGCCACCACCACGCTTGAGAAAGGTGGCGCCACCGAGGACAGCTCTTCCACCTCGAGCCCGCCCATGGTGAGCGTGTCGGCCAATTGAGAGGTCGAAAGCGATGGGTTGCAGAACTCGCGCAACCAGGATTCTGGGAACTGCATGGAATCGGGTCTCGTTCAGCGTAAGGCGATCGGACGGAGGGCGGACGGCTTCATTTGAACTGCGAAAGAAAGCGGATGTCGCCATCAAAGAAAAGCCGCAGGTCATTGATGCCATATCGCAGCATGGTCAGGCGGTCGGGGCCCATTCCGAAAGCAAAACCGATGTGGCGCTCGGGATCGAGCCCCATGTTGCGCACCACGTTCGGATGGACCTGCCCAGACCCGGCCACCTCCAGCCAACGCCCGGCCAGCGGCCCCGACTGGAACTGGATGTCGATCTCGGCGCTCGGTTCGGTGAAGGGAAAGAAGCTGGGCCGAAAACGCAAGACCAGATCATCCATCTCAAAGAAGGTCCGGCAAAAGTCGGTAAACACGACCTTGAGGTCTTTGAAGCTGACGTTTTCCCCGATCCAAAGACCTTCGCACTGATGAAACATGGGCGAATGCGTGGCATCGCTGTCGACCCGGTAGGTACGGCCCGGCGCAATGACGCGAATCTCGGGCATGGGCTGCCCCGCATCAAGGCGAGCCCGGTGCGCTTTGACATGCTGCACCGCATAGCGAATCTGCATCGGGCTGGTATGGGTGCGCAGCAACAGCGGCGCCTTGGGCGTACCGCCCTCTACATAAAAGGTGTCATGCATGGACCGCGCCGGATGATCCTCGGGCGTATTGAGCGCGGTGAAGTTGAACCAGTCGGTCTCGATCTCTGGCCCCTGGGCCACATCAAAACCCATGGATCCAAAAATCGATTCGATTCGCTCCAGCGTCAGCGTCACCGGATGCAAGCCGCCGCCGCCCGCTTGCCGTCCGGGCAGGGTGACATCGAGCGCCTCGGCCTTGAGCTGCGCATCGAGTTCGGCCTGGGCCAGGGCTCCACGGCGATCGGCCAGCGCCTGTTCAATGGCCTGCTTGGCCTGATTGATGAGAGCGCCACGCGATTTTTTTTCTTCGGGGCTCAGACTCGCCAGCCCCTTCATGAGTTCGGTCACGCGACCGGCCTTGCCCAGGAAGAGGGCCTTGGCATTTTCCAGGTCGGCCGGGGTAGCCGCCGATTCAAAACCCAGGCGGGCCTGGCTGACCAGATCTTCAAGTTGCGTAGAGGAACTCATGTGCTTGCGGGAAGAGAACAACCCGGGGCATACCCAGGCTGTAGCCATGAAAAAAGGCCAGAGCTGTTTCAGCCCCGGCCCGCTTTCACGTCACGCCGCCCCCAAGGGGCCGGGCGCGACGGCTGTCCGATCAGGCCGCCAGGCGAGACTTGACCTGCGCCACGATGGCGCCGAAAGCGGCGCTGTCGTGAATAGCCAGGTCAGAGAGCACCTTGCGGTCGATCTCAATACCGGCCTTTTTCAGGCCGTTGGCGAACTGGCTGTAGCTCAGGCCGAAGGAACGGCTGGCCGCATTGATACGTGCGATCCACAGCTGGCGGAACACGCGCTTTTTATTGCGGCGATCGCGATATGCATACTGGCCAGCCTTCATCACCGCCTGCTTGGCGACGCGGAAGACATTGCCGCGGCGGCCGCGGAAACCCTTGGCCAGGGCGAGAACTTTTTTGTGACGAGCGCGGGCGGTTACACCACGTTTGACGCGAGGCATGTGAGTACTCCTTTTTGGTCAGTATCAAATGCCCATGCCGGGCAACATCTGCGCCATGTGACCCATGTTGGTCTCATGAACACCGACCGGACCCCGCAGTTGACGCTTGTTCTTGGTGGATTTCTTCGTCAGGATGTGGCGCTTGAAGGCCTGGCCGCGCTTGACGCTGCCTCCTGGACGTACGCGAAAACGCTTTTTCGCGCTGCTCTTGGTCTTCATCTTGGGCATTGCTGCTCCTTCATTTTTTGTGCTCGTGAGGCGCTGCGAACCGATTCACAGACTTGTAGGCCCCGAGCCACTTGTTCAGGACGCCACCCTTTGGGCGGCTCCTGTGGGGCGCAGATTATCCCACGCCCCGAGCGGCGGCTTTCACCACCGTTTTTTTAGCCCCGCTGGCGGCTTGCCAGCCGGGCTGCATTGCATTGGTCCCCTCAATCCTTGGCCGCGGCAAGCGCCTCGGCCGGCACAGCCACCTTGCCGCCCGCTTTGCGTTTGCCGGGCGCGATCATCATGATCATCTGCCGCCCCTCGAGCTTGGGAAACTGCTCGACGATGATGCTGTCGGCCAACTCATCACGGATACGCGCCAACAAGGCCAGCCCCAATTCCTGATGCGTGATCTCGCGGCCCCGAAAGCGCAGCGTGATCTTGCATTTGTCGCCTTCATCAAGAAAGCGCCGGATGTTGCGCAGCTTGATGTTGTAGTCGCCATCATCGGTGCCCGGCCGGAATTTGATTTCCTTGACCTCGATCACCTTCTGCTTGGACTTGGCCTCGGCCGCGCGCTTTTGCTCGGCGTACTTGAACTTGCCGTAATCGATCAGCCTGCACACCGGCGGGACCGCCGTCGGCGAGATTTCCACCAGATCTACGTCGGCCTCGCCGGCCAGCCGCAGGGCCTCCATCAAAGAGACGACACCGATGGGTTCATTGTCCGGACCCATGAGGCGAACCTCGGGGGCCATGATTTCACGGTTCAAGCGGTGCTTGCGTTCCTCGCGTTGGCGACGGTCACGAAATTCAGTAGCGATGGTTGCTGTCCTTCAAACAATGCCACGAAAGCCGTAGCCGCTCTCACCTGCAGGCAACAGGTCCGACCTGCCCTGTGACGGCGCAGGAACATTCGGATCAGGATTTGTTGGCGATATCCGAAGCGATCTGCGCAGAGAACGCTTCGAGGGACATCACACCCAGGTCCTTGTTGCCTCGGGCACGCACCGCCACCGAACCAGCCGCCTTCTCCTTGTCTCCAACGACCAGGATATAGGGGTGCTTCTGGAGCGAGTGCTCGCGTATTTTATACGTGATTTTTTCGTTGCGCAGGTCCAGATCGACCCTAAGCCCTTGATTTCTCAGCGTTTTGGCAATTTCCCGACAGTAATCGGCCTGCGCGTCGGTGATGTTGAGCACACAAACCTGGACCGGCGCCAACCAAACCGGCAGGGCACCAGCATGCTGCTCGATCAATATCCCGATGAAACGCTCGAGGCTGCCCACAATCGCCCGGTGCAGCATGACGGGGCGGTGCCGGTGGCCGTCCTCCCCCACATACTCGGCATCCAGGCGCTCGGGCATGGAGAAGTCGACCTGTATGGTGCCGCACTGCCACTGCCGGCCCAGCGCGTCTTTGAGGGTGTACTCCACCTTGGGCCCGTAGAAGGCGCCATCGCCCGGGGCGATTTCGAAGGTGCAACCCGAGGCACGAAGACTTTGCATCAGCGCATCCTCGGCCTTGTCCCAGCTCTCGTCAGAGCCAATGCGCTTTTCAGGCCGGGTGGCCACCTTGTAGATGATGTCCTTAAAGCCGAAGTCTGCATAGACCTTTTGCAGCAGGGCGGTGTAGGCCACGCACTCCGGCAGGATTTGATCTTCGGTACAAAAAATATGACCATCATCCTGCGTGAAGCCCCGCACCCGCATGATGCCGTGCAAGCCGCCCGAGGGCTCATTTCGGTGGCACTGACCAAATTCACCATAGCGCAGGGGCAGGTCGCGGTAACTCTTGATGCCCTGCTTGAAGATCAGGATGTGGCCGGGACAGTTCATCGGCTTCAAAGCGTATTCGCGCTTTTCGCTCTCAGTGGTGAACATGTTCTCGCGGTACTTGTCCCAGTGGCCGGTCTTCTCCCAGAGGGCCTTATCAATCACCTGCGGACCCTTGACCTCCAGATAGCCGTTGTCCTGGTAGACCCGGCGCATGTACTGCTCCACGCCCTGCCAGACGACCCAGCCCTTGGGATGCCAGAACACCAGCCCCGGTGCGTGATCGTCCACATGAAACAAATCGAGCTCGCGGCCGAGCTTGCGATGGTCGCGCTTTTCAGCCTCTTCCAGCAGCGTCAGGTACTGCTGCAAATCTTCCTTGCTGGCCCAGGCGGTGCCGTAGATGCGCTGCAGCATCTCGTTGCGATGATCGCCGCGCCAGTAGGCGCCAGCCACCTTCATCAGCTTGAAGTGCTTGAGCTTGCCGGTGCTGGGCACGTGGGGGCCACGGCACAGATCCTCAAAGCTGCCCTCCTGGTACAGGGACACCTGTTCGCCTGCCGGGATGGAGCCAATGATCTCAGCCTTGTAATGCTCGCCGATCGCCTTGAAGTGCGACACCGCCTCATCGCGCGGCAGCACGCGGCGCACCACCGGCTCGTCTTTGGCGGCCAGTTCGGCCATGCGCTTTTCGATGGCCTGAAGATCCTCGGGCGTGAAAGGGCGCTTGTAGGAAAAGTCGTAATAAAAGCCGTTTTCTATCACCGGCCCGATCGTCACCTGTGCCTCCGGAAACAACTGCTTGACCGCATAGGCCAGCAGGTGCGCGGTGGAATGCCGGATCATCTCCAGGCCGTCGGCGTCCTTGGCGGTGACGATGGCCAGCGGCGCGTCTTCAGTGATCGAGTAACTGGTGTCCACCAACTGGCCCTTGACCTTGCCGCCCAAGGCGGCCTTGGCCAAGCCGGCGCCAATCGAGGCGGCCACTTCGGCCACAGTGACCGGTCCTGGAAACTGACGCTGAGAACCATCGGGAAGAGTGATTTGAACCATGTCTGATGTGTGCTGAGAAAAAACGAAAAGCGCGGCAGGGGCCGCGCTTTGAAAAGGAGTCAAGACAGGCGCGAACTGCCGGCCCCTAAAGGCCTGCCAACATCTCCGAAGGAGTTCGCGGTGTCATAACCATCGTGCCTTTCTCGCCCTTGTTGGTCAACAATTGCTGAATTTTCTCACAAACGCATCTTGCTGCCCGCCGACTGCCGGCGCACAAAAAAGCCCGGGGATCACCCGGGCTCGCATGCCTCAATGCCCCGGCCGATGGGCCAGGGCACAAGGGCCGATCAGTGAAACTGCTCTTCTTCGGTGGAACCGGTCAGGGCCTTCACTGAAGACGAGC
>JBEIHE010000109.1:0-8699 GCA_040381515.1 Polaromonas sp.
ACCGAGGGGGTTCCACCCGGCGCACTGGCGGCGGTCAAGCAAGGACTCGATCATCACCAGCCCACCGACTGGCAAGAGGTGCGCGAGTGCGTGAGCCGATTGCCGACCGCTGAATGGAAAGAGGGACTGTCGGCCTTTGCCGAGAAGCGCAAGCCAGACTACGAGGTGTTCTGGCAGGCTGACCGGAGCTTGTTGGAGCCGAGCCCCCGCGGCGATTGATCGCGCCGAGGGCGGCGCTCCTACGCGCCGGTTGACGGCCTTGATTGAATGGGTGGGAGCCGCGCCCTCGCGGCGATGGGCTGCCGCCCGGTGCCCAAAGCTCGATAATCACGCCTCACCTCTCCATTCCATCCCATGAACACCAATCGGCTTGCATGGCTCCGGGGGCTTGCGCTTATGACGCAGGTCCTGCTGGGGGTTGTCATCCTCACCGGGTTGACTGGGTGTACCGACCCTGCCGATATCCGATCCAACCACGAGATCGTGCGCATGCCAGCCCTGGGGCCGTCCAACGGCCCGGAGCCGATGGTGCGGATGAACAGCAAGGAGTTGCCCGATGCGAAAGTGGTTTACGAACAAATCAAGGCCGACTACTACAGCTGCGCGGGTCTGGTGGGCGAATGGTTTTTGCAGTTGGTCACCGCCGAAATGAATTTTCTGGCGCGCAACCATGGACTCGAGCGCTTGGATGGATCGGCTTGCGCCCTGAGCCTGACCAAATCGGGCGTGGGAACCGGACGGATCAAGCTGCATCTGTTCAAGGACGCGACTGAAGCGAACGAGTGCATCTTCAAGAACAAGTGCGATCTGGCGCGCAATGTAACGCTCATTCCCACGACCAAGGCCGTGCTGCGCTCGTACTTTTTATCGGACTTCAAAGGCGAGAAATTCCACCAGCACTGCCTGGCCCCACCCGATCTGTGGCACAAGGGGGTAAGCTGCGAATACATTGGCCTGGAAGCGGCACTGGGCATAGAGCGAGCCAGGCGTTAAGCGCTGGGCCCGATCGCGCCGGGGCGGCGCTCCTACATCCCCACTCATCGGCCGAGCTTCATTTTGTAGGAGCCGCGCCCTCGCGGCGATACGGCCTTGGCCAGCTAGGCTTTGAGACACAAGGGCGCTGGCTCCTGGCTGCGGGGCAGTACTCTGCCTATCACTGCGGCCTGGCCATAACCGGCTGCATGCAGCGCGGACAAACAGGCATCGGCATGCGCGGGTGGCACTGCAGCCAACAGCCCGCCGGCCGTCTGCGGATCAAAGAGTAAGGGCAGGACCGCATGCCCCGCCGGCACCGATCGCAAGGCCGTACTGGACTGGGCATTGGCTGCATGCAAGGAACTCAAATGCCCAGCTGCTGCCGATGTCAGCGCCCCTTCGAGCACCGGCAGAGCCGACAGATGCAGCTCGACATCCACGCCCGAGGGACGAGTCATCTCCAAGAGATGACCTACCAGGCCAAAGCCGGTCAGGTCGGTGCAACTGCGCACTCCATGAGCCAGAAAAATCTCCGATGCACGCTGATTGGACTGCATCATGGTTTCCAGGGCGGCATCGATCCAATGGCCCCGCGCACGCAAGTGCTGATGGGCGACCAGCAAAACGCCCGTACCCACGGGCTTGGTCAGAACCAAGAGGTCGCCAGGCTGTAAGCCCGCTTTGGTCATCAGTCCCTTCAGGGCCTCATCGACCCAACCGTTGACGGAAAAGCCCAGGGCCAGTTCGCGCCCCTCGGCCGTGTGGCCACCCACCAGCGCGCAGGCGGCTTCGTCCAGGGTCTGCAGGGCGCCGCCCAGCATCTGCACCAGCAGGTCTTCGGTGCGCGACTCCAGGCCAGGCGGTACTGTGGCCAGAGCCAGCGCACTGTGTACTTGCGCCCCCATGGCAAACAGATCGCCCAGCGCATGATTGGCGGCAATGCGGCCAAAGACATAAGGGTCATCGATAAAGGCGCGAAAAAAATCGACCGACTGCACCAGGGCTTTACCGACCGGCACGCGCATCACGGCCGCATCATCCCCCAGCCCCAGCAACACCTCAGAGTGCGCAGAAGACGGCAGCGGCAAACGGGCCAGGGCGCGCCCCAGCACCGACGCGCCCACCTTGGCGCCGCACCCACCACAACGCATGGCCTGGGCAGAAAGGGCCTGCGCCTGCTCGGCCTGCTCGAGCGGTAGATGGGGCGTGGCCGATCCCGGCACCATGGGTGCAGGCAGCTCAGAAAAACGCGCCATGAAGCGACGGTCAATCCAGTCTTTCCATCGCCAGATCCAGTGGCCTGCGGCAAAGAAGGCACCGCGCGAGGCGACCGCCTGCACATCCCCTGTACCGATCAGGGCCAGCCAACGACGCTGCGGCCGATAGGGCCGCAGCGGTTGCGCCTGCAGGCTGCGGCGCAGGTTGTCGTGCAGAAAGGGGCCTTGTCGCACTGCAAAGACGCCGGCCTTTTCAACCGAGCAATCTCGCAAACTGGCAATGTCCCCAGCGGCAAATACACGGTCATCGCTGACGCTCTGCAGGTTCGCATTGACCACAATGAAGCCCGCTTCGTCCAGCGCAAGACCCGTCGATCGCAGCCAGGGCGCACCGGTGGCCTGTGTGACCCAGACCACCTCATCGGCATCGAAGACCTGGCCACTGGCCGTCTGCAAGCAACCCGCCCAGACATGGGTCACGGCCTGACCGACATGAACCCCAACACCGCGCTGCTCCAGCAGGCGCAAGAAATAGCGCCGGACCCGTGCATTGTGTGTAGGCAGTATCTGCGGCGTGCTGCTGTAAAGATCAAACTGCAGCTGTGCGGTGTCACGTCCAAGCTGCTGCAACTCGCGGTGCAAACGCGCCTGCATAGACAGCAACAGCTCCACGCCGCCGGCTCCCGCGCCCACCACCGCCAGCCGCATCCGGCCAGGCCGGGCGCGCACCCGTTCGAGCAAGTCCAACCAGTGCTGATTGAAAAGATGGATGGGCTTGACCGGCACCGCATGCGCTTGCGCACCGGGTACACCCAAACCCGGGGTGGCGCCGATGTTGATAGACAAGCGGTCGTAAGGGATAGGCGGTCGGCCTTGGCAGATGACCTGCCGGTTGGGCAGGTCCAGCCCTGTCACCTCGGCGCGGAAAAACCGAGCGCCAGCCGCCTGCGCCAGAGTACGCAGATCGATATGCACCTGGTCAAAGCTGTACAGGCCGGCGACATAACCTGGCAGCATGCCCGAATAGGGGGTGTGCGTATCACGGCAGATCAGCGTCAAGCGCACGCCGGGCAGCGGCCGCATGGCCCAGCGCCTGAGCAGGACCGCATGGCTGTGACCACCGCCCACCAGGACGATGTCGCGCAAAACCGTGTGATCAGACAGTTGCATAGGCAAAGATAGGGAGCGTCGCAATTGTCCACCCGATCGCTTGCGTCGGCTCCTTGATCAAAGCCCATCGCCGCGAGGGCGCGGCTCCCACAAAAGGCAAATGCATCGCCGCGAGGGCGCGGCTCCCACCAATTCAATCAGGGCTGTAAGTCAGAGATGTGGGAGCGCCGCCCTCGCCGCGATCGAATCGCTTAGGGGGAGCAGATCCCGGCAAGTGCAGCCCGATCCTTAACCACGCCGCCATCGGTGCAAACGTTCGAGCCACTGCAGCGCCCAGCGGGGCTGGCGCTGACGTTGATAGGCACCAGCGGCCAATCGGGCGATTTCTGACCAGGTGGGATAGGCATGCAAATTGGCGAGCACCTTCCTCAGGCCCAAACCATTGTTCATGGCCAGCGTGAACTCGGGCAACAGTTCCCCAGCGTGAGCGCCGACAATGGTGACACCCAGCAAACGATCGCTGCCCGCACGCGTCACAAGTTCAATAAAGCCACAGCGTCGGTCATCGATGATGGCGCGATCAAGCTCTGCCAAATCGACCCGAGTGACTTCGGGTTCAAGGCCCTGCTGCTGCGCCTGCTCCAACGTCAGCCCGACCCGCGCGATCTCTGGGTCCATGAAGATGACCTGGGGCAGCCAGACCCGGTCGGGCCGCAGGCGCCAAAAGCCCTGTAGCGAATTGACCGCCGCGTGCCAGCCCTGATGCGCGGCCACATGGGTCATCTGCCTGCCGCCGCTGACATCGCCTGCGGCATAGAGGCCCGGCAATTCCGTCTGGAGGTAGTCGTCGACCTCCAGTTGGGTGAGCCCAAGCGCTTGAAGTCCCATCGCCCGCCAGCGCGGCTTTCGACCAACCGCAAGAATCAGGAGATCGAAGGAACAGTCTTGCACTCCACTGGGGGTCTGAAGGCACGCCATGAAGGATGCCAGATCCCCAGCCGTCGAATCGGGTGCACTGGCGCCGCACTGAAGCACCGTGCTCTGCAGCATCACCCGCACGCCTGCTGCAGCGAGCGTATCCTGCGCGAGCCGGCTCACCGCCCGGCCCTGGTCGCATAACAAGAGCGGACCTTGCTCGACCAGCGTGACCTCAGCCCCCAGGCGCGCCAGTGCCTGCGCCAGTTCGCAACCCATCACGCCGCCGCCCAGAATCACCAGACGCTTAGGGATTGCAGGCAAACTCTCCAGCCGTTCCCACAAGGTGTCACTGGTGACTGCCGCGACCGCGTCGAGACCAGGGATCTGGGGACGATTGGGCTCAGACCCGGTGGCCAGAATCACAGCCCGAGTCGTCAACCGCTCAAGGCCGCGTTCGCTGGCCACTTCTACTGTCCAGGGGTTGAGGATACGGGCACGGCCCAAGCGTACATCCACACCGAGATCGGTGTAGCGCTGCACGCTGTCATGCGGCTCGATATCGCGGATGATCTGGCGCATACGCTGCATCAGCGCCGGCCAATCCAAAACAGGTTCGGCCACCTGCAAGCCGTAACGGCTCGCCTGTCGTATCTGTTCCATCCGACGCGACGCTTCGATCAAAGTCTTGCTGGGAACACAGCCGCGGTAGAGGCAATCGCCACCGGGACGATCGGCCTCGATCAAAGCGACGCGCGCCTGCAAGGCGCGGGCCATATAGGCACTGACCAGTCCACCCGCACCGGCACCGATGACCACCAAATTGAAGTCAAACCGCCGGGGTCGTTGGCTGCGCCAAGGCCTGAGGATGCGACCACGTCGCCAGACCAAGAGCAAAGCCCTAAGCAGCAAGGGCATCACAGCCAGCAAGGTGAGGGCCAGCAGCACATCGGTCGACCAGACATCGCCAGTGGCTGACAAGGTGGCCAGGGCGGTGCCGGCCTGCACATAAACCCAGGTAGCGGGCACCATACCCACCAAGGTGATAACCATGTAAGTACCCACCGGCATGCGAGTCAGGCCCATCGCCAGATTGACCAGAAAGAAGGGCATCAGGGGCAACAGACGCAACGACAGCAAGTAGAAGTGACCATCACGGCTCATCCCGCGCTCGAAGGCCTGCTGCCACGGGCCAAGCCGGCGACGGGCCAGATCGGTCAACAAGTAGCGCGCCATCAACATGGACAGCGTAGCGCCAGCGGTGGCCGACAAAAGCACCAGCACCAGACCCTCTTGTAGGCCGAAGAGGGCGCCGCCGGCCAAGGTAAGCACTGCCGCCGAAGGCAGCGACAGACTGGTCAGGGTCAGGTAGAGAGCCGCATAGCCCAGGCGAGCGGGCCAAGGGTGCTCGGCCTGCCACTGCGCGAGCGCACGCTGTTGCTCACGAAGGGCCTGCAGGGTGATTTGATCGGCCGCGACAAAAGCGGCCACGATGACAAAAGCCAAAAGACCCCACAGGCATCCGGCGGCCCAGGCAGGCAAGCGGCGGGCGCGCTGCGGGATCGGATCTTGAGAGGGCATCGGGACAAGTGGGTCGGAGAGGGGGCGCCCGCTGCACTGTAGCACCCGAGGCTCAAGCTTAAAGCTGAGCTTAAGACCGTGCCTGTTTCCAACGCATGAGCTTGCCTTTACAAGTGAGATCACTAGGATGATCGGACCCGCTCATCCAAGACCCCGACATGATCAACTCCCCCGCCACAGTCCCGCCCTCAGAAGGGCTGCCGTACGATTCAGACCTGCGACAAGAGGCCGCGCGCTACGCGCTGATACGACGGCTGATGCCGGCCTTGCGGCACCACCTGGCCGGCGAGTTTCAGCCCATCGGCATCATGGCGGCCCTGATCGAGCGACAGGTCAAGCAACCGGGCTCGGCGCAGACCTTGGCTGAACATACCGTGAGCCTGGGGCAGATTTCCAAGAAGGCCGCTGCGCGCTGCGTGAGCCTGCTGCACTGGATCGTGCCCGTCGCGCAGGAGTCCGTTGATCTGCGTGAGGCGGTGGATGAGTGCATGCAGATGGTGAGCGCCGGCCTGCGTCTGAACGGCATCCAGTGGGTGCATCATCCCCATGAATTGGCCTTGCGGGTGGCCAGTTCGGCCACCCGAACCGTTCTACTTGCCGCTGTGCTGTATCTGGCCGATCATGCACAAGGACCAACCCAGCTGCATCTGCGGGCCCACAAGCGGGGGCGCAAGGCCTGGATTGAAATCGAGACCGAGCCAATGAACGACGCCAACGCCACCACCAGCGGGTCCGTCTATCGAATACTGCAGTGGGGCGATGTGCTGGCTCTGGCCCAAGCCGAGCAGGTGGGCCTTCAAGCCATCCCCAAAGGAGTGCGGCTGCAATTGAACGGCGGGCTCTGAGGGATGAGGCTCCGATCGCGATACGGGTGGCGATGCGATATGCATCAGGCCGTCTGGACGACCAGTCTGTAAGCGCTGGCAGCGCCCGCCGGCTCAGGCTTGAGTTCCCACACACGGTGGTGGAACTGCGCCACTGCGGGCCTGTGCGCAATCGAGACCAAGGCCCCGCCCTGGCTTTGGGTCAAGTCGCGCAAACGGGCATAGAGCGTCTCTTCAGCCTGAGGATCGAGCGCACTGGTGGCCTCGTCAGCAAACACCCAGCGCGGCTTCTTTAGCAAGACTCGCGCAATAGCCAGCCGCTGCTGTTCGCCACCAGAGAGCTTTTGAGTCCAGGCTGCCTCGTCGTCAAGCTGCGCGGCCAAATGCGGCAGCAAGGCTTCGCGCAGGGCCTGGTCAAGCTCCTGATCAGAGAATCGACCGGCCGGCTCCGGGTAAGAAAGCGCTTCGCGCAGGCTGCCATCTGGAAAGTAAGGACGCTGCGGAATGAACATCGCATCGGCCGGCATGGCGATCGTGCCACTGGCGTTAGGCCAGATACCGGCCAACACACGGAACAAGGTGGATTTGCCGCTGCCCGAGGGGCCCTTCAAGAGCACACTGTCACCGGGTTGCACCTCCAAGTTGGCACCGGCAAGCAAAACCTTTCCGTCCGGCAGAGCCAACACGAGGTCTTGCGCCTGTACCGCAGAATCTTTCTCCACCGCCCGACGCTGCATCCGCTGTGCATCGGCTTGCTGCCTGCTCATATGGGCCTCAAAACTGGTCAGACGATCGGTGGTAGCCCTCCAGGCCGCCAGAGCGGGGTAGTTCTCCACGAACCAGCTCAGCGCATCCTGCACCCGACCAAAGGCCGAGGCGATCTGCATGAGTTGGCCAAGCGCAATGGCACCGCTGAAGAAGCGCGGTGCGGCAACGATGAAAGGGAAGACTACCGCAGCCTGACCAAAGAAGTTGGTAAACCACAGCAGGTTCTTCTGCTTCTTCATGAGTTGAAGGTAATTGCCCAGGACGCGTGAAAAACGCAGATCCAGATGATCGCGTTCAACCGGTTCACCCGCATCAAGGGCAATCGATTCGCTGTATTCACGCACCCGGATCAGATGATGCCGAAAGTCAGCCTCGTAGCGCTGTTGCATGAAATTGAGCGGAATCTGGGGCCGACCGATGTAGTGGGTCAGCACGCTGCCGGCCAGGCAATACAGAACAGCCATCCAGACCATGAAACCCTCGATGGTGTAAGCCTGACCGCCCAGCGTGAAGCTAAAGGGACCCGACAGGCTCCAGAGAATGCCGACAAAACTCACCAGCGTCACCACCGCATTGAGCAGGCCCATGCTCAGAGAAACCGAATAGCTGGTAAAGAGATTGAGGTCCTCCTGGATGCGCTGATCCGGGTTGTCGGGAGCCGTCCCATCGGCTGCGTAGCGCGCGAGCTCCATCCGATAGAAGCGGTGCGCCTCCAGCCAGCGCTGCAGATAGTGCCGCGTCATCCAGGCGCGCCAGCGCACCTGTAAGAGCTGGGTCAAATAGAAACGATAGACCGCAATCAGAATGAAACCGAAGGCCAGATAGACAAAACGAAGCAGTTCTTGCCAGAAGACCGCCTCGTTCTTGTCCTGCAGCGCGTCGTAGAACAGGCGGTTCCAGTCATTGATGAGGACCAACATGTAGACCGCACCAAGATTCAGGGCCACGATGGCCAGAAGAAGGCCGCGCGCTTGCCAGCGCTGCTCGGAACGGAAATAAGGCAAGGCCAGCGCCCAAACGCGCTGAAGGAAAAGCTTGAAGTCGTGGAATTTGGCGCGCATGAAAAGTCCCGGCAAGACCGAAACCCCAATCGTAGCGGCCGCTTTCAGATGGCGCGGGCGCCCTCGCGGCGATGCGGCGCGGGCATCAAGGCCCCATCGCGCCGGGGGCGGCGCTCCCACACGGCGGCGCGCTCCCAAGGGCTTAGGCGAGAACCTTTTCTCGCCAGAGCAAGATCAACAGTGCGACCACGCCGCTTGCAATCAGCCACATCGAGACATGAATGGCCTTCTGGCTGATGGCATCGGTG
>JBEIHE010000110.1:0-8576 GCA_040381515.1 Polaromonas sp.
CGCCGGCGTGAACTGAGCGTGGGCACCTGGCAGGTCATGCGCAACCGTCTGGACGCGCAGATCCTGCCGCGTTGGGCCCAGACACCGGTGTCGGCAATTGATCATGAGGATCTGCTGGAGTTTACCCAACAGCTCAGCGAGCGCTTTTCCACCACCACCGTCAGCAGTATCTGGTGCTGGTGCGCAAGGTGTTGGTCTACGCCCAGGCCCGGGGCTTGATTGACAAGCTGCCGGTATTTCCGCGGGTCAAGGTGCACTCCACGCCTCGGGGGGCGTTTACCCCCAGTGAGTACTGGCAAATTCTGCGCTGCGCGCGCCGTCTTCGTGGACACGAGTTCCCGTTGACGGCCGATCAGATCCGCGAGCGCTACAAGATTCGGCGGGCTGAGCAGACCATGCCGCCCGATCTGGCCTGGGCGATATCTTTTATGGTCAACAGCTTCATTAGGCCCAGTGACCTTAAGACGCTTAAGCATCGCCATGTGGAGGTGGTGCATGCGAATCACCACTACCTGCGCCTGACCCTGCCCGAGACCAAACGGCATGACAAACCGATCGTGACCTTGCAGCAGGCGGTGCGGCTGTATCGCTTGATGCTTCAGACCCAACAGGCCGCAGGCTTGGGTGGGCCTGACGACTACTTGTTTCTGCCGCATCTGCGCGACCGCAATTACGCGCACTGGGTGCTGAGCTTTCATTTCAACTGGGTGTTGGCCGCCACCGGTCTGAAGATGGGGCCCCACGGGCAGCCGCGCAGTCTTTACAGCCTGCGCCACTCGGCCATTACCTTTCGTCTGCTGTATGGCCAGGGTATTGATCTGCTGACGTTGGCCCGCAATGCACGCACCAGCGTGGATGTGATCAATCGGCACTATGCGAGTACGGTGACCGGTGAGCAGAACATTGGTCTGCTGCAAAGCCGTCGCCGCAAGTCTTAGCGCGCTGAACCGCCGACGGCTGTTGCGCTTTGCACCGGCAACAGGCTGGCCAGATCGGCGGCGGTGCCGGCCAATTTGTCCTTAGCCCGGGCGCGCTGGGCGGCCGTGGTGCTGGCATGCAACTGCGCCAGTATCTGGCAGCTTTGCTGACGCAGGGTCGTCAGCCGTGCGCGGTCGGCCGGGTCTTGCGGATCGAACTGGCGCGAGAGCAGGGCTCGCAGGACGGTGCGCGTTTGCTCGGGCGAGCTTTGGCTTTGCGACAGGCTTCGCAGGGTCTGCAAAACGTCCTGCTGCCTGCGCAACCGCGATTCATAAGATTGGCGCGTGTCCCAGGGCGCGGCCATCAGTGCTGTGCGCAGGGCTTGCTCTTGGGGGCGGCTTAGCGATCCGTAGAGCCAGCCCGCCCGCGACAGGCCCGAATCAAATCGCGCCTGCAGCAATTGCGGCGGCGTGACGTCCACATACTTTTCGCGAAACTTGCGATTGCTTTTAGCAAACTCGCGCTCCATATGGGCCAGCTGGCGCGGGCTCAGGCGTGAGAGCACCTGTAGCGCCGCCGGATCAAGTGCCTGCACCAAGCCTGAGAGCTCGGCGGCACGTTGCCACAGTTCGTCGACCATGCGACAGACCTGTTCGCTGCTCAGGTCACCTGTCACGGGTCGTTGCCAGCTTTTGATTAGTTCGATGGAGGGGGCCAGCTGCTCACGTCGGTGCCATTCATGGATCTGGTGCACCGCCTGTCGCAAGGTGGTGCTGTCTTCGCCCTGCACGTCCAGGTAGTCGGTGACCCACCACCAGGCCACCTCGTGTCCATTGTTGTAGGCCAGCCGGACCGCACTGCAGCCGCCCAGCAGGGCCAGCAAGAGCGCTGCGCCGATAATCCTCCAAAGTTTCAGGGGCTGTGCGCCCAGGGAAAAAGACATGGCTGATACGGATGTGACGGCAGGCAAGGATCTTGTGGATGTGGTGGTCATGGCGGCGGGCAAGGGCACGCGCATGAAAAGCGACCACCCCAAAGTGTTGCATCGTTTGGGCGGCCGTGCTTTGCTGGCTCATGTGCTTGACACCGCCATACAGTTATCGGCCCGCCGGGCGGTGGTAATCGTCGGTCACCAGGCCGAACAGGTGCAAGCGGCGGCCCGGGCCTGCGTCGGACCCGAGCTAGACCTGGGTTTTGCCCGCCAGGAGCCCCAGCTGGGCACGGGCCATGCTGTGGCGCAGGCCATGCCCCTGCTGGGTGATGACGGCCTGACCCTGGTGCTGTCGGGCGATGTGCCCTTGATTCGGGCCTCCACTCTGCAGGCCTTGGTGGCCCTGTGCCAGGGCTCGCATCTGGCCCTGCTGACCTTGCAGTTGTCCGATCCCACCGGCTACGGCCGCATCCTGAGGCAGGGCGGCGAGGTCAGGGGCATCGTCGAGCAAAAGGACGCCAGCGACGAGCAGCGTCGCATCACCGAGGTCTACAGCGGCATCATGGCGGTGCCCACGCGCCTGCTTCGGCGCTGGCTGGCCCGCCTGGACAACCGCAATGCGCAGAAGGAGTACTACCTGACGGACATCGTCGGCTTTGCAGTGGCCGACGGGGAGCCGGTGCTGGCCCATTGCACTGAAGATGCGGCCGAGGTGGCTGGGGTCAACAGCCCGGCGCAGTTGGCCGAACTTGAGCGGGTTTACCAGCGGGGCCAGGCCGATCGTCTGATGCAGCAAGGGGTGCGACTGGCCGATCCGGCCCGCTTTGACCTGCGCGGCATGCTGGAGTGCGGCCCGGATGTGGAGATTGATGTGGGCTGCATCTTTGAAGGCCATGTGGCTTTGGGTGCCGGGGTGCGGGTGGGGGCTTATTGCGTGATCGCCAATGCGCGCATCGCCGACGGTGCGGTGATTGCACCTTTTACGCACATAGATGGCGAGGCCGCCGGAGTGGAAGTGGGCGAAGGCGCCAGCGTGGGTCCGTTTGCCCGCCTGCGTCCCGGGGCTCGCCTGGGCCGGCAGGTTCACGTGGGCAATTTCGTTGAAATCAAGAACAGCACCATGGCCGAAGGGGCCAAGGCCAACCATCTGGCGTATCTGGGCGATGCCACGGTAGGGGCGCGGGTCAACTACGGGGCCGGCAGCATCACCGCCAACTACGATGGTGCCCACAAGCATCGCACCGTGATTGAAGACGATGTGCATGTGGGCAGCAACTGCGTGCTGGTGGCTCCGGTGACTTTGGGCGCAGGCGGCACCATAGGCGGTGGCTCGACCATCACCAAGGACACCGCACCGGGCGCCCTTACGGTGGCGCGAGGCAAGCAGCTGTCAGTGGCCAATTGGCAGCGGCCCAAAAAGAAGAGCTGAATCGCCGCCCTGTGGGAGCGCCGCTTGTAGGAGCGCCGCTCTGTGGGAGCGCCGCCCTCGGCGCGATAGGGCAGTGAATCACTAAACCCCATCGCCGCGAGGGCGCGGCTCCCACGAAGGCGAATGCATCGCCGCGAGGGCGCGGCTCCTACGAATCTATCAAAGCCGTTGATGGGGGCATTAGGAGCGACGCCCTGTGGGAGCGCCGCCCTCGGCGCGATAGGGCAGTGAATCACTAAACCCCATCGCCGCGAGGGCGCGGCCCACAAAACCATCGCCGCCAAGGTGCGACTCCCACCTCGTTGAGCTGTCCGTGCAAAACGGGAGTTTTGTCACGCCCGCACTGGTACGTCTCTCTCATGACCGGGGCAGGGTCAGTGACTACATTTTTCCTCAGAGACCGATTCCAGACCGCCCCCATGCAAACCTTCCACCAGGGACTCATCACTTTGCTGATCGATCAGCCAGGCCTGCTGGTACTCATCAGCCTGCTGGTGGCGGCTGCCGCGATTGATGCCTACGCCTGGCGCATTCCGAATGCGCTGACGATCGGCGGCGCTTTGGCGGCTGTGCTTCTGGGCTTTGCGCAGCCGCAGCCCCTGGCTGGGTGGGCGGTACTGGCTGCGCCGGCGGGGTGGTTGCTGGGCCTGCTGCTGACCTTGCCGCTGTATCTGGCGCGGGCCCTTGGCGGCGGGGACGTCAAGCTCATTGCAATGGTCGGCGCTTTTGTGGGACCGGTGCATACGGTGACGGTGGTGCTTTCGATCTTCATCACCGGCGGTGTGCTGGCGCTGATTCGGCTGGCCCGACAGCGGGCTTGGGGCGCCTTGTTTCTGCGCTTGCATTCGGGCGCGGCGCTGTCGCTGGGGCGCATGCCCTATGCCTTGAGTATTTGTGTGGGCACCTTGCTGTATGTGGGTGTGTTTGAGCCGCAGGGCCTGCAATGGTCGCGTGCCTGGGTGGCGTAAGAGGAAACGGGCGAATGAAAAACATCAAAGCATGGGTCTTCTTGGTCTTGGGCATGTTGCTGGCCTTGGCTGCTGCGGTCTATGCCGCCAGCTGGATGTCGCGCCAGTCCGGCGCCGCTTCGCGCCAAGTGGTGGTGGCCATGGTGGATGTGGAGCCCGGCAGCAAGTTGTCGCTGCCCATGCTTTCGGTGGTGGACTGGCCCGAGACGGCCGTACCCGCAGGGGCTTTTTCGGACCTGGCTGCGCTGCAAGATCGGGTCTTGCGTCTGGGCGTGCTCAAGGGAGAGGCGATCGTTGAACGCAAGCTTGCGCCGGTGGGCAGCCAGGGGGGGCTGTCAGCGGTCATTGCCGAGGGCAAACGGGCCATGACGGTGCGAGTCAACGATGTGGTGGGTGTGGCCGGCTTCGCTCTGCCCGGGACCTATGTGGATGTGATGGTCAATACCCACCGGGAGCAGGGCCGCGGCGAGGATGCACAAATTAGCAAGACGGTGCTCGAGCAGGTGCTGGTGCTGGCGGTGGCCCAGCAAGCCAGCCGTGACGAGACACAGCCCAAGGTGGTCAGTGCGGTCACGCTCGAGCTGACACCGCAGGACGCCGAGAAACTGGACCTGGCCCGCAGCGTGGGAACCTTGTCCCTGGTGCTGCGCAATCAGGTCGATCGCCAGCGGGTCAGCACCCGTGGTTCGACCAAGCAGCAGTTGCTCGAAGGCGATACGGTGGCCTCCGCTGTTTCGCGCCCCAGGACCCCGAGCGCTCGTGTGGCGACCCCGGTTTCCAAGACGCCCGCCGCTGCGCAGAGCCGAACGGTGCCGGTTGAACCTGCCGCTGTGTCGGCAACCGGACCGGCGGGACCTGCGGTGACCCCTGTGGCACCCGCACCGATGCAAGCGTCTGGACCCTGCGTAGAAGTCATCCACGACGCCAAGCGCGTGGCCCACTGTTTTTGAAGTCTCTCCCAGGAAGACCCCTTCATGAAGATTCCTTCTTTTGGTTCTGCGGCAGTGGGTTCGCCCCCTCGGGCCTGGGTGCCCACGGCGCTGGCCTGTGCCCTGCAAGCCCTCCCAGCCTTGGCGCAGCCTCCCATGATGGCGCACCACACGCCTGCTGCGGCCTTGCCACCTTGCAGCAGTGTGAGTGTGGATCCGCCCACGCAGGTGATTCTGGGCAAGTCGACGGTGCTGCGTCTGTCCACGCCCATGATCCGTATGGTGGTGGGGGGTACACCGGCCAGTCGCACCCTGGGCCCCGCTGGGGCTGAGCAGGCCGTGCCAGTCGGGGGGGCTGCGGTTGCATCGCCGGCATCCGACGGGGTGGCGCAGGTGGATTTCATGCTTCTGGGTCCGAGCGAGTTGTTTGCGCTGGGGCGGCGGCCTGGTTCGATGAATCTGGTTTTGCAGGCGGCCGACGGACGCTGCTTCTTGCGAGATGTGATGGTGACCGTCGACCCCGAGGCACTGCAGGCCAAGCTGGCTGAGTTGCTGCCTGGTGAGGGCCAGATCCGGGTGCGCGCGATGGACAGTGCGCTGGTCTTGACCGGCCAGGTCAGCGACACACTCAAGGCTGACGAGGTGATGAGCCTGGCGCAATCGCTGGGCGAGGGCCGCCGGGTGGTCAGTCTGCTGCGAGTCAGCGCACCCCAGCAGGTGATGCTGGAGGTCAAGATTGCCGAGGTCAGCAAGGGCGTACTCGATCGGTTGGGCATTGACCTGACGCGGGTGGCGCGCACCGGTGACGGCGCACGCATCTTCACTGGCCTTTTCGGTGGCAACCCGCTGCTTCTGGGCAAGACCGCCACCAGCAATATCGGGCTGTCGGGTCGGGTCGAGGTAGGGCGCGGCGTGGGGGTGGACATAGGCGCCGGCAAGGACACGATCAGTGGCAGCGCGGGTCAGCAGGGCGCTAGCGGCACTCTGATCGGGGTGGATGCACAGGCACAGGACGCGCTGGTACGGGTACTGGCCGAGCCCAACATCATGGCCCTCAGTGGCCAGTCGGCCAGCTTTCTCTCGGGTGGCAAGATTTTCATTCCGGTGCGCCAGGGCAATGGGGCGGTGACGCTGGATGAGCGTCAGTTTGGCGTGGGTCTGAAGTTTCATCCCACAGTGCTCGAAGGCGGGCGGATCAATCTCAAGCTCACCACCGAGGCCTCAGAACTGTCGCAAACCGGCGCGGCCCTGACGACGGCCGATGGCTTGCAGTCGGTGCTGCCGACGGTCAGTACGCGTCAGGTGGACACCACGGTTCAACTGGGCGATGGACAGAGTCTGGCCATTGCCGGGCTGATTCGCCACACCGTCAGCCAGTCGCTCAGCCGCTTTCCGGGCTTGGGTGATCTGCCCATCCTCGGGGCGCTGTTTCGCTCCACCGCCTTCCAGAAGGACCAGACGGAACTGGTCTTTGTCATCACGCCGCGTCTGGTGCAGCCGCTGCGCACCGCGATGCTGCCCACCGACGTGCACAGGGAGCCCAGCCGCCAGGAGGCCATTTTGGGTGGCAGGGGCGAAGCCCCGCCGGTCGCGCCGCGGCCTGCTGCGCCGGCACCTCGGCAGACGCCCGCCCTGGCGCCCACACCTGCCTTGCCAGTTGCGCCAGCCGCATCGGTGGCCACGGATTCATCGGCTGGCGACGGGCCGGCCACTTCTCCCAAGGAAGGTCAGCCATGAAGCGATTTCCGCGAATGTCACGTGATTTGCCATGCGCCGTGATGGCCTTCGTGGCCCTGGCCGGTTGCAGCTCGACCACACCACAGTACGACGCCCGATTTGGCGACGCGGTGCGGCACAACCGGCAAGCCCAGGTGCTGGACCCCGCAGCGGGCAGCGGCAAGGCCGAGCCCGCGGCCCTGGACGCCGGATCGGCGCGCAGCGCCTTCCAGCGTTATCGCGACAGTTTCAAGACCCCGCCACCTGTGGTCAATGTGATCAATCTGGGTGGCAACGGGTCGCAGAGTCCCTGAGCACAAGCGGGGAGGGGGAGTGGCCGGGTGCGCAGCCGCAGAGGTTTGCGGCTGCGCACCAAGGGTCAAGCAAGGCGACTAAAAGAAGCGCCCGATTGGACGCGCCGGGGGTCGGTGCGTCATTGTTCAACCATGAAAGAGGAGTTTGCTATGAAACAGTGGATGCAAAAGGGTGCACAGGCGCTCAAGCGATTGGCCCGCGACGAGGAGGGTGCGCAGGTGGTGGAATACGCCCTCATCATCGCGGTGGTGTCGATTGCGCTGGTGCTGGCCATCAAGGGTCTGACCAATGGCAACTTTGCTGACTTTGTCTCGCGGGTAGATGCCTGCCTGACCACGGCCACCTGCAGCTGAAGTCAGACCGAGGGACGCGATGAAGGACAGACCCTGGTTGCCGGCTGACAGCTCGGACAAGGGGGCTGGGCGTCCTCGTGCAAGCCTGGGGCGCAGCATGCCTCAGGGGCGCAGGCATCAAGGCGCGGTGGCTCTCACCGTGGCCTTGAGCCTGCTTTTTCTTTTGGGTTTTATGGGGGTGGCACTCGACTTTGGCCGCCTGTTTGTGATCCGCGCCGAATTGCAGACGGCTGTCGATGCCTGCGCCTTGGCTGCGGCCAGCGAGCTTGACGGTCGCGCCGATGCCTTGACGCGTGCGGGCAATGCCGGCGCGCGCGCGGGCAATCTCAATGCCGTCAATTTCCAGTCGTCCTCTTGGGCGGGCCGACCGCAGCTGAGCACGGCCTCGCTTCAGTTCCTCGACCGTGATGCGCAGTTAACCACCCAGCCGGCACAGGCCCGCTATGCGCGCTGCACCCACACCCATCAGAGCGTGGGGGCCTGGTTGATGCCGGCCCTGCGGGCTTTTTCCGGCGACGCCCGCATGGCCAGTGCCGACCGAGTGGGTGCCCAGGCGGTGGCTACGCGCCGCAATGCGCAGACCGCCTGCCCCTTGCCGGTCGCCTTCCGCCCGACCAGCGGCGCCAGCGCCCCCAGTTATGGACTCACCGTGGGGCAGTGGGTCACGCTGGTAGGCAACAAGAGCTTGGCGCCCGGGGGGCAAATAGGCTGGGCCAATCTGGATGGCTCGGTCAATGCGGCTGAAACCGAAAGAGAGTTGCTGGGCTATTGCGGTGTTCGTGTGGGGAATCGGGTAGGGACGCCTGGAGCCCAGGCCTCGGTCACCGATGCCTGGAACCTGCGCTTTGGTATCCGAAAAAACAATCCACCCGCTGAGGCTGCGGCCTTGCTCGATCGGACCGGCTACGCCTACACGGCCAAGAACTGGCCCTCGCAGTTTGGCGCTTATCGTGGTGCGACGCCGGCCGGCGCACATGCGACGGCAGCGAACTATCTGACCAAAAGTGCGGTCGGCGC
>JBEIHE010000111.1:0-8355 GCA_040381515.1 Polaromonas sp.
CCAGCGCATCGATGAACATCGCGGCCACGTGAAAGCCGGTTTGATCGGAGATCTCGCGGAAACAGGTCGGGCTTGTCACGTTGATCTCGGTCAGGCAGTCCCCAATCACATCGAGCCCCACCAAAAGCAGACCGCGGGAGGACAGAACCGGTCCAAGGGACTGCGCAATCTCCAGATCCCGCGCCGAAAGAGACTGCGCCACACCCAAGCCACCGGCGGCCAGATTGCCACGGACTTCATCGCCTTGCGGAATACGAGCCAGGCAAAACGGAACCGGCTTTCCAGCAATGACCAAAATGCGCTTGTCTCCCTGGGCAATGGCTGGCAGAAATCGCTGCACCATCACCGTTTGAGCGCCGTGCCGGTTAAGAGTCTCGACGATGGCCCCAAGGTTGCGACCATCCGCGCTCACCCTAAAGATACCCATTCCCCCCATGCCATCGAGCGGCTTGAGGATGATGTCCCGGTGCTCTGCGTGAAAACGCCGCACATCGGCTGCATCACGGGTGACCAGGGTGGGGGCAATCAAGTCAGGGAACTCCAGGATCGCCAACTTCTCAGGATGGTCACGCAAAGCACGGGGCCGATTGAAGACGCGCGCCCCTTCACGCTCAGCCTGCTCAAGCAAGTGGGTGGCGTAGAAATACTCGCTGTCAAAGGGTGGGTCCTTGCGCATCAGCACCGCATCAAAATCGCGCAGCGCCTGAGGGCGCTCATGCGGGGGCTGCTGCTCGGCCGCGAACCAAGGGTCCTGCTGGCCCGTCAAGGCGATGTCGCGCACAAAGGCGGTGACCGACTGGCCACGCTGCCAAGTCAGGTCTTTGGGCTCACAGACGCTCAGGCGATGGCCGCGCGACTGAGCCTCTTGCATCATGGCAAAAGTGCTGTCCTTGTAGATCTTGAAAGACTCGAGCGGATCGGCAATAAACAACAGGTGCATGGTCAGATCAGATTTCTATTTTTGAGCCGAGCTCGACCACCGAATTGTTGGGCAACTTCAAAAAGTCTGCTGCGCCACTGGCGTTGCGATGCATCTGGGAAAAAAGTTTTTCCCGCCACGGCGACATGCCGCCGCCTATCGTCGGAATCACAGTATCGCGCGAGAGGAAATAACTGGTGGTCATGCTGTCAAGCACGCATCCGTGCGCGCTCAAGACCTCCAGCGCCTTAGGGATGTCCGGATCGTCTTTGAAGCCGTAGTGAATCATCACCTGCCAGCAGTCATGCCCCAGAGCCTCGATTTCAATGCGCCGGTCGAGCGCTACCCATGGCACTTCATGATTGACGACCGTCACGAAAAGGTTCTGCGCGTGCATCACCTTGTTGTGTTTGAGGTTGTGCAAGAGGGCATTGGGCAAGGCCCCCTTCTCGGCAGTGAGGAAGACGGCCGTACCCTCCACTCGCGCCGGCGGGCTCACGAAAACAGCCTCCAGGAAAGAGGGCAGGTCAATGGCATCCGCACGCAGCTTGGAGTTGAGCAGATGCCGCCCCTCTTTCCAGGTAAGCATGAGGGTGAAGACGAATCCACCAATGGCCAGCGGGAACCAACCCCCATCGAGCAGCTTCATTAAATTCGATGCAAAGAAGGCCAAGTCGATAACGAAAAAAGCCCCCGTGGCCGCGATGCACAAAGCCAGCGGATACCGCCAGGCATAGCGGATCACAAAGAAGGTCAGCACGGTGGTGATCAGCATGTCCAATGTGACTGCAATGCCGTAAGCGGCAGCCAGATTGCTGGAAGAGCGGAACATCACCACCGCCAGCACGATGGCGGCGAACAATCCCCAATTGACCATGGGAATGTAGATCTGACCGGTCTCGCGTTCACTGGTGTGCAGGATGTTCAGCCTGGGCAGATAGCCCAGTTGTATGACCTGTTTGGTCACGCTAAAGGCGCCGGTGATCAGCGCCTGCGAGGCGATCACGGATGCGGCTGTGGCCAACACCACCAAAGGCATGAGGGCCCATTCCGGCGCCATCAGATAAAAAGGGTTCTTCACGGCTTCGGGTTCGCGCAGCAGCAGGGCCCCCTGACCAAAATAGTTCAGGGTCAAGGCGGGCATGACCACCCCGAACCAGGCCAGACGTATGGGCGCCTTACCAAAATGGCCCAAATCCGCGTAGAGCGCCTCGGCGCCGGTCACGCACAGCACCACAGCGCCCAAAATAATGAAGGTTGTGCCCGGGTTGTCCCAGATGAAGCCCAGGGCGTAATGAGGACTGATGGCCAACAGAATGCTCGGATAGTTGGCAATCTGATTCAAACCCAGCAGGGCCAGGGCACCAAACCACACCAGTGTCACAGGACCAAAAAATTTGCCTATGCCAGCCGTACCGCGTTTCTGAACCAAAAACAGGACCAGCAGAATCAGCAAGGTCACCGGAATGACCGCTCGCTTGAAGGCCGGATCCACCACCTCCAGGCCTTCCACCGCCGACAAGACCGAGATGGCTGGCGTGATGACGCCGTCGCCATAGAACAAGGAAGTACCGAAAATTCCGACCACCAGCAGCGCGCCGCGCAGCCGGGGCTTGTCCTTGACCGCCTGCGAGGCCAGCGCCAGCATCGCGACCAAGCCACCTTCGCCATGATTGTCGGCGCGCAAAACCAACAACACGTACTTGAACGAGACGATGGTGGTCAGCGTCCAGAAGAACAGCGACAAGATGCCGTAGACGTTGGCCGGCGTGAAGTCCACATGACCGGAACCAAAAACTTCCTTGACCGCATACAGCACACTGGTGCCGATGTCGCCGTAAACCACCCCAATAGCCGCCAGGGCCAGGGCCGTCAGGGAGGAGGAGGAGTGCGACAAAGGAAAAAGAGCGCCGCGGTCCGACAGACCACAGCGGGGCGTCAACAAGAGCGCCTATTGTCCTCTCGCGCAGTCCTCGTGCAAGCCTGCTCGTCCAGACAAAGGCCGCTCAACCGGTTCTGTTGCAGCGCAGCAACGCGCCTAGGCTACTCGTACACCTCAGCCTGCGGATCCGTGCTTTCCAATTCATAGCTGGCCGCCAGAAGAGCCAGGCGAGCAATCACCCCGTACATATAGAAGCGGTTGGGGCTGCTCGATCCCGGTTTTTCCCCCGCCTGGGGCAGGCGTCCGCTATCGGCAAAGGCCAGCGGCACAAAGGTCGCACCGGGGGCGTTTAGATTCTCATCAATACCGCGCTCGGCGTGGATGCGGTAGAAGCCGCCCACCACATAGCGGTCCATCAAATAGACCACCGGCTCGGCCACCGCCTCGTTGACCCTCTCATTGGTCAGCACCCCCTCCTGCACGATCACCTCGGCCGCTGGGGTGCTATCCCCAGACGAAGGCAGCGACAGCGTGTCGAGATCCTTGACGTCGCGCACCGTGACGATGCCCATTCCATCGGCCCGGCCATCGGCCTTGACGACCACAAAAGGCTTCTCATTGATACCGTATTCTTTGTATTTCCGGCGTATCTTGGTCAGCAGCGCATCGACATGGGTGTAGAGGGCCTCACGCCCCGCACCCGCAGCCATCAGACCGCAAGAGGAAAACATGGGGTTAATCAGCCAGGGGTCGATGCCGAGCAACTTGGCAAAACGCTTGCAGATCTCCTCATAGACCTGAAAGTGCTGCGATTTGCGTCGCACCGTTGCACTGGCATGCAGGGGCGGCAACAGATACTGTTCGTGCAAGTCCTCCAGGATACCCGGCACTCCTGCAGACAACTCATTGTTGAGCAAAATCGTGCAAGGGTCGAAATCTTTCAGGCCCAGCCGGCGCTCGGTGCGAATCAGAGGTTCTATCGTGAGGCTCTCGCCTGTGGGCAGGTCATAGGTGGCGGCTTCCTTCACCTCGGGACTGAGCGAACCGAATCTCACGTTCAGCCCCGTTTGATGAAAGATCCGCTTGAGCTGCAAGATATTGGCCAAGTAGAAGGTACTGCGGGTCTGACCCGAGGGCACCACCAGCAAATTGCGCGCCTCCGGACAGATCTTTTCAATGGCCGCCATCGCGGCCTGCACCGCCAGCGGAAGCATCTCGGGTGTCAGGTTGTTCCATCCGCTAGGAAACAAGGCCGTATCCACCGGAGCGAGTTTGAATCCCGCATTGCGGATATCAACTGCACAATAAAACGGAGGGGTGTGCTCCATCCACTCAAGGCGAAACCAGCGCTCGATAGCGGGCGTGGAATCGAGGATCCGCTGCTCGAGTTCATTGATGGGCCCGTTAAGGGCGGTGATCAGATGGGGAACCATGCGAAGACTTTCAGAAGGAGTGGCGCTGAGCGTGTACTGCGAATCGCCTAGGGCCGATGGGAGACATCTTGTGCAAGCCAGCCAGCGCAGGCTGGTCGAATCCGTGTACCCTGGAATATTGGCTCATGAGCGCAGCTCGCCCTGCCCGAGCACCACATATTTCAAACTGGTCAATCCTTCGATACCCACCGGACCGCGGGCATGAAACTTGTCGGTTGAGATACCGATCTCGGCACCCAGGCCATATTCAAAACCGTCAGCAAACCGGGTGCTGGCATTGACCATCACGCTGGCCGAGTCGACCTCGCGCAGGAACCGCTGCGCATGAACATGGTCACGGGTCACGATCGCATCGGTGTGATGGCTCGAGTAGGTGTTGATGTGCGCAATCGCCTCGCTGACATTACCCACCACCTTGATGCTGATGATGGGGGCCAGGTACTCCTCGGACCAGTCTTGTTCGGTCGCAGGCCGCAGCAAACCACTTGAGGCCGCACCGCTGAGCGCGGCCTTCAACAGCCCCAGAGCCTCAGGGTCGCATCGCATCTCCACCCCCTTGTCCGCATACACGCGACCGATAAGAGGCAGAAAATCGGGTGCCACGGCGCGCGCGACCAGCAAGCCCTCAGCGGCATTGCAGGGGCTGTATTTTTGGGTCTTGGCGTTATCGGCAATAGCCACTGCCATTTCGAGGTCACAGGGGTCGTCGACATACACATGGCAGTTGCCGTCGAGATGCTTGATGACCGGTACCCGAGCTTCGCGGCTGACCCTCTCGATCAAGCCTTTACCGCCTCGGGGGATGATGACATCGACAAACTCGGGCAGGGCAATCAGCAGCCCAACCGCCTCGCGATCGGTAGTGGGTACCAACTGCACCGCCTCCTTCGGCAGGCCCGCCTGCTGCAAGGCGGCCTGAACCAGCGCCGCCAAAGCGGTGTTGGAGTCGATGGCTTCGGAGCCCCCGCGCAAGATACAGGCATTGCCACTCTTGATGGCCAGACAAGCCGCCTCGATCGTCACATTCGGCCGGCTCTCGTAAATCATGCCGAAAACGCCCAGCGGAACCCGCATCTGCCCCACCCGGATGCCGCTGGGCTGCTGCTGCATGCCAATGACCTGCCCGATCACATCGGGCATGGCCGCCAGCTGTTCGCACCCCAGCGCCACCGTCTCCAGAATCTTCGGGCTGAGCTTGAGTCGATCCAGCAAAGGCCCGCTCAGGCCGGCGGCGCGGGCCCGTTCCAGGTCCCGGACATTGGCCGATATCAGGGGCTGCGCCTGCTCCCGCAGCAAGTCAGCCAGGCGGCGCAGGGCACGGCTTTTTTGCTCAGCCGAGGCGCGCGCCATCTCGGCCGATGCGGTCTTGGCCTGCTGGCCGAGCCCTTGCATCAGCGCAACAAGCGGCTGGGTCTGAACTCGATCGGGAGCATTCATGGCCTAATTTTCGCACGGGCCGATGGCCTGTGCGGCGAGCCCTCAAGCCAGGTCGCGCCGGCCAAAAATGGCGGTCCCCACCCGCACCAGGGTGCTGCCAGCGGCGATAGCCGCCTCCAGATCGGCGCTCATGCCCATGGACAGGGTATCGAGAGGCCGTGACAGACGACCGGAGGCATTGAGCGCTTCCAGCAGGGCCTGCGAGCGTTGATGAACGAGAAGAGCCGAAGAAAAATCATCGGTCGGCTCCGGGATGGTCATCAGCCCGCGCAGGACCAGCCTGGGCATACTCTGCACCGCCTCCGCCAGGGCCAGGGCATCCTGAGGCGACACGCCCGACTTGTTAGGACCACCGTCTATATTGACCTGCAAGCAGACCTGCAGCGGCGGCAGATCCGCAGGCCTGGCATCGGACAGGCGCTGCGCAATCTTGAGCCTGTCAACGCTGTGCACCCAATCAAAGTGTTCCGCCACCGCGCGCGCCTTGTTGCTCTGCAAGGGTCCGATGCAATGCCAGCGCAGCTCGGGGGGCTGCGTCTGGCCCTGCGCCCAAAGCCTGAGGGCGCTGATCTTGCCAAGCGCCTCTTGCACATAGTTCTCGCCGAAATCACGCTGGCCGGCCTGTACCGCCTCAATCACCGCCTCAGGGCCGAAGGTCTTGGAGACCGCCAACAAGGTTACAGAGTTGCTGTAACGGCCCGCATCCTTGCAAGCTTTGTCAATGCGCTTGCGTACCGACTCCAGCTGGGTTGAGATAGACGACATGACTGCACTTTAACGTGAGGCGCTCGATGAGCTTACTACCCTGGTTGAAACGGGCCGTCGAACGACGAGCCTCCGACCTCCATCTCTCCAGCGGCCTGCCGCCGGTCTTGCGGGTCGATGGCCAGCTGCAAGCCGAATGCGCCGCCGCCCTCACCGTCGCCGAGATCGAGTCTGCTGCCCAGGCACTGATGACAGAACCCCAGCGCCAGCAATGGGCCAGAGCCTGTGATGTGGATGGGGTCCTCCACGCAGAGGACCTGGGCCGCTTTCGTTTCAACGCCTTCCGGCACCAAGAAGGTCCTGCCCTGGCCCTGCGCCTGATCCCACAGCGTCTGCCGACCCTGCAGGATCTTAGGGTACCCCCGGTCCTGGCCGAACTCGTGCTCAGGTCCTCGGGACTCATGCTGGTCACCGGCCCAACCGGTTCGGGCAAATCGAGCACGCTGGCAGCGCTGCTGCAGCATCGCCTGCAAACACAGCCCTGCCATCTGATCACCCTGGAGGACCCGATCGAATTTGTGCATCCTGGCCACGAGGGGATGGTTCACCAGCGGCAGATCGGACTGCACACCGCCAGTTTCAGCCAGGCGCTGCACTCCGCTTTACGAGAGGATCCGGATGTGATCATGGTCGGAGAGCTTCGTGATCTCGAAACGGTGCGACTGGCGCTGACCGCCGCAGAAACCGGACACCTCGTGCTGGCCACCCTGCACACTGCCGGTGCCGCCCGCAGCATCGATCGCCTGATTGACGTGTTCCCCAGTGAAGACAAGGCAGTGGTGCGCACCCTCCTGAGCGAGTCGCTGCTGGCCGTCGTCTCCCAAGTCCTGTGCCCGGGTCGAGAGTCGGGGCGAGTGCCGGCTCACGAAGTGCTGGTAGCGACAGCCGCCGCTCGCCATCTGATAAGGGAGAACAAGGTTGCACAGCTTTACTCCCTCATGCAAACCGGTGCGGCTGCGGGCATGCAGACCCTCGATCAGAGTCTGGCGCAATCCGTAAGCCATCGCTTGGTCATTGCCGAGCAAGCGCGTCGGCTGGCGCGAAATCCGGACAATATGCCCCCTTAGTGGTCACAGAAATCGGAACACCCCTCCAAGGAGAAGAATGCATGAGCACTGGCTCGATCAACCCACGTGAATACGCCTCCACCCCCTCCCAGCGACTGGCCTTTATAGGACTGGGCGTGATGGGCTATCCCATGGCCGGCCATCTGGTTCGCGCCGGACACTCGGTGACGGTTTACAACCGGACACCGGGCAAGGCCCACGCCTGGGTGGCCGAATTCGGTGGACGTCAAGCCGATACGCCGAGACAAGCCGTCCAGGACGCCGACATCGCGTTTTGCTGCGTTGGAAACGATGACGACCTGCGGTCGGTGGTGCTCGGCGAACAAGGGGCGCTGGCAGGCCTGCCCTCAGGCGCCTGCCTGGTCGATCACACCACGGCCTCGGCGCAAGTGGCCCGTGAACTGCAAGCTCTGGCCCAACAGCGCGGGGTGCACTTCATCGACGCACCGGTCTCAGGGGGCCAAGCGGGCGCACAAAACGGGCAGCTGACGGTCATGTGTGGCGGTCAGGCCGATGTCTTCGAGCGGATTCGGCCAGTTGGCATGGCCTTCGCCAAGGCCTTCACCCTGATGGGCCCTTGCGGCTCTGGTCAACTGACCAAGATGGTCAATCAGATCTGCATCGCAGGCCTGGTTCAGGGCCTGAGCGAAGCCATCGCCTTTGGACAGAAGGCAGGGCTGAATATGGACTTGGCTCTGGAGGTGATCGGCAAGGGCGCAGCCCAAAGCTGGCAAATGGACAACCGTGGCAAAACCATGGTGCGCGATCAGTTCGACTTCGGCTTTGCCGTCGATTGGATGCGCAAGGATCTCGGACTGGTGATGGCCGAAGCACAGCGAAATGGCGCCAGAC
>JBEIHE010000112.1:0-7920 GCA_040381515.1 Polaromonas sp.
CATGCCCGCGTGGTTCAGCATGAGTGCGATCACCTGATCGGCCGCCTCTACCCCACCCGGATGCGCGACCTGACGGCCTTTGGTTTTACTGAGGTCCTGTTTCCGGAGCTGGTGGGCGCAGACGACGACTGATGAGGGTGGCGGCGCTCTCACGCCGCTGACTCGAGCTTGCTCAAGCGGGCAGAGGCTGGTCAGCCTTTGAGCACCTGCAGCAGTTCGGTCTCCACTTCGATCTGGGCCTTGTTCTGTTGCAGCGGCGCTCCGGCCACCAGAAAGGTGTCTTCCACCCGCTCGCCCAGAGTGGTGACTTTGGCCAGCTGCACGCTGATCTGGTTGCGGGCCAGCACGCGAGCAATGCCGTAGAGCAGACCCACTCGGTCTGAGGCCGAGATGCTGAGCAGCCAGCGCTGGGCTTTTTCATCTGGCCGCAGGTCGATGCGTGGGGTGATGGGAAAGCTGCGCACGCGGCGCGAGACACGGCCCTTGCTCGGTGCTGGCAGCGGCCCCGCGTGCTGCAAGGTGCGAGCGAGCTCTGATTCAATCAGGGCGGTCAATTCACGCGGGTGTTCGTCGAGGTGGGAGCTGACCACCTGAAAGGTATCCAGCGCGAATCCGTCGGTGGTGGTGTGGATGCGTGCATCCAGAATGGAAAATCCGGCCTGGTCAAAGTAGCCGCAAATGCGTGCGAACAAGTCGCTCTGATCGGGTGTGTAGACCAGCACCTGCAAGCCCTCGCCGCTCGATGAACTGCGCGCCCGCACCACCGGTTGCGCTTGTCCCACGTGGCGCGAAAGCTGGCGGGCGTGCCAGGCCAGGTCGGCTGCGTCGTGGCGCATGAAATAACTGATATCCAAACTGTCCCACAAAGCCTTGTGAGCGTCCTGGCGTTGCGAATGCAGCGCCAGCAGGGACAGCGCCTCCCGCTTGCGCAACTCGATTTGTGCATCGGCATCGGGCTCACGGCCGCCGAGCACCCGCAGGGTGTATCGGTACAGATCGGCCAGCAGCTTGCCTTTCCATCCGTTCCAGACTTTGGGGCTGGTGCCACGGATGTCGGCCACAGTGAGCAGGTAGAGGGCGGTGAGATAACGCTCGTTTCCCACCCGCTTGGCAAACTCGCGAATCACCTGGGGGTCGCTCAAATCCTCCTTTTGCGCTATGCGGCTCATGGTCAGGTGTTCGGCCACCAGAAACTCAATCAGCTGGGCGTCCTCACGCTCTATGCCGTGCTGGCGGCAGAACAGGCGCACATCCCGGCAGCCCAGCTCTGAGTGATCGCCACCGCGGCCCTTGGCGATGTCGTGGAAAAGCGCCGCGACGTACAGGATCCAGGGCTTGTCCCACCCGGCAGCCAGCTCCGAACAGCCCGGGTATTCATGTGAGTGCTCGGCCATGAAGAAGCGCCGCACGTTGCGCAGCACCATCAGAATGTGCTGATCGACGGTGTAGACATGAAACAGATCGTGCTGCATCTGTCCCACGATGCGCCTGAACACCCAGAGATAGCGACCCAGCACCGAGGTCTGGTTCATCAGCCGCATGGCATGGGTGATGCCTTGCGGCTGCTGAAGAATGCGGCGGAAAGTCTCCCGGTTGACCGGATCGCGCCGAAAGCGCGCATCCATGATGCCCCGGGCGTTGTAGAGGGCGCGCAAGGTTCGTGCGGACAGTCCCTTGATCCCGGGCTCGCTTTCGTAGACCAGAAAGGTTTCGAGGATAGCCTGAGGATTTTTCAGATACAGATCGTCACTGCGTACCTCGATTTGGCCGCCTTTGTCCAGAAAGTGGTCGTTGATCGGGCGCAGCGGCAGATCGCTGGGAAAAAGCCTTTCTTCAATGCCCAGCAGGAGAATCTGATTGAGCTGGGCCACTGCCTTGGCGGCCCAGTAGTAGCGCCTCATCAGCATTTCGCTGACTCGCATGGTGCCGCGACGCGCTTGTCCTTCGGCATCGGTGGCCGGGCAATAGCCAAAGGATTGGGCGACAGCAGTCTGCAGATCAAACACCAGGCGGTCTTCGCGGCGGGCTGCCAACAGATGCAGGCGCAGTCGGATCAGGCTCAGCAGGGCTTCATTGGCCTTGATCCGTTTGACCTCAAAGGGCGTCAGCAGACCTTGGGCCGCTAGTTCCTGCCAATTGCGACCCAGGCCGGCCGCCCGCGCCACCCACAGGATGATCTGCAGGTCGCGCAGCCCTCCAGGCGATTCCTTGCAATTGGGTTCGAGCGAATAGGGGGTGTCCTCGTATTTGGTGTGACGCTGTCGCATTTCCAGCGTCTTGGCCTCAAAGAAGGCCTGCGGATTCATTTGGGCTTGCAACGCAGCCAATAAGCTTCGGCAAGCCGATGTAGAGCCCGTCACATGGCGGGCCTCAAGCAGAGAGGTCTGGATCGTGATGTCCCGCCTTGCTTCGTCCTGGCATTGCTCGGGCGTGCGCACGCTCGACCCAATTTCCAGCCCGCAGTCCCAGCACAGGCTGATGAAGCCTTCCACGCGCTGCGCCAACGCTGTGCCATCGGCCGGTGTCGCGGTCAGTGCAGTTTCGTCGGGCAGCAGCAGCAGGACATCAACATCCGAATGAGGGAACAGTTCGCCGCGGCCATAGCCGCCCACTGCAATGAGGCTGCAGGAATCGGGCAATTGGCTGTGTCGCCAAAGCTGCCGCAGCGTATCGTCGGTGTGGCGGGCCAGTTTTTGCAGCAGGCTTCTGACCCCACGGGTCGAGGCTCCCTGACCCGCTTGCGCCAGTAGCGCGGCCTTGCCCTCGCGGTAGGCCAGACGCCACTGCGCCACTTCCTGGGGGCTGGCCAGCGCTTGCATGGCAGGCAGCTGGGGCTTGTCGATCAGGCGCCCGCCAGAGCGGGCGCCTTGATGAAGTCGGGCACTGCTGGGCTGCCCGCTGAGACGGTCAGCACCTCGTAGCCCGTGGGGGTGACCAAGACAGTGTGCTCCCACTGGGCCGACAGGGAGTGGTCCCGGGTGACGATGGTCCAGCCGTCTTTTTCGGGACCGTCCTTGATGTCGCGCTTACCCAGGTTGATCATCGGCTCAATGGTGAAGATCATGCCGGCTTGCAGTTGCTCGAGCGTGCCGGGGCGGCCGTAATGCAGAACCTGGGGTTCTTCATGGAACTTGCTTCCGATCCCATGGCCACAAAACTCGCGCACGATGCTGTAGCCCTGGCGCTCGGCAAACACCTGGATGGCATGGCCGATGTCGCCTAAATGCGCGCCGGGTCGAACTTTGGCAATGCCGTGCCACATGGCCTCGTAGGTGATCTGGCACAGGCGGCGAGCGGCGATCGAACAGTCGCCGATGAGGAACATGCGCGAGGTGTCGCCGTGCCAACCGTCCTTGATGACGGTGACATCAACGTTGACGATATCGCCTTTCTTGAGCGGCTTGTCGTTGGGGATGCCGTGGCAGACCACATGGTTGACGGAGGTGCACAGCGACTTGGGGTAGGGGGCATAGCCTGGCGGCTGGTAGCCCAGGGGCGCAGGGATGGACTTCTGCACCTCGGTCATGTAGCCATGGGCCAGGCGATCGATCTCGTTGGTGGTGATGCCCGGCTTGATGAAGGGAGTGAGGTAGTCCAGTACCTCGGAGGCCAGGCGTCCGGCCAGCCGCATGCCCTCAATACCTGCTGCGTCCTTGATAGTGATCGTCATAGCGCGATTATCGCCATCTGTGGGCTTACTGCTCGTCCCGGAGGTTCAGGTCGGCGGCCCAGGGGGCGCTGGCTACAATTTGATTTTCAGCTCCCGGTCGTGGCCTGCCTTTCGGTCTACGGCCCTGCCGCCTGGGCCACCCGCCCACTGCCGACGTGACCTTCCATCTGTCTTTTTTCGAGGGCGATGCGCCCGGCATCAGCGCCCTCAGCGATTTTCGGATCGCCCAGCTTCTGCCCCGTTTGCAGGCCGTAGACGACCAGATCGCTGGCCTGCATGCCCGCTACTTGCATGTGGTGGCCTGTGCAGAGCCTCCTTCCCCGGCGCAACTGGATCGGCTGGCCCGTTTGCTCAACTACGGTGATCCCTGCGCGCCACTGCCACCGGCAAAGGCCCTTGGCGCCTTCTTTCTGGTCAGTCCCCGCCTGGGCACGGTTTCCCCCTGGGCCTCCAAGGCGACCGATATTGCCCACAACTGCGGGCTGCCGGTGCGTCGGATAGAACGCTTGGTTGAATACCGCCTGCTGATGCGCCAGGGCTTGCTTTCGCGTGGGAGTTTTTTGGCGGCGTCCGCTCGTCAGAAGGTGGCGGCCCTGTTGCACGACCGGATGACCGAAAGTGTGCTGGACAACCGCGAGGCCGCTGCACGGTTGTTCCAGGAGCTGCCAGCGGCTCCGATGGACACGGTGGACATCCTGGCCGGTGGCCGCGCTGCTTTGGAACAGGCCGACCGCGCGCAGGGGCTGGCGTTGGCGCCCGACGAGATCGACTATTTGCTGGAGGCCTTCACCAAATTGGGGCGAAATCCCACTGATGTCGAACTGATGATGTTCGCGCAGGCCAACAGCGAGCATTGCCGCCACAAGATCTTTAATGCCGAATTCACGATTGACGGTGAAAAGCAGGACCTGAGCCTGTTCGCGATGATCCGCCACACGGAGAGGCTCAATGCCCAGCACACGGTGGTCGCCTACGCGGACAACGCCTCCATCATGGAGGGTCACGCGCAGCAGCTGTTTCATCCGGTCGAGACAGGGGGACGGAGGGTCTACCAACCCCAGGATGAACAGCTCACGCATGTGCTGATGAAAGTCGAGACCCACAACCATCCGACGGCGATTTCGCCATTCCCGGGTGCTTCCACCGGCGCGGGCGGCGAAATCCGCGACGAGGGGGCTACTGGACGCGGATCGCGTCCCAAGGCTGGTCTGACCGGCTTTACGGTCTCGCGCTTGTTCGATACGCACTACGGCAAGCCCGATCACATGGCCAGCGCCTTGCAGATCATGACCGAGGGCCCGCTCGGTGGAGCGGCCTTCAATAACGAGTTCGGTCGACCCAATCTCACCGGGTATTTCCGCGAGTATGAACAGACAGTGGAAGGCCGGCGCTGGGGTTACCACAAGCCGATCATGATTGCAGGTGGCCTGGGGTCCATCGATGCCCGTCTGACGCGCAAGATCCGCTTTCCGGCGGGGAGCCTGCTGGTGCAGTTGGGCGGGCCCGGCATGCGTATTGGCATGGGAGGCAGCGCGGCCAGTTCCATGGCCTCCGGTGTCAATGCCGCTGAGCTTGATTTCGATTCGGTTCAGAGGGGCAACCCCGAAATCCAACGGCGCGCGCAGGAAGTCATCAACCGCTGTGCGGAGCGGGGTGAGCACAACCCCATTCTGGCCATTCACGATGTAGGAGCAGGGGGTCTGTCCAACGCCTTTCCCGAACTGGTCAACGATGCAGGTCAGGGCGCGCGTTTTGATCTGCGGGCCGTGCCCCTGGAGGAAAGCGGCCTGTCCCCTCGTGAGATCTGGAGCAATGAAAGTCAGGAGCGATATGTACTGGCCATCGCGCCCGAATCGCTGCCGGCCTTCGCTGCTTTCTGCGAGCGTGAACGATGCCCTTATGCGGTGATTGGGGTGGCCACCGAAGAGCCGCAATTGCGTCTGCTGGACCTCTCAGGCCCACCGGCGGTGGATATGCCGATGAATGTGTTGCTTGGCAAGCCGCCGCGCATGCATCGCCAGGTTCAGCGCGAGCCTGGCCTGACCCGCTCGTTGGACCTGACAGGGCTGGCCCTTGAAGATGCGGTGATTCGGGTGCTCTCGCATCCGACTGAGGCCTCCAAGCGTTTCTTGATCACTATCGGTGACCGTACGGTAGGCGGTCTCACCCACCGCGATCAGATGGTCGGGCCCTGGCAGATTCCGGTGGCCGACTGTGCCGTCACGCTGGCCGATTTCCAGGGTTTTGCCGGCGAGGCGATGGCCATGGGCGAGCGCACGCCCCTGGCCGTGCTTAACGCTGCCGCCTCGGGTCGAATGGCGGTGGCTGAGTCCATTACCAATTTGCTGGCCGCACCCCTGGAGCTCTCGCGCGTCAAGCTGTCGGCCAACTGGATGGCCGCCTGCGGCGAGCCGGGCCAGGATCCGGCCTTGTATGACACGGTGCGGGCCGTTGGCATGGAGCTATGCCCAGCCCTTGGCATCTCGATTCCGGTGGGCAAGGATTCGCTGTCCATGCGCAGCCTCTGGAGCGAAGGAGAGCAGCGCAAGCAGGTCACCGCCCCGGTATCCCTGATCGTCAGTGCCTTCGTCAGCCTCGACGATGTGCGTGGCACCCTGACGCCGCAGCTCGATGCGCGCGAGGAGGACACCACCCTGATCCTGATTGATTTGGGGCGCGGTCGCATGCGCATGGGCGGCTCCATCCTCGCGCAGATCCTCGAGCTGGGCGGCGGGGAGGCGGCTGATCTGGATGAGCCGCAAGACCTGGTGCGGCTGGTACGGGCCATCAATGCCTTGCGTCCGCAGATTCTGGCCTACCACGACCGCAGCGACGGTGGGCTGCTGGCCTGTGTGGCCGAGATGTCTTTTGCCGGCCAGGTGGGCGTCTCGCTCAATGTCGACATGCTGCTGGTCGAGGGCGATGGCATCAGCGACAGTCGCATGGACACCGGCGACAGCAAAAACTGGGCAACGCAAATCGCGGCCCGCCGCGAGGAGGTCACGCTTAAAGCACTGTTCAATGAAGAGCTCGGCGTCGTGATCCAGGTGCGCAGCAGCCAGCGCAATGAGGTCATGCAGGTGCTGCGCGAGCACGGCCTGTCGCGGCACAGTCACTTCGTTGGCAAGACGCGGCCGGCCCATGCGCCGATGGAGGTGGGCAAGGGCAAGCTGGAGGTCTGGCGGGATACGCGCTGCGTCTTCAGCGCCAGCTTGAGAGATCTGCAGCAGGTCTGGGACAGCGTGAGCTGGAAAATCTGTCAGCAGCGCGACAACCCGGCCTGTGCAGACGCTGAGCACGATGCTGCAGGCCGTCCGGGTGAGGCCGGCCTGCATATGCATTGGCCGGCATCCCTGTCGGCTCCGGCGCAGCCTGTCCCGATTCGAGCGCCTCGGGTGGGGCGACCGCGGGTGGCCATCCTGCGTGAGCAGGGGGTCAACTCCCATGTGGAGATGGCCTATGCCTTCGACCTGGCCGGTTTTGAGGCGGTTGATGTGCACATGAGCGACTTGCACGCCGGGCGCGTGGGTTTGGCCGACTTTGCCGGCGTGGTGGCCTGTGGGGGTTTCAGCTATGGCGACACTCTGGGAGCGGGAATAGGCTGGGCGCGCAGCATCGTCTTCAATGAGCGACTGTCCGAGCAGTTCCAGGCCTTCTTTGCGCGCAGCGACACCTTCGGTCTGGGGGTCTGCAACGGCTGCCAAATGTTTGCCGAACTGGCTGACATCATCCCGGGGGCGCAAGCCTGGCCGCGCTTTACCACCAACCTCAGCGAGCGATTTGAGGCGCGCCTGTCGCAGGTGGAAATTCTGGACAGTCCCAGCCTCTTCCTGCAAGGCATGGCGGGCGCCCGCCTGCCGATCGCAGTGGCCCATGGCGAGGGCTATGCCAATTTCGCACGGCGCGGCAATGCAAGCCAAGTTATCGCTGCCATGCGTTTTGTCGACGCCTCTGGTCAGGCGACTCAAGCGTATCCCGCCAATCCCAATGGAAGCCCAGGCGGCCTGACTGCGGTCACCACCGCCGACGGCCGCTTTACCGCCATGATGCCCCACCCCGAGCGGGTGTTTCGCAACATCCAGATGAGTTGGACGGATGGGGACTTGTCGGCCTACAGCCCCTGGATGAACCTTTGGCACAACGCCCGTCGCTGGGTCGGCTGACTGCCTCGAGGACGCCGCGCCGACAGGGGCGGCGCGGCGGCCGGGACGCGCGCGCCCCGCGGGGCGATCGAGCCGGCGCCCGGGCGC
>JBEIHE010000113.1:0-7855 GCA_040381515.1 Polaromonas sp.
AGCCCCAGTTGATCAATCGGCGACTTGTCCTCGCTGGAGGTGATGTTGACGATGCGTCCAAAGCCGCGTGCCATCATGCCGTACACCGTCGCCTTGATCAGCTCGATCGGAGCGAGCATATTGGCGTCAACCGCAGCCAGCCAATCGTCGCGCGTCCAGCGCCTGAAGTCACCGGGCGGCGGCCCACCCGCGTTGGTGATGACCATATCGAAGTCGCACTGCTGCGCCAGAATGCTTGCACGACCGCTGGCCTGCGTGACATCGGCGGCCAGGGCCTGCACACGACCTGCATTCAGACGCCGCAACTCGTCAGCCGCAGCCTGCAAGGGACCGTCGGTCCGCGCGATGATGAACACATCCACGCCTTCTTCCACCAGAGCCCGTGCGCAAGCCAATCCCAGTCCGGCGCTGGCACCGCACACCAAAGCCCGCTTGCCCGCAATGCCCAGATCCATCAGGAGCGCCCCCAAGGAAGGGGCGATGTATTCATGCCCCAATAAAAACTTTTCTGGCTCATGTACTCTGCAATACCCTCGCGCCCCTTCTCGCGTCCGGTACCGCTCATCTTCACACCACCAAACGGGGTGCTGACAGAAAACAGCTTGTAGGTATTGATCCACACCGTGCCGGTGTGCAAGGCGCGGCCTATGCGCCAAGCACTCTTGTAGTCACGCGTCCAAATGCCGCTGGCCAGGCCGTAGTCGTTGTCATTGCACTGCGCGATCAGGTCGGCCTCGTCGCTCCAGGGCAAGAGGGCGAGCACCGGGCCAAAAATCTCCTCGCGACACATGCGGGCCGAATTGGGCAGCCCCTCGATTACCGTGGGCAGGTAGTAGCTGCCCTTGTCAAACTCAGGGCCCTCAGGCCGCCTCCCACCGCACAGCAGTTGCCCGCCTTCATCTTGCCCGAGCTGCACATAACGCTCGACGGTTTCGCGGTGCGATTGACTGACCAGGGGGCCCATGTGGGTCGTATCCAGCGAAGGGTCGCCGACCCGCAGCGCCTGCGCAGCCGCCAGGAGGCGTCGTTTGAATTCATCGTAGACCGAGGCATGCACAAAGGCCCGCGATCCGGCAATACACGACTCGCCCGAGGAACTGAAGATGCCAAACACCACGCCGGCCACCGCATGGTCCAGATCGGCATCGGCGCACACGATGGTGGGCGATTTGCCACCCAACTCAAGGGAAGTCGGCATCAGCTTTTCAGCGGCAAGACGGGCAATCCCCAGACCGACGTTGGTGCCGCCGGTAAAAGCGATGCGTTTGACCAGCGGATGGCGCACCAGCGCATCGCCCACCACCGACCCCTTGTCCGGCAGCACGCTCACAATGCCCGGCGGCACGCCGGCCTGCTCGGCAATGCGGGCCAGTTCAATGGCCATGCGTGGCGTGATCTCGGCCGGCTTGATAACGATGGCGCATCCTGCAGCAAGCGCCGGTGCCATCTTCTGCGCCTCGCTGGCAATCGGCGAATTCCAGGGTGTGATCGCACCCACCACGCCCAGCGGCTCATGCACGCTCATCGTCAGGAAGTCGCCGCGCGCCGGCGTGACCGCGTCCTCCCAGGTTTCGGCCGCCGCCGCAAAAAACTGAAACGTACCGGCAGCGCTGGCCACCAGGGCACGGCATTCACCGATCGGCTTGCCGTTGTCCAGGCGCTGCAATTGTGCGAGCTCTTCCGCTCGGGCCCGTATGCCCTGAGAAATTCGGTGCAAAAGGCCGGCGCGCTCATGCGGCATCAAACGGGCCCAAGGGGCTTGCTGACGCGCGCGTTCGGCCGCCTCCACCGCCTCGTTGACGTCTTCAAGGCTGGCCGCCTGCAACTGGGCTACCGCCGAACCGTCGTGCGGGTAGAAGGTGGTGTAGAGCGGGCCGCAGGCATCGCGCCAGCGACCGGCGATCAGGGTTTGGATCTTCTCAGTCATAAGGTCAGCGCCGCCACGCGGTTATGCAAGAAACGCAGCGCCGACAACACCGTCAGCGCCGAAGTGCGGGGGTTGTCGGGCAAGGGCTTGCCTCGCATCTGCAAGTGCATCTGGCCAAAAGAGCCGTGCGCCTCAATCTCGTGAATGTTCTCGCTCACCCCGGGATCAGCAATCAAGCGCACCTCGGTGCGATCAAGGCCCAGCCCAGCCAGCGATACAGTGGCGGCCACATTCGCATTCTTGGGATACAGACGCGCTGCCTCGCGGGCGCTGGCTTGCAGAATCACCGTCGGCTCACGCAGTCCTTGCAGGTCTACCACCTGCTCCGCGGGCGAGCCCTTCCAGCCCGCAGGTGGCTTGCGACCGGTGTAAACCACGCGATCCAAACCGGCCAGGCGCGCAGCAGCCAGGGCATCGATTCCCCCAATGGCACCGGCCAGAAGGTGCAGTTGCGTGGCGCCACGCTCGGCCGCCGCCTGCAATCGCTCGGGCAATCCCACATCGGAGAGAGCGCCGATGGACAGCACCGCACATTCAAGGCCGCGCTCGAGCGCCGGCAGTACATGCCCGGTGAGGGCAGAGTGTCCAGCGCATTCCAGCACCAGATCGGTCTGATCGGGCACCTGCGCCGTCACCCGCACCAAGGGGCCGAGCTCGGCTTGCAAAGCCGGCACGCGCGCAGCCGATGCCACCACATGGCTGAGCCTTACCGCAGGCAGCTGAGCCAAGCGCTGATGCAGGGCCCGGCCAATCGCACCATAGCCAACCAGGGTCAGGTCCAGCGTGCGCATCGATCAAGTCACCTTCTTGGGCGGGCCGGCAAACTTCACCGGGAACTCGCCCCAAGCGGCCATGTCCACTTCCACCACCACCGGGCCGGGCATGGCCATCGCCTGCCTCAGCACCGCCTCGGTGCGACTGGCTTGATCCAATCGAAGGTAGCCTGCCTGCAGGCTGGCGCAAAGGGCTGCAAAGTCGGGCGTATGCAAGTCGACATAGCAGTGACGGCTGCCATAAACCGCGTCCTGAATGTTGCGAATCACTCCGTAGCGACGGTCATTCATCAGCAGCACCACCAGGTCCGCTTGTTCCTGCACCGCACACGCCAGTTCGCCCAGATTGAGCATGAAGCCCCCGTCACCGGCCAGCACCACCGTCTTGCGGCCCAGCCCATGCACCTGGTTGGCCACCGCCACGCCAATGCCCATGGCCAGGCCCTGGCCGATACCGCCTCCGAGTGCATGGACGCCCGCACGGGGATGGTCCAGCCTGGGGGCCCGATTGCCCCACATGGTGTTCGACAGTGTGATGTCCCGCACCCACCACAGCGATGGGCCGGCCACCTGCTGCAGACCGTTCTTGAGTGCCACGTAAGGGCCAATGGTGCCGTCGACGATGGCCTCGGCCGCTTGCCGGGCCTGCCGCACATCGGCCGCGTAGGCCGGGTCGATCTTCATGCGACCTTCCAGCGCGTCGGCCAGCGCATGGAGGGTCAGCTGCGCATCACCCTGCACAAACACCTCGCTGCTGTAAGCGCGGTCCTGCGCCAGCGGATCGACATCGACGCGGTAGCGATGCGCCGGCAGGCTGAGCTTGTAGGTCAGGGTTTCGTTGCTGCGCAGACGCGAACCGACGACCAGCAGCGCGTCGACCGTGCCGTAGAAGGCCTCGGTGCTTTTTTGCAGGTTGTAAGACCCCAGTGAGGCGGGGTGGTCCTCGGGCAACACACCCCGCCCTTGCACCGAGGTGACCACCGCCCACCCCATGTCCACCAGGCGCCGCACCGCCGCGCCAGCGCCACGGGCACCGCCACCAAGCCACAGCAAGGGCCTGCGCTTGCCTTGTAACTGGGCGGCCAATCGGTCCAAGGCCTGAGGCAGCGGAGCCAGCGGCGCCACCGCCAACGGTGCCAGGTCATCGGGCAGCGGCATCAGCATGGCCTGCACATCAATCGGAATTTCGATACTGACCGGCCCGCAGGGGGGCGTTTGTGCGAGCCGTACCGCCTCGCGCAGCGTGGCCAGGGCCGACTGCGGATTGCGGATGCGAAAGGCCTGCTTGCCCACCGCCTTGAGCATGGCCAGTTGCGCAGGGTGCTCGTGAATAAAGCCCAGGTCGCGATCGATGAATTCGGACTCGATCTGCCCCGTTAAATGCAGCAGCGGCGTGCCCGCGGTCATGGCCTCCACCATGGCACCGGCGGCGTTGCCGCAACCGGTGCCCGTACTGGTCACACACACCCCCAGCACGCCACTGATGCGTGCGGCCGCATCGGCCATATTGCAGGCCCCTGCCTCCCCGCGTGCCGACACAAAGCGAATCTGCCCAAGCCGGTGAAAGGCATCGAGGATCGGCATGTTGTGAATGGAAATCACGCCAAAAGCGGTGCGCACGCCACAGGCCTGAAGGTAACGGACGACCAGTTCGCCCACGGTAATCTGCACGGGTGTCATGCGACTTTCTTGTTGCGAAGGGCCGGCCAGGCGGCCCGTTCTGAGAGGTGGCTGAGTCTTTGACTCATCTGGACGGCCGCAGCACGAACCTGCTCGACCAGCGTCGCCAGCGTGGCCGGCTCAATGCGCTCGGCTGGCACCGAAATGCTGATGGCCGAAGTCACCCGCCCCTGGGCATTGAGCACAGGCGCAGCCACCGATGAAATACCTGTCTCGTAGCCGCCCATGCTGACCGCATAGCCGCGCTTTCGGTCCTGCGCGATCAATTCATGCAAAGCCGCCACACTGGTCGGAGTCTTGTCGGTGTACGCGCTTAGCTGAACCCCCCGATACAGGGAGGCAAGTTCCTCGAGAGAGAGATCCGACAGCAAAATCCGGCCCAGTACCGTCGCATGCGCGGGCAGGCGAGCGCCGACCTGAATCGAATGAAACAGGGCGTGAGGTCCCGCCACTTTGGCCACAAACACCACCTCGCGCGCATCGCGCACCACCAGATGGGCCGAATGACCCGTGACCTGTCGCAGCTGCTCAATCACTGGCCGACCAAGCTCTGTGAGTTCCATCGAGGCCAATACCTCAAAGCCCAACCGCAGCACGCCCAGACCCAGGCGGTAGCTCACCCCATCGGGACAACGCTCCAAAAATCCGCCCTGCTCCAAGGTGCAGAGCATGCGAAACACAGAGGCGCGCGGCAGGTCGAGCCGGCGCGAGAGCTCGGCACCGCTGAGCTCTCGCTGCTCGCGGGTAAATTGCGTCAGCAACTGCAGACCCCGTGCCAAGGCCGGCACGTGGTAGCGGTCTTCGTTTTGCTCGCTCACTGCTGTCATCTTTAGAGGGCCTGAGAAGGCTGTTCGATCAGGTCCATCACCGCCTGCGCCGCCTCGATCGCGCAGGCATGACCAATCGGACCCAGCGAGATGCGAGAGACACCGGCGGCAGCAGCCACTTCATCACAAGCCTGCGGCGTGGTCACGGTGTCGGCCTGGCCGCTGGCCACCACCATCGACATCTTCAAGTCACGCAGCTTGATCAGGTCCGAGGTCAGGCTGGCACCGACAAGCAAATGCACCGCCTGGGTGTAGCCGGACGGCTGGATCGCCGCCATATTGCGACGCACCTGCTCGATCCACTCTGGCCTGGCCTGTGCCGACAGCATGGCCGCCGCACGCGAACGGGCCAGGCCCTCCGGACCGAGCTGGGCCAGCTGAGTCAGCCGGTGGGTCATGACGCGCTCACGCTCGGCCTCCGGGGCCTGTCCGTAGCCGCGCGCCGGTGACAAAAACAGCAGCCGCTTGATGCGAGCGCTGTGCTGCAAAGCGGCACGCGCGGCCATGATGGCGCCCAGCGAATGCCCGACCAGCACCACCGGCCCACGCACCTGCAGCGCGTCTAGCCATGCCCACAAGCGTCGGGCATAGGCGTCGGCATCGGGGTGAGAATCGGCCACCGGGTCGCTTTGGCCATAGCCCGGCGCATCCCAGGCCAGCAAACGCATGTCCGAGCGTCCTTGCGCGGCCTCCAGCTGAGCCTGCCAACTGCCCGAGGCCGACCCAATGCCATGCAACAACACATGCACCAGCCCGCCCTCGCCGGCCTGCCGGTAGCTGATACGCCCGAAGGAGGTCTGAACCTGCCGCAGGGCTGAGGTGCCCGCTAATGGGTCTGCCAGGGTCATGAACTTCAGCGCTTGATCTTGGCCAGAGGCGAATCGGGCGGATAGACCGGGGTGATGGGTTTGGGCGTGCCGAGCATCACGCACATCAGCGCGTCTTCATCGCCGGTGTTGTGCTCTTCGCGGTAGACGCCCGGCGGCACCGAGATCAAGTCGCGCTCGCCTAAAGTGGCCTCCCAGCGTTGTCCGTCCTTTTCGCAAATCACCTTCATCTGCCCGCGTATGACGAAGAAGATTTCTTCCACGTCATAGTGGATGTGCGAGGGGCCGATATTGCCGGCCGGGATCACCATGGTGGAGAAGGTGAAGTGCGCCGACGGCACGGTATTGGAATCGCTGGCCACACCCGTACCGCCGGTACCCACATAGCGCATTTGGGCCCGCCGATAGCGCGGATCGAAATCAGCCTGAAACTTCAGCGCGTCCCAGTCGTAGCGCCGAGTCGACTTGCGGGCCACCCGGCCCTCCATCCAGTCGGCAAAGGACTGCCCGGGCTTTTGCAGCATGCCCGCCTGTATGTCTTTTTCGGGCGGGATCTGCGCATTGAGCAGCCCGTTCTCATTAAAGTGCGGCTGATTGGCCGCCGCCAGCACCTTGCGGGCATGTTCATCCATGGTGTCTCTCCTCTCAATTCATGACAAAACCGCCGTTGACCGGCAGCAACTGTCCCGTGATAAAGCCGCTGCCCTGACTGAGCAAAAACAGAGCCGCCGCATTCACATCGGCGGGCACTTGCGGCCGCGCAATCGCACGGCCCTGCAAATAGTGGGCATGTCGCTCCTGCGGGACATATTCGGTGGCCTCCACCAGGGTCAGGCCTGGTGCAATCGCATTGACGGTGATGTCATCGGGCCCTAGCTCACGGGCCAGCGCATGCGTCATGGCCACCACCGCGCCCTTGCTTGCCACATAGGCCAGCAAGCGCGGCGCGCCCCAAAGGGCGGTGTCGGAGGCCAGGTTCACCACACGGCCCCTGCCGCTGGCCTTGAGGTGCGGATGCGCGGCCCGCGTCACCAGCCAACTGCCCCGCACATTGACCTGCATCACCCGGTCCCAGGTCTCAATGTCAATCTCATTGAAATACTTGCCACCCGAATTGGTGACCGCGGCGTTGTTGATCAAACCATCGAGCCCACCGAGCTGCTGCGCCGCCTGGGCTACGCCCGCCTCAATGGCCGCCGGGTCGCTGACATCCATCGGCACATAGCAGCACCGGGGACCAAGCTCACGAACCAGCGCCTGCCCACGCTCATGAAGCACATCACTAATGGCCACCTGTGCGCCAGCCTCATGCAAGGCGCGCACAAAGCTCTCGCCAAGGCCACGAGCCGATCCGGTGACCAACACCTTGTGCCCCTCCAGTCGTATTTCGGCACTCATATTGAACACACCTCAATGCCCCATGCGGTCTGCAGTAGACAGGTAATGCAGTACACGCGCTTCGGCAAGCACCACCGCGTAATAGGCCAGGATGCCGATCACCGTCAGCGCTGCAATCACGCCAAAGACACCTGCTGTATTGCCCTGCCCCTCAAAGAAGACCAGCAAATAACCCAGACCCATATTTCCGCCCACCAATTCGCCTACCACCACACCGATCACCGCCAGCGTACTGGCAATGCGAAGCCCGGAGAACAGGGGTGGCAGGGTGGTGGGAAACTCAACCATGCGAAATACCTGCCAGCGCGTGGCTGAAAACGAGCGCGCCAGATTGATCAGGTCTCCATCCATGGTGCGCATGGCCGACAGCACATTGATCAGCACCGGAAAGAACACGATCAGGATGGCCACCAAAATCTTGGG
>JBEIHE010000114.1:0-7854 GCA_040381515.1 Polaromonas sp.
CATGATGGCCATCTTCTTTAACGTGGCAGGCGGTGCCGTGCAGATTTGCCTGCCGCTGGGCTGGCTGCCGATCAATGCTTGGACCGAATATGCCCATCAGACCTCCAGTCTGATCCAGGCGCTACTGATGAGCTTGGGACTGACCATCCGCATTGGCAAGTTGCGTGGTGAGCGTCAGCGAATGGAGCAGGAAATGAGGCTTGCTGAACAGAGGGCCAGCGAGCCGCGCCGTTTTGTCGCCATGCTGTCGCACGAGTTTCGCAATCCGCTGGCGGTGATCGATCGCTCGGCGCAAATGGTGATACTCGGGACCACACAGATGTCTGCGAGCGATCAGCAGCGACTGCAAAATATTCGCGGTGGTGTGGCCATGCTTTCGATGCTGGTTGACAGCTTCTTGCGCACCGAAGCGCAGCAGCATTCGCCCCTGCCTTTGAAGGTGGCTGATTGCTCACTGCGCGACTTTCTCGATTCCGAGGTCGGGAGTCTTGGGCAGGAGGCACAGGCCCGCATCGAGATAAAGTTGCCGCTCGCGCCGACCCATTGGGCGTTTGATCGTGCGCTGGTAGGCATGGCGCTGCGCAACCTGCTGATCAACGCCCTGCGCTATTCGCCGCAGGACAGGGCCGTGGTGCTGCGGGTCCAATTTGAGGTCGGGGAGTTGATCCTCTCGGTTGAAGACAGTGGGCCCGGGCTCAGTGATGAGGAACTTTCGCAATTGGGGGAGCCTTACTATCGGGCATCCTCCAGCACTGGCAAGCAGGGCACCGGTCTGGGCTATCACTTCAGTCGGCAAATCGTCGGGGCCCACGGTGGGCGACTCGAGGCTCGAAACCGACCTGACGGGGGACTGATTGTCTCGGTCCATCTTCCGGCCTCGGGGTTTGACACCACGGGAGGCTAGCTTTAGGTGCGTATCTGTCTTGTCTCAAGACGGATCCATTGCAGCGATGCAGCTGGTACAAGAAGAGGTGCCGATCGCGCCGAGGGGGCGCTCCTACACAAAACTGCGGCCGCTCCCGCACAAAGCGCTGGACCAGCGCCTTTTGAAGAGGCAAACTGTGGGCTTGACGACTGCTCCTATGAGAACTCAATTCCTGATCATCGGGATGCACCTGGCTCGCAGCACGCGGGGCCGGCCTGGCGCGCCGCCTGTAGCAAACGCTTGAACGCTTTTGGTCTTGCGTTTCGCTTGCACAGGAGAACTTCATGGCTGATCTTTTCGACAATCCCATGGGATTGTGTGGTTTTGAGTTTGTGGAATTTGCTTCGCCGCAGGGCGGGGTACTCGAGGATTTGTTCCTCAAGCTGGGCTTTTCCGAGGTGGCACGTCACCGCTCAAAGGCGGTGTCCCTCTATCGCCAGGGCGATATCAATTTCATTGTCAACCGCGAGCCGCGCAGCCTGGCCGGCTATTTTGCGGCTGAACACGGTCCCGGGCCCTGCGCCATGGCGTTTCGGGTGCGCGATGCGCACAAGGCCTACGCCCGTGCGATGGAACTCGGCGCGCAGCCCATCGAGGTGTCGACCGGTCCGATGGAGCTGCGGCTGCCTGCTATCAAGGGCATAGGCGGTGCGCCGCTGTATCTGATCGACCGTTTCGAGGAAGGCAAAAGCATTTATGACATTGACTTCCAGTGGCTTGCTGGCGTTGAGCGCCATCCGGCTGGTCATGGCCTGAAGACCATCGATCACCTCACCCACAATGTGTACAAAGGGAGAATGGCCTTCTGGGGCGGTTTTTACGAGCGCATTTTTAATTTTCGTGAGATCCGGTACTTCGACATTCAGGGGCAGCACACTGGTCTGACCAGTCGGGCGATGACAGCGCCCGATGGCCTGATCCGTATCCCGCTCAATGAAGAGGCGGGTCACCAGGGCGGACAGATCGAAGAATTTCTGATGAAGTTCAACGGCGAGGGCATACAGCACATTGCCTTGTCCACCGACGACCTTGTGGCCAGCGTCGATGCCTTGCAGATGGCAGGTGTCCCTCTCATGAGCGCGCCCAATGAGGTGTACTACGAGATGCTTGAAGAACGCATGCCGGGTCATGGCGAGCCTGTGGCGCAGCTGCAGGCTCGCGGTATCTTGATGGACGGTTCCACGGCGCAAGGCGACAAGCGCCTGCTGCTGCAGATTTTCAGTCAGTCGCTCCTCGGGCCGGTGTTCTTTGAATTCATCCAGCGCAAGGCCGATGAGGGTTTTGGCGAGGGCAACTTCAAGGCCTTGTTCGAGAGCATGGAGCGCGACCAGCTTCGTCGTGGCGTGATCGCCGCTGCAGGCGTCTGAGGCGTATAGGCGGTCTTAGCGCATCCGCAAGCGCGCGCTTTTGCGGGTGCGCTCATTAAAGTCGGCTGGCTTGCCTTGTATCCAGGCCAAAAACTGCGCCAGCGGCGGATGCGCCCGCAAAGCCTCGATGCTGTGGTACTGCCGGGCCAATTCGGTCTCGGTCAGCAGGGCGTGGATCTGCCGGTGACAGATGCGGTGCAGGTGGCGTGTGTGTGCGCCTCCCTTAGATTTGGGAATCAGGTGGTGGGCGTCCTCATGGCCGGGGGGAATGACCCGCTCGCAAAGCGGGCAGACCAGAGGCTGGGCCTGCGTCTGCAGCGGGATTTGCGCCTCCAGCAGCTTGCGTCGGATGCGTCCTGCCATACGCTGCGGCCAAGGCTCGATCAGCTGAGCGCCCGCCGCAGCGCTGCACCGCCTACGTCCAGGGCCGTGCGAGCCTCGTCGATCAGGCGCCCTAGGCCCAAAAAGCCGTGAATCTGCCTCTCAAAGCACAGGTACTGGGTGGGTACGCCCGCGCGTGACAACGCATCGGCATAAAGGCGGCCGTCATCGCGAAGGGGATCAAAGCCGGCGGTCATGACCAGCGCGGGCGGCAGTCCCTCGAGGTTGGGGGCCTGTAGCGGCGAGGTCCGCCAGTCATCGGTAGGCCCGTCGGGGCCCAGGTAGGCCGCAATGTAGGCAGCCATCCCCGCCCGCGTGAGGGAATAGCCCTCGCCCAGGGTTTGGTAGCTTGGGGTGTCGGTGCGCATGGAGGTGACCGGGTAGATCAACAACTGAAACGCCGGGGCGTGCGCATGACCCCTCAAGCTCAGGCAGGCGGTGGCCGCCAGATTGCCTCCTGCGCTGTCACCCCCAAAGGCGATGCGCGCGGGATCGATCTGGAGTGGATCGGCATGGGCGATTGCCCACGCGTGCGCGGCCAGGGTATCTTCGAGCGCGGCTGGGAAACGGGACTCGGGTGAGAGCCGGTAGTCCACTGCAATGACCGCGCAGCCGGCCGCATTGGCCAGGGCCCGGCAGATCACATCGTGGGTGTCAATATTGCCTACCACCCAGCCCCCGCCGTGCAGGTAAATGAGCGCAGGCAGCCGCTCATCGGCCCGTGCCTGCACAGGCCTGATCTCGCGCAGGATGATCGAATCCGTGCCGCGCTGCAGGCGGTGGTCGCGGCTGAGCGAGACCGCCTCGGCCGGCGGTTCAGTAAAGGAGCGGCGGCTTTGATAGAGCGCTCGCAATTGCTCGGGACTGGGAGTGGGGCCGGCCTGCGCGTTGTGCGCGGCCAGCAGCTTCATGGCCGCTGCGGCTTGCGGGTCGAGCATAGGGGCTGTCCTGTTGATGGAGCGGGCGATGGGAATCGAACCCACGTCTTGAGCTTGGGAAGCTCAGGTCCTGCCATTGAACGACGCCCGCGCAAGGAGAGGGTTCAGTTTAGCGCAGCACGTCACCAATGCACAGGTACTTGATTTCGACGTATTCGTCGATGCCATGGTGCGACCCCTCGCGGCCCAGACCCGACTGCTTGACGCCGCCAAAAGGCACATGCTCGGTCGCCAGGATGCCGACGTTGATGCCGACCATGCCGTATTCCAGCGCTTCGCTCACACGGAAGATGCGGCCGACATCGCGGCTGTAGAAATAGCTGGCCAGACCGAAGATGGTGGCGTTGGCCGCATCAATGGCCTCTTGTTCGGTCCTGAACTTGAAGATCGGTGCAAAGGGGCCAAATGTTTCTTCAGTGGCGCAGATCATGTCAGCAGTGGCATCGGCCACCACGGTGGGCTCGAAAAATTGGCCCGCAAGGCGCTTGCCGCCGGTGAGCACTCGTGCGCCCTTGGCAATGGCGTCCTGCACATGGCGCTCGACCTTCTCCACGGCCGCCGGTTCGATCAGCGGACCCTGGTTGACCCCTTCTTCAAAGCCGTTGCCCACCTTGGCAGTCCTGACCTTGGCGGCGAACTTTTGCACGAAGTCCTCGTATATGCCTTCCTGCACATAAATTCGGTTGGAGCAGACGCAGGTCTGACCGGCGTTGCGGTACTTGCTGGCGAAAGCACCTTCGACTGCGCTGTCGATGTCGGCGTCGTCAAAGACGATGAAGGGCGCATTGCCGCCCAGCTCCAGAGAGAGCTTTTTGATGGTGGGTGCCGATTGCGCCATCAAGATGCGGCCGACCTCGGTGGAGCCGGTGAAGCTGATGTGACGCACCACATCGCTCTGACAGAACACCTTGCCGATGGCCACGCTGTTGGTGGCGTCGGCAGTCACGATGTTGATCACGCCCGCCGGGATGCCTGCGCGCAGCGCCAGCTCGGCCGCAGCCAGCGCCGTCAGGGGCGTCTGCTCGGCTGGCTTGATGATCACCGGACAGCCGGCGGCCAGGGCTGGCGCCACCTTGCGGGTGATCATGGCCAGCGGAAAATTCCAGGGTGTGATCGCCGCACACACGCCGATGGGTTGGCGCAGCACCAGCAGGCGGCGGTTGTTGTCGAACTGCGGCAGGGTTTCGCCGTTGATGCGCTTGGCTTCTTCGGCAAACCACTCCACAAAGCTGGCGCCGTAGGCCACTTCGCCGCGCGATTCGGCCAGGGGCTTGCCGTTTTCAGCGGTCATCATGCGGGCCAAGTCTTCGGTGTGGGCGATCAGCAGATCGAACCACTTCCGCATCAGGATGCTGCGTTCTTTGGCCGTCTTGCCTCGCCAAGCGGGCCAGGCGGCATTGGCGTCGGCGATCGCCTGTTGCGCTTGCGCTGGCCCCAGATTGGCCACCGCGGCCAGCTTGAGGCCGGTGGCGGGGTCGAGGACGTCGAAGCGGTGCTCTGCGCCGACCCACTGCCCATTGATCAGTGCATCGGTCTTGAGCAGTGTGGAGTCTTTGAGCAGAGCCAGGGGGGAAGCGTTCATGTCCATGGTGTGGTGGCGTTAGGCTGAAAAGGCGAGATTAGCGCAAGAACGCGAGTCTTTGTCTGGGCGGCGCTCCCACCCCTGCCACTTGCGAGTGCCGGCCTCGTTTGGAACTGTAGGAGCCGCGCCCCCGCGGCGATAGGGCTTGCGCTCGACACCAGGGGTGCATTTGGCGTGGGAGCCGCGCCCTCGCGGCGATAATCCTCGGTTTGCCGCCTGCCACTCCCGTCGCAGCGGCCGTCCTCCTCGAGTTATCAAGAGATACTGCCATGTCCCAGTCTGTTATGAGTGTTGCCGACATTCGCAAATCCTTTCTGGACTTTTTTGCCGCGCGAGGCCATACCGTGGTGGCGTCCAGTCCGCTGGTGCCGGGCAACGACCCAACCTTGATGTTCACCAACTCTGGCATGGTGCAGTTCAAGGACGTGTTCCTGGGAAGCGACAAGCGCTCTTACGTGCGCGCGGCCTCGGTGCAGGCCTGCCTGCGGGCCGGCGGTAAGCACAACGACCTCGAAAACGTGGGCTACACCGCCCGCCACCATACTTTCTTCGAGATGCTGGGCAACTGGTCGTTTGGTGACTACTTCAAGCGCGAGTCGCTCAAGTGGGCCTGGGAGTTGCTGACCGAGGTCTACAAGCTGCCGAAAGATCGTCTGCTGGCCACGGTCTACATGGAAGACGACGAGGCCTATGACATCTGGACGAAAGAGATCGGCCTGCCCCCCGAGCGCGTAATCCGCATCGGCGATAACAAGGGTGGGCGCTACAAGAGCGACAACTTCTGGATGATGGCCGACACCGGCCCTTGCGGCCCATGTTCCGAAATCTTCTACGACCACGGGGACCACATTCCCGGTGGCCCCCCGGGCAGCCCTGAGGAAGACGGCGACCGTTTCATCGAGATCTGGAACAACGTGTTTATGCAGTTCGAGATGCATGAAGACGGCTCGGTCACCAAGCTGCCCGCCCCCTGCGTGGACACCGGCATGGGCCTTGAGCGCCTGGCCGCCATCCTGCAGCATGTGCACAGCAACTACGAGATCGACCTGTTCGACGCCCTCATCAAGGCTGCCGCTCGCGAGACCGGCTGCGCCGACCTGAACAGCCCCAGCCTGCGCGTGATCGCCGACCACCTGCGTGCCACCTCTTTTCTGGTGGCCGACGGCGTGATTCCGAGCAACGAAGGCCGCGGCTATGTGCAGCGCCGCATCGTGCGTCGCGCCATCCGCCACGGCTACAAGCTGGGCAAAAAGACCCCGTTCTTTCACAAGCTGGTGCCCGACCTCGTCAAACTGATGGGGGCGGCCTATCCCAATCTCCGTGACAACGCCGACCGGGTGATGCAGGTGCTCAAGGCCGAGGAAGAGCGTTTCTTCGAGACGCTGGAAACCGGCATGCAGATCCTCGATGCCTCGCTGGCGGACGACGTGAAAGTGCTGCCCGGCGAAGTCGCCTTCAAGCTGCACGACACCTACGGCTTCCCCTTGGACCTGACCAATGATGTTTGCCGCGAGCGTGGCCTGTCAGTGGACGAGGCTGGCTTTGCCGCTGCCATGGACAAGCAAAAGACCCAGGCCCGTGCGGCCGGCAAGTTCAAGATGGACAAGGCGCTGGACTACAGCGGCGCCGGCAACGACTTTGTCGGCTACGACACCCTGATGAGTCATGCCAAGTTGCAGGCCTTGTACGTCGACGGCACGCCGGTACAGATGCTGCAGGCCGGCCAGCAGGGCGTGGTCGTGCTCGACACCACCCCGTTCTATGCCGAATCCGGCGGTCAGGTCGGCGACCAGGGCCTGATCCACAGCGGCGGTGCCCAGTTCCATGTGCTGGACACGCAGAAAATCAAGGCCGATGTGTTCGGTCACCACGGCGAGCTGCAAAGCGGCAGCCTGAAGGTGGGCGATGCGGTGCAGGCCCATGTGGACACCGAGCTGCGCGCTGCCACGGTGCGCAACCACAGCGCCACCCACCTGATGCACAAGGCCCTGCGCGAAGTGCTGGGCGGCCATGTGCAGCAAAAAGGTTCGCTGGTCAATGCCGAACGCACCCGCTTTGACTTTGCCCATAACGCGCCAGTCACCGATGCCGAAATCCGCGAGATCGAAGCCCAGGTCAACGCTGAAATCCTGGCCAACGCTGCCGCGCAGGCGCGTGTGATGGACATCGAAAGCGCTCAGAAGACCGGCGCCATGATGCTGTTCGGCGAGAAATACGGCGAGACCGTGCGCGTGCTCGACATCGGCTCCAGCCGCGAACTGTGTGGCGGCACGCATGTGAAGGCCACAGGCGACATTGGCCTGTTCAAGATCGTGGCCGAAAGCGGCGTGGCCGCCGGCGTGCGCCGCATCGAAGCCGTGACCGGTGCCAACGCGCTGGCCTACCTGCAGTCCCTCGAAGACACGGTGGCCCAGGCGGCGGGCACGCTCAAGGCACCGGCCGCAGAACTTAATACCCGCATCGCCCAGGTTCTCGACCAGGTCAAGGCACTGGAGAAAGAACTGGCCGCCGCCAAAGGCAAGCTGGCCTCAGCCCAGGGCGATGAACTGCTGGCGCAGGCCGTTGATGTGAAGGGCAAAACCGGGACGATTCGAGTGCTGGCCGCCAAACTGGAAGGTGCTGACGCCAAAACCTTGCGCGACACCATGGACAAGCTCAAGG
>JBEIHE010000115.1:0-7803 GCA_040381515.1 Polaromonas sp.
AACATGAACTGCGCCAAGGCGCGATGCAGGCGAGCGATCCCGCCCTTCATCACGGTAAAGCGCGCGCAAGAGAGCTTGACACCTGGTTCGAATTGCGGCAGCGGCTTCGAGCAGGTATCGAGATGGTGCGTGACCGGGAAATCGAAGGAACGCGGAGTGCCCCAGCTTCGGAGCACCACATTGGCCTGCTCATCGCTACCCACAGGCACGCTGGCTTGCGGCAAATTCGGCACGGCCAGCAGCAGGGTTTGCAAGTCGTGCTGGATCTGATCGAGCCTCTGGGCTGAAGCCTCAAGCTCGCCCTTGAGGGCAGAGACCTCGGCCATGGCGGCATCGGCCTGAGCGTGCTGGCCCTGGCCCTTAAGAACGCCAATCTGCTTGCTCAGCGTGTTGCGCCGCGCCTGCAATTCCTCGGTTCGGGTTTGCAGGGTCTTGCGCTCGGACTCCAGCGCGCGAAAGGAGGCCACATCCAGGAAGGGCTGGGGATTCTTGCGCTTGAGCAGCGCGGCGAGCACGCCGTCGAGGTCTTTGCGCAGCAGGGCAATATCGAGCATGCGCCGATTCTATTCAGGCCAGCACCGAGGGATCAAAATTGGCGCCGCACAGCACCAGGCAGACCCGCTCGCCCGCCTGGGGACGGTAGGCGCCCGTGTGCAGGGCGGTCAGGCCGAGGGCAGCGGCCGGCTCGACGGCCAGACGCAATTCCTTCCACAACCAGGCCTGTGCCTGCGCAATGTCCTTGTCCTCGAGCAACAAGGCCTGGCGCACTTCGCGCTGGGTCACCTCCCAGGCCAAATGACCGATGCGACGCGCACCCAGTGAATCGGCGGCCAGGCCCGAGACCTCCACATCAACCGGCTGCCCCGCCTCACGCGCACGATACAAAGTCGCAGCCCCAACCGGCTCAAGCGCCACCACACGGGCTTGCTGACCAAACCAGGCGGCAATGCCACCGATAAGACCACCGCCGCCCACGCTGACCAGAATGCTGTCCGGCACGCCGGCCTTGGCCTCAATCTCTGCTGCCAGCGTACCGGCACCGGTTAGGACCTCGGGCTGGTCATAGGCATGCGTCATCAGAGCGCCCGTTTGCTGCTGCCGTTCCAAGCAGGCCTCATAGGCCTGCGCGTAAGCCGCGCCGGTCACCACCACCTCGGCGCCAAGGGCACGCAGCTTGTCCTGCTTGGCCTTGGGGCTGACGGTGGGCACAAACACTTCGCATTTCGCCCCCAGCGCACGCGCGGCCGCTGCGGTGGCGATCCCGGCATTGCCACCGGAGGCCACGATCACGCCGGCCTGCGTCAGGCGATGGGCCAGCAGGCGGTTGAGCATGCCCCGGGCCTTGAAACTGCCGCCCACCTGCAGATGCTCGAGTTTGAGCCAGACCTCAAAACCAGACAGCCCGATGGCCGAAGCGGGCAGCTTGAGCAGCGGGGTCTGGCGCAAAAACTCCCTCGGGCCACGGGCGAGCGCGCCGCGCGCGGCCTGCACCGCCGCTCGATCGATGCGAGGTCCTGAGGCTACCGACGCTGCGCTCACAAAGAGTCCTGAATCTTCAGACCCTTGGGCAGTGGAAACTTGGTCGTCTCCACGATGCCGTCCATCTTGCGCACCGACACCGCCCCCAGCGCGCGCACGCGGTCGATCACCTGCTGCACCAAAAACTCGGGCGCCGAAGCGCCGGCGGTCAGCCCTACCCGGGCCTTGCCCTCAAGCCAGAGGGCTTGCAGCTCATCGGGCGAATCCACCATGTAAGCATCCACGCCCAGTTTGCGAGCCAGTTCCGCAAGCCGGTTGCTGTTGGAACTGGTGGGGCTGCCCACGACGATCACCACATCAACCTGCGGCGAAATCAGCTTGATCGCGTCTTGCCGATTCTGCGTGGCATAGCAGATGTCCTGTTTCTTCGGTTCACGCACCTTGGGAAAGCGAGCCTTGACCGCCGCCGCAATCTCCGCCGCATCGTCAACGCTCAGGGTGGTCTGGGTGACCACTGCGACCTTGTCGGTTTGCCTCAGCTGTACCCGGGCCACATCGGCCACATCTTCCACCAGATGAATGCCTTCGCTGAGCTGTCCCATGGTGCCCTCGACCTCGGGATGGCCCTTGTGGCCGATCATGATGAATTCATAGCCCTCGCGCGAGAGCTTGGCCACTTCCACATGCACCTTGGTCACCAGGGGGCAGGTGGCATCAAAAATCTCGAAGCCCCGCTGCCTGGCCTCTTGCTGAACCGCCTTGCTCACGCCGTGGGCGCTGAAAACCAGGGTAGAGCCGGGCGGCACCTCAGCCAAATCCTCGATAAAGATGGCGCCCTTGCTGCGCAAATCATTGACCACATAAGTGTTGTGCACGATCTCATGGCGCACATAAATCGGCGCGCCAAACTTGCGCAAGGCCCTCTCGACGATTTCAATGGCCCGGTCTACACCCGCACAAAAGCCACGGGGCTCGGCCAGCACGACTTCGCGCGATGGCAATGAAGTTGGCACCGTCATAGCACTCCAATCAGCTGAACCTCAAACACCACGGCCTGGCCGGCCAGCGGATGGTTGAAATCGACTTGCAAAGCTCCGTCGGGGCCCACCTGCACCACCGTCCCGGCATACTGGCCCGTCCCGTCGGGGGTGGGGAACTGCACCACGTCGCCCACCGCATACTGCTCCTGCGGATCACCGAGTTCATCGAGCAGCTTGCGGGCCACCCATTGCAGAAGATCAGGGTTACGCGGACCGAAGGCCACGCCCGGCTCCAGTTCAAAACGGGCCCGCGCACCCTCGCTCAGGCCAATGAGCTGCGATTCCAGAGCGGGGGAAAGTTCACCAGTGCCCAGGCTCAGCGTGGCGGGCTTGCCTGCAAAGGTATTGATCAGCTCCACCCCTTCGCCGGCCGACCCAGCCAGACGGTAGTGAAGCGTCAAAAAGGAGTCCGCCTGAACCAGGGACATGAACCCAAACCCTTGAAAAATTAGCCAGCCCCAGAACGTCTCGGGCCGGCCGCGATTGTAGGCAGAGGCGACCACTTGGGCGGCCATGTTAAACATTGTCTGCTCGGGTCGCAGGCCCCCTCGAAAAGCCTGGGCCACAGTATCCTCTGCGCGGTGAGCCTCAAAGCCTTGCCCATCGAATGCCGACCGCGCGAAAAACTGCTGGCGCGCGGAGCCGGTGCACTGAGCGACGCCGAACTGCTCGCCCTGCTGCTGCGCAGCGGCCTGCCGGGCAAGAATGTGCTCACGCTGGCGCAGGAGCTGATTGAACAATTCAACGGCCTGGCCGGCCTGCTGCGGGCCAACCTGCAGGAGCTACGGGCCATCCGGGGCTTGGGGCCGGCCAAGCGTGCCGAGCTCACTGCGGTGCTGGAATTGGCCAGACGCGCCTTGGCAGAACCCTTGCAGGATCGACCCCTGTTTGACAGTCCGCAGGCCGTACGGCACTTCCTGCAACTGCAAATCGGCGCCCGACCCCATGAGGTCTTCGCAGTGCTCTTTCTGGACAGCCAGCATCGGCTGATCGTGCTCGAGGAAATGTTTCGTGGCACCCTCTCGCAGACCAGCGTCTACCCAAGAGAAGTGGTCTCACGTGCGCTGACGCTGGGCGCGGCGGCGGTGGTGTTTGCACACAACCACCCCAGCGGCTCGACACAGGCTTCTCGGGCCGACACCGCCCTGACCCAAACCCTGAGAAATGCGCTGGCCCTGGTCGATGTCCGGGTGCTCGATCATTTCGTGGTCACCGCCCACCAAACCCTGTCGATGGCAGAAGCAGGCCTGATCTGAGCACCGCTCGGGTCTTGCCTGGCGCAAGGCCGCAGCGCGTCGCACCTGCCAAGACCTGTGCAAACCCTTGCGGGGTGATCCTGTCGTACAGTGCCGCATGGCCAAGGCACCCTTGAAGAGTTTGCGCGAACTCAAGGCCGTCAGCGAACAGCTCAAGCAACGGGCTGCAATCGAAGCGGAGCGCGCCGCCCTGCGCGCCCGAATCGAGCAGGAACAGCAAGCCGAGCGAGAACTGTTCAGCCGCGGCGTGGGGCCGGTGCGACCCTTGTCTGATCGGCACCGGCAGCGTCAAGCAGCGCCACCCAACCGCCCTCCCCCGGTACCCGTGCAGCAGCAGCGCGATGAGCAAGCCGTGATGCGCGAAGCCCTGTCCGATGAATTCGATGTTGAAACCCTGCTCGATACCGACGAGGCCTTGAGCTACAAAAGACCCGGTCTGGGCCCTGATGTTGTACGAAAGTTGCGACGCGGGGGCTGGCGCCTGCAGGGACAGATCGATCTGCACGGCATGCGCCGGGAGGACGCGCGAGAGGCCCTGGCCGATTTCATCCGGGAGGCGCACAAGAACGGCTGGCGCTGCGTGCGGGTGGTACACGGCAAGGGCCTAGGCTCGCCAGGAAAGACGCCGATCCTCAAGGGTCGGGTGCAGAGCTGGTTGGTGCAAAAAAAGGAAGTGCTGGCCTTTGTTCAGGCCCGGCCCGCTGACGGAGGCGCGGGTGCCCTGGTGGTACTGCTGGCCCCAGTTCAAGCGACCGCCACAAATTAGGGGCATCGCCGCGAGGGCGCGGCTCCCACAAATTCAGAGGCATCGCCGCGAGGGCGCGGCTCCCACCTATCCAAACACGGCCTGTAGTCGAGAGGCCGTAGGAGCGCCGCCCCCGGCGCAATGGGGTGGTGGGAGCGCCGCCCCCGGCGCGATGGAGCAATCGCCGCGAGGGCGCGGCTCCCACAAATTTAGAGGCATCGCCGCGAGGGCGCGGCTGCTGCGGATTCAAACGCCGCGATTGCGCATCCAGTCAGCGGTCTGGAAAAAGGAACTGTTGAGCCGGCGCCGCAGCGCATCGTCCACGCCGGTCTCCTGCATCGCCTGGTCCATGCAAGCGAGCCATTGATCACGCTCGGCCAGGCCAATTGAGAACGGCATATGGCGCATGCGCAAGCGCGGATGGCCGAAACGTTCGGTGTAATGCTGGGGACCGCCCATCCAGCCGCAGAGAAACCAGAACAGGCGCTGCCTCGCCTGGGTGAGCTCTGAGCCATGGGCGCTGCGCAGCACCGCGTAATCGGGCTCCAGGTCCATCAAGTCGTAGAAACGATCGACAAGTGCTCGAATTTTTTCCTCGCCGCCTATCCAGGCATAAGGCGTCTCGGGCTCAGGGCCAGCTGAAGGTTCCTCAATCTGCATGCGGGCGATTGTCTCGCGCTGCGTTCGAACCGGCGGCCGCTTACTGCGCCCTGCGCAAAGTCTCAACCACCGGCGTGGTGAGCACCGACCGCAGACCCCACCAGCCGGCCGTCAGGGCCAGCAGCGCTCCGCTGACACTGCCCACCACCAGAACGAGGGGCGAAGCAGTCCATTCGAAGTCAAACACGTAGTGCGCCAAGGCCCACCCCACACCCGATGCAACTGCCGAAGCCAGGCCGCCGGCAAGGAGGCCCACCCCGGCCAGTTCGGCTCGCTGCACCTGCCGCAAAAGGGCGGCCCGACCGCCGAGGGCCATCATGATGGCAAATTCTCGGGTGCGTTCCTCTCGCGTGGCCGTGACCGCTGCAAAGAGCACGACCAGTCCGGCAGCCAAGGTAAAGCCGAAGAGAAATTCCACCGCCCGTATCACCTGCCCGAGCACTCGCTGCACCTGCGTGATGGCCGCGGTCATATCCACATTGGTGACATTGGGGAAACGACGCACCAACTGGTTATCGAAGCTCGGCGTCCGGGCCCCGGCCGCTTGCACCACCGGCTCAGGCGCGCGAAACGCCGAGATGTAGGTCAGGGGCACGTCGGGCATTTGCGCCACTGGAAAAATGACGAAGAAATTGACCCGCATCGAACCCCAGTCCACCTTGCGCAAGCTGGTGATGCGGGCGCTGACCGTCTGTCCCGCAATATCAAAGCCCAGCTGGTCGCCCATCTTCAGCCCCAGGGTGCGTGCGAGCCCGTCCTCCACGCTCAGGCCCTCCCGCTCATCGGCCATCCATCGCCCCACCACCACCTGGTTGTGCCTGGGTAGCTCGGCACTGTGCGAGAGATTGAATTCCCGCTCCACCAACCGCTGAGCGCGGTCATCGGCATAGTCTTGCGGCGAGACCGCCCGGCCATTGACCGTCACCAGACGGCCGCGAATCATGGGGTACCAGTCAAAGCGCTCCACGCCCGCATCGCGCAGAGTCTGTTGGAATTCGGCCCCCTGGTCGGGCTGTACATTGATCACAAAGCGGTTGGGTGCATCCGGCGGTGTGGCCTGCTGCCAGCTGCGAATCAGATCGGTGCGCAGCAGCACCAACAGCACCAGGGCCAGCAGGCCCACCGCCAAGGCACTGACCTGCACCACGGCATACACAGGGCGCGCCGCCACTTGCCGGGTGGCCAACACCATCCATCGCGGTGCGGTGGCCTCCTTGACACTGATCCGCAGCAGGCCCACCGCCAACGCGCTGACCAGCGCAAAAAAGAGCACCGCCGCAGCAAATCCCCCTACCGCAATCAAACCCAGTTTGAGATCACTGCTGACCGTCAGCAGCAGGGCCGCGAATCCGGCGATGCCCAGCAACAGCACCGCCAATGAAACTGGCCGCAATTGCCCGACCTCACGACGCATCACCCTCAGCGGTGGCACCTGGGCCAGCTGCAGGACCGGTGGCAAGCCAAACGCCAGCATCAGGGTCAGGCCCATGCCCAAACCCAAGAGAGCGGGGCTCAAGCCCGGAGCCGGCAGCTGCGACTCCACCAAACCCGCCAGCAGCATCACAAAGACATGATGCACCGCATAGCCCAGCACCAAGCCCAGCACACTGGCCAGCAACCCCACCAGAAAAAATTCGAAGGCATAGGCCAGCGCCATACTGCGCTGGCTCAAGCCCAGCACCCGCAACATGGCACAGCTGTCAAGGTGGCTGGCGGCAAAGCCTCGCGCCACGATGGCCACCGCCACTGCGCTGAGCAGCGCGGCCAGCAGGGCGACCAGACTCAAGAATTTGCCAGCGCGGTCCAGCGTCTGCCGCATTTCGGGCCGGCCACTGTCAAGCGACTCCAGGCGGATGCCGCGCAAGCCCTGGCTGTCAATCTGCAACTGGGCCCAGGTCTGAAACTGCCGCACCTGCGCGTCCGTACCCGCGACCGCCAACCGGTAGTTGGTGCGGCTGGCCGGCTGAATCAGGGCCGTGGCCGCCACATCAGCCTGATTAATCATCACCCGGGGCGAAAAGCTCATAAAGCCAGCCCCGCGATCGGGCTCCTGAATGATGAGCTTGTCCACGCGCAGGCTCGCCTCACCGAGCAACAAGGTCTGTCCCACCTCGAGACCCAGGGCGTCCAGTAGAGATGGTTCAACCCATACCTGCCCTTGCGCCGGTACTTCGCGTGTGATTTGCTCAGGCTGACCCGGCGCATCGGCAATGCGCAAAGAACCTCGGAGCGGATAGCCCGACTCCACCGCCTTGAAGGCCACCAGACGACTGTCTCCGCCCTGCGCGTCGCTGGCGCGCGCCATGGTGGGGAAACTCACCGAGCGGGTCAGCCCCAGCCCCAGCTCCCGCGCCTTGTTCACAAAGGCCTCAGGGGTCGGACGATCGCTGCTGAGCACCGCATCCCCACCGAGCAACTGCCGGGCGTCACGCTCAAGACCTTGGCGCAGCCGATCGGCAAAAAAGCCGACCGCGGTCAGCGCGGCCACCGCCAGGGCAATGGCCACCACCAGCAGACGCAACTCACCCGCGCGCCAATCGCGCCAGGCATTGTTCAGACCCAAGCGCCAGAAACTCATTTGCATGTGCAGACCATAGCGCAAAGCAGTCAACCCGCGCCCAAA
>JBEIHE010000116.1:0-7654 GCA_040381515.1 Polaromonas sp.
CACCATTCGAGCCTCAGGTGGCGATCAATATGCCCATGGCTGTGGGCGGAGGGGCCGAGCGTAATGCGGTGCCTCTGTACGACTTCCCGAGCCAGGAGATCATCAGTCATCGCCTGCTCCACATGCCGATCCGCACCTCGTCCTTGCGTTCCCTCGGCGCCCACCTCAACATTTTTGCGGCCGAGAGTTTCATGGACGAGCTGGCGGAGAAAGCCAACTGTGATCCGCTGACCTTTCGGTTGCGCCACCTCCGCGATGAACGGGCGCGTCAGGTTCTGCAGCGGGCCGTGGAGGTATCTGCCTGGACGCACAAGGCATCTGCCGAGGCTCAAGGCATGGGACTCGGCCTGGCGCGCTATAAAAATACGGGAGCCTGGTGCGCGGCGGTGGCTCAGGTAGAGGCGGGTGCTCAGCTGCGGGTTGAGCGGCTTTGGCTGGTGGTCGACGCCGGACGGCTGATCAATCGCGATGGCGCTGTCAATCAGCTCGAGGGCGGCGCCATCCAGACGGTGAGCTGGGTGCTCAAGGAGCAGGTTTGTTTTGACCGAACGCGCATCACCTCCGACACTTGGGAGCGCTATCCAATTCTGCGTTTTACTGAAGTGCCGCAGGTGCAGGTTGAGTTGATGGACCGGCCCGATCAGCCCAGTCTGGGTGTGGGCGAGGCCACCCATGGACCGGTGGCAGCCGCAATCGCCAATGCGGTTTATGTGGCTTTGGGCGTTCGCATGCGCAGCATGCCAATCAATGCCGAGACGATCGCCTGCGCGGCGCTGGCGGCCTGAAGGAGTGGATGTGCGGACGATACGAGTCAATGTGTTCAATACCTCCAGCAACTTGCCTCTTTTGGCTGCGCTGGAGGCTGGCGAGTTTGAGCGCGAGGGTCTGCGGATCGAGGTACAACACACCCCCAACTCCGACGAGCAACGTGCGGGATTGGCCGCAGGTCGCTTTGAGATTGCGCACGCAGCCGTGGACAATGCGGTGGCCTTGATCGAGTCGGGCGCCGATGCGGTGATCGTCTGCGGTGGCGACGCTGGACTTAACGACTTCATCGTGCGGCCCGAGATCCAGGGCTTTGAAGACCTGCGCGGCAAGCGGCTGGCGGTCGATGCGCCCAATACGGCCTATGCGCTGGTGGCCAAGAAGATTCTCAAAGACAGGGGTCTGCTTGAAGGGCGCGACTATCAGGTCAAGCTCGCCGGTGGCACCGGCCCGCGCGCAGCGGCCATGGCCAGCGATCCTGAGCTCGCTTGCGGCATGATCAATCCCCCCTTTAACTTCAAGCTGCGCGCCCAGGGCCTGCGCAGCCTGGGCACTCAGTACGAACTGCTGGGGCCTTATCAGGCCACCGGCGCTTATGTGATGCGACCCTGGGCGCAGGCCCATGCCGATGTACTGTGCCGCTACCTGAGGGCCTACGTGCGGGGACAGCGCCGTGTCATGGACCGGGCCCATGAGGCCCAGATGATTGACCTGCTGGGCACGAGTTTCAAGCTCGAGAGCCAGGCGGCGCGCGATACCTATGCAGCTTTGCTCACGCCAGGCTCCGGCTTGGCAGTGGATGCGGCCTTGAACGCCGAGGGCTTCGCACGTGTGCTGTCGATCCGCGCTGAAATGGAGGGCATGTGGGGCGGGGCGGCGCCGGCGCCGCAGCCTTATCTGGATTTGAGTTGGTATCAACAAGCCTTGGCCGGAGCCTGAGGCAGGAGATCTTCATGAGCAATGTGGTACAGCGCCTGCCTTATGTCGACGCCTCTTCGATAACCGATCCGGCCATGCGTGCCGAATTTGAGCGTGCTGCTCGCGAGGGCGCGCCGCGGCCCGAGAGTCATGCCATTCGCGCCCATGTGCCTGAGGTGTTCTGGGCGTTCGCCAACGCCTGGAACGACACTTTCGTGAACGGCGTGTGCGACCACTCGCTCAAGGAGCTGTGCCGCCTGTATGTGTCGCAGGCGGTCAACTGTAACTACTGCGGCAATCAGCGCTCCCTCAAAGCCCAGGCGCAGGGCTTGGTCGAAGACGATGTGCGTGACTTGCTGGAATTCGAGAAGTCGTCTCGATTTGATGCACGGCAGAAGGCTGCGTTGCGACTGGCCGAGGCCATGACCTGGGGTCTAGATTCGACCGACGAGCTGTGGGCTGGTCTGCGCGCGCATCTGCAGGTGCCCCAGATTGTGGAACTGGGCTTCTTCATTGGGCTGACCATGGGGCAGCAGCGCTGGAATCGCCTACTCAACTTGCAGCATGGCAGTTTTATGGGGGGGCTTGCCGGTGGCCTGGCCCCAGCCGAGGCTGCGCGGCAGGAAGGACGTCACTGATGCTCCGGGTTCATTTTCTCGGCGTGGGCAAGATGGGCCTGCCGATGGCCAGCCATCTGGCCCACGGCGGTCATCGGGTCAGCGTGGCCGACCCCAGCAATGACCGCTTGGATCTTGCGGCGCAGGCGGGCCTCGCTCGGGGCGATGACCACAGCATCGCGCAGGCTGACGTGATGATCTCCTCGCTGCCCAGTGACCAAGCTCTGCTGGTGGTGGCGGCAGACGTGGCAGCGCGGGCCAGGCCCGGCGCCATCTATGTGGACACGAGCACCGTGTCGGTCGACGCTTCGGCGCGGGCTGCAGCGCTGTGTGCGGACCGGGGCATTCCGATGCTGCGTGTCACTGTCTCGGGCAACAACAAGATGGCCGAGGCCGCTGCCCTGACGGTGATGGCCTCCGGCCCTCGCGCGGCATATGAGCGGGCGGAGCCTTTGCTGTCTTGCTGGGGCCCTCAGCGCTTCTATCTTGGGGAGGGTGAGCAGGCCCGACTCATGAAGCTCGTGGTCAATTTGTTGATCGCGCAGACCAGTGCGATGCTGGCCGAGGGTTTGACCTTGGGACGCAAGGGCGGACTCGACTGGCAGGACATGTGGCAGGTCTTGTGCGCCAGTGCAGTGGGCTCGCCCATCCTCAAGGCCAAGTCGGTACAGCTGTCGCAGCGTGACTTCACGCCCACCTTCACCGTGGAGCAGATGATCAAGGACCTTGATCTGATCGAGAGCGCGGCGCGCGATGTGCACGCTCCCTTGCCGCAGACTGCGGCCACCTTGCAACTGATGCACGCGGCGGTGGCCCAGGGCGAGGCGCTCCATGATTACGCGGCGATCATCAAAGTCCTAGAGCGCAGTGCCGGCCTGGCTGTCGATTTGGAGCGCAAGCCATGATGAACGCCTTCGTCTACAACGCCTATGCGGCCCGAGTGGTATTCGGTGCGGGCAGTCTCCGGCATCTCGAGCGTGAGATAGACGCCCTGGGCTTTACCCGTGCCCTGGTTCTGTCCACGCCCGAGCAGAGAGATTCGGCCGAAAAGGTGGCTGACTTGCTTGGTGTGCGGGCTGCCGGTGTCTTCGACCGCGCCGTCATGCACGTGCCGATCGAGACCGCCCGCGAGGCGCGCGAGGTGGCGCGCAAGCTGGGCGCTGACTGCGCGGTAGCCATAGGAGGCGGTTCCACCACCGGACTGGGCAAGGCCATTGCCCTTGATTCGGGCTTGCCCATCATCGCCATCCCAACGACCTACGCCGGCTCGGAGATGACGCCTGTCTACGGCATCACCGAGGGCGGCATCAAGAAGACAGGCAAGGACGCCAAAGTGGTGCCGCGGGCGGTCATCTACGACCCTGAGCTCACGATGAGCTTGCCCCCGGCGATGAGCCTGACCAGCGGCATCAATGCGATTGCTCACTCGGCCGAGGGTCTTTATGCGGCTGACCGCAATCCCGTGATTGACTTCATGGCCACGGACGGCATTGCAGCGCTCGGTCGGTCCCTGCCGGCCATCTGTCGCAATCCTGCCGATCTGGCTGCTCGCACGGATGCCTTTTATGGCGCTTGGCTGTGTGGCATTGTGATGGGCAGTGTGGGTATGGCTTTGCACCACAAGTTGTGTCACACCCTGGGCGGTACCTTTAACTTGCCGCACGCCGAGTGCCACACGGTGGTCCTGCCTCATGCGCTGGCTTACAACGCACCGGCCGCGCCGCAGGCGATGGAACGCATCGCGCGTGCCCTGGGCGGCAGTAGCGGTCCGGCGGCGGTGTTCGATTTGGCGCGTGACAACGGCGCTGCGGTGTCTTTGCGCGAGCTGGGCATGAAGGCGCACGACCTGGATCGCGCTTGCGACATTGCAGCCCAAAATCAATACCCCAACCCGCGGGCACTGGAGCGCACGGCCCTGAGACAACTGTTTCAGAACGCCTGGGAGGGCGTGCGGCCGGACTGAGGATGGAGCCTTTTGCGCATCAAAGGCCGCATCGCGCCGAGGGCGGCGGTCCCACACCTCTCTTGCAAGCACCGACCTCATTTGAATGAGGGGCTGTTTCCCCACAGCGATATCCCCGATTTCGTGGGAGCCGCGCCCTCGCGGCGATAGGGCCCTTGCGTATCTTGAGCTCTCCAATGGGGCGCCTACAGCCCAAACCGTGCCGTCCACTTGCGCTCGTAATCCATGCGCGCGAAGTGCTCCACCATGAAATCAATGAAGGTGCGTACCTTGGCCGACAGGTGCTTGCGACTGGCGTAGGCCAGGTTGATCGTCAGGCGGGGCAGTTCCCAGTCGTCCAGTATCGGGACCAGACGGCCGGCCACGATATCGTCGTAGATGATGTAGGTCGGCTGAATCAGGATCCCCAGGCCGTCGAGTGCCGCGGCGCGCAAGATCTGCCCATCGTTGGACTCCAGCAGCCCTTTTACATGGACTGTGCGGGTCACCTCAGCCTTGGAGAAGCGCAATTCGTTAGGGCTGTGGGCGTGGGTGTAGATCAGTAGCTTGTGCCGCTGAATGTCCTCTAGATTACGCGGCGTCCCATGGCGAGCCAGGTAGCCTGGCGAGGCGGCCAGCAGGCGCCGGGTTTCGGCCATGCGTCGGATCGTGATGTTGGAGTCAGGTTCAGATTCCCGGTTGCGAATGGCCACATCGATGTTGTTGTCAATGATGTCCATGTACCGGTTGGCTGCCTCCAGATGGACCTGAACGTTCGGGTAGCGCTGGGTGTATTCGCGCAGCAGCGGCGCCACATGGTGCATGGCAAAGGACAGAGAGGCCGTCACCCTGAGCACGCCGGTGGGGTTGAGCGCCGTGGCATTGACAGCAGCCTCTGCATCGCGCAGATCAGCCACGATCGCGCGGGCGCGGCTGTGGAATTCGCGTCCGGTGTCGGTCAGGAAGAGTCGCCGGGTGTTTCGCTCCACCAGCCGCGCGCCCAGTCGTGCTTCCAGTGCCGCCAGGTGACGACTGGCGGCGGCGTTCGACAGCCGCAGCGTTTCGGCAGCCCGGCTCAGGCTGCCCGTCTCGGCCACCTGCACAAACAGTTCGATTTCGGTCCAGCGGTCCATTTCGGCTCGGTTACCAGGCTCTAGGCCTGATTTAAGAAGGCCACATCGTAGCCGCAAGCCAAAAATCCTGGGCCTTTATTCCATTTTGCGGAAATCTCATTTACGGCAGGGCTATTTTTCTTCTGGTTTTGAAAATCTATAGTCCGCCTTCAATAAGTTGTATTCAGGCAGGGCAGGCATTTGCGCAATCTCAATCAGGACACCATTACCCAGGCCGTCATTGCGCGCCTGGCGGACACGCCTGATCCGCGGCTCAAGGAAGTGATGACCAATCTGGTGCAGCACTTGCACGCCTTCGCTCGAGAAACCCGCTTGAGTGAGTCGGAGTGGCAGGCCGGTATCGAATTTTTGACGGCGGTCGGTCAGCACTGCGACTCGCAGCGCCAGGAATTTGTCCTGCTGTCCGATATCCTGGGCCTGTCCACGCTTACGGTGACTCAGAACAATGAGCATCCGGCCGGTCTAACCGAGTCCACCGTGATGGGCCCTTTCTATTTGGCTGATGCCCCGCAAGTCTCCCCGGGTGACAAACTCTCGGCGGATCGTCCCGGCCAGCCCTGTCGGGTCAGTGGCCGTGTGGCGGCACTCGATGGCGCGGCCATCGCCGGTGCGAGGGTGGAGGTCTGGCATTGCGATAGCGACGGTCTATACGACGTACAGCAAGAGCAGTCTCAGAGCCGTCACTGCCGCGGCGTGCTTCAGACCGACGCGCAGGGGCACTACCAGATCGATACCATCGTGGCTCCGTCTTACCCGGTGACGGCCGATGGACCTGTCGGTCGCCTGCTCGGCGCGATGGCCGCCCATCCTTGGCGCCCAGCGCATCTGCATTTCAGAATTTCGGCTCCCGGCTTCGAGCCTCTGGTGACTCATGTCTATCGCGAAGGCGATCCCTATCTGGACAGCGATGTGGTGTATGGGGTGCGCGAGTCCTTGATCGTGCCTTGGGTCGAGGATGAGCAGGGGTGCTGCTCCCTCAGCTTTGATTTTGTTCTGCAGCGCAGTTCAGAACTTGCGGTCCACTCGGGAGCTCGTGGGTGATCAAGCATATCGTCATGTGGAACTTGCGAGGAGACACCCAGCAAGCCAAGGCGCATGCCATCGCACTGCTCAAGCGCAGTTTTGAATCGCTGCGGGGTCGTGTGCCGGGTCTGCTGCATCTGGAGATCGGCGTGGACTCCAGCCGGATCGACTATGCCTGTGACGTGGTGCTGTATTCCGAGTTTGAGTCCCAGGCGGCCCTCGACGCCTATGCGCTGCACCCTGAGCATTTGCGGGTCAAGCAGGAACTGGCCGATTTGCGGATTGCCCGGCATCAGGTGGACTACCTGGCCGAACCTCGTTGAAGCCCCAAGGAGATGCAGATGGAATCGACGATGAAGGATGAGCTGGAGATTCGCCAGATGATTGAGCGCTGGGCGCTCTGGCGCGATGCGGGCTTGTGGGATCAATTTGCCACTGTGTGGCACCCCGAGGGGGTGATGATGGCCACCTGGTTTCAGGGGCCGTATCGGGAGTTCATTCGGGTGACCCAGGAAGGCTGGGCCAAGGGCGTGAGCATCCTCCATTTCTTGGGGGGAAGCGCCATTGAGGTTGCCGGTGACCGCGCCATTGCCCAGACCAAGATGACGATCTCGCAACGCGGCATGGTCGAAGGGGTGAGCGGCCCGGTGTTGTGTGATGTTGTTTGCACCGGGCGGTTCTATGACTTCGTTACTCGTCATGAGGACCGCTGGAAGCTGCTGCATCGCCAGCCCATTTACGAGAAGGATCGCATTGATCCGGTGGACCCCAGTGCGGCGCTGCAGCTGGACTCGCAGGCCTTGTCCGCATTCCCGGAGGGGTATCGTCACCTCGCTTACATTCAGACCCGCATCGGATACAAGGTCAAGATGGACATGCCCATGCTCCAGGGCGAGGGGGTACAACAGTTGTATGCGCGTGGCAGTCGCTGGCTTTCGGGCAGTGCCCTGGAGCGTTAAGGCCTGCCGTTCAAACCCTCTTTCAGCGCTTCCTTCTCAATAGAACCTCAAAGATCGATCAGGAGACCGCCATGATGAACAAGAGATCATTCAATCAGTTGCTTGCCCTGGGCATACTGGGCATGGCCTCTGCGGTTCGGGCCCAGGCTTTCCCTTCCAAGCCGCTGCGCGTCGTGGTGCCTCAGCCCCCTGGGGGAGGCTTCGATGTGGTGGGCCGTCTGCTAGCCGATCGTCTGGGCAAAGCGCTGGGTCAGGGCGCAGTAGTAGAAAACCGTCCGGGCTCAGGCACATTGGTGG
>JBEIHE010000117.1:0-7538 GCA_040381515.1 Polaromonas sp.
AGCGCAGGAAGCGCAGGAAGCGCAGGAAGCGCAGGAAGCGCAGGAAGCGCAGGAAGCTCAACCGCAACAGGTGCGGCCAGTGGCGCGGGGGCCAACCGGATGTCTGCGGGAATGAAAGGCCGATCAGATCGATCACCCTCCGCAGCAACCGACACAAATGCGGCAGCAGCGCCCCCCTCAAGCGCGGGCTCGATGGGAGCTTGCATCGGCAGGCTCCAGGCCGGCCGCAAGGAGGCCGGTTCAGCAGAAGCGAGCTGCGGCGCATCGGTCTGCACCATATCGGCCACAGGGGCGGGAACCGCCTGAGGCACCAAATAGACCGGCCGAGATGGGTCAAGCGCCAGGGCGCTGGTAAGCAGCGGCGCCTCGGCTGTCCGGGTGGCGGCCAGCGAGCTGGCCAGCACCGACGAGCCTTGGGTCAGGGACGGTTCCGATTCGACCGACACCTCGGTCAAAGTAGCCGAGCCGCTGGGGGCAGGGCCAAACAGAGCCTTCAGGGTCGCATCGTCCAAGCCCTGACCACGCGCAAAGGCCAGCAGACTGTCTGCGTCGGGCAAGGGCTCGGCGACCGTAATCACCTGAATCTGAGGTCCGATCGGGACGGACTGCAAACCCGCAGCGGCAAGATCTTGCCGCCCGGCCGGGTCCATCAGGTGACCCAGAAGATTGGCGAAGTCGGCTCCCCGCATCGGGTTCTGCGCGTCAGCTACAGGGGTATCGACCGGAGCGATCGAGACGAGCGAAGCGGGGCTGAGGAGGGAAAGGAGAGGTGCGTCCATGAGGGCTCAGGCCTAAAGAAAGAGGGGACCCGGTATCGGGCCCCCTGAAATAGCAAAAAGCATGACCGGACAGGACTTGCCGCGGCCCTTCTTAGCAGCCCTGTCGGCTTTACATGGCACGGAGCTTGCACATCCGGACCGATTGCTGGAGTCCCGATTCAGCCGAATTTCCCAGACACGATCCGATCCACCTTCCAGTTAGAGCCCTCCATGAGCACCCTGACCCTGTCAAGCCTTCGACAGAGCCTGACCCAGATCAGCATGACCGGACTGAGCGTGCCGGCGCTGGTGCTGCTGATCGTGGCCATGCTGGTGCTGCCGCTGCCACCGTGGCTGCTTGACGTCCTGTTTACCTTCAACATCGCCAGCGCGCTGTTGATCGTTCTGATCGCCATCAACACCCGCAAGCCGCTGGAGTTCTCCTCTTTCCCGACGGTGCTGCTGTTTGCCACCATGCTGCGGCTGGCGCTCAACGTGGCCTCAACCCGGGTGATTCTGGTCAACGGCCATGAGGGCGAGGAGGCTGCGGGTCAGGTGATTGCCGCTTTTGGGCACTTTGTAATTGGCGGCAACTACCTGATCGGCTTCATCATCTTCATGATCCTGATGATCATCAACTTCATCGTGGTGACCAAGGGCGCGGGTCGTGTATCTGAGGTCAACGCCCGATTTACCCTGGATGCGATGCCCGGCAAGCAAATGTCGATTGACGCGGACCTCAATGCCGGAGTGATCGATCAGGAGACCGCCAAGAAACGGCGCGAGGAACTCTCCCAAGAATCGGACTTCTTCGGCTCCATGGATGGTGCGTCCAAGTTCGTCAGTGGCGACGCCATTGCCGGCATGCTGATCCTGGTCATCAATATCGTAGGGGGACTGATCGTCGGCGTGCTCCAGCACGACATGGCCTTGTCCGAAGCAGGACGGGTCTACACCCTGCTGACCATCGGCGATGGACTGGTGGCCCAAATTCCGGGTCTCTTCCTGTCACTGGCCACCGCGATCATCGTGACTCGGGTCAATACCGATGAAAACACCACCGAGCAGGCCACCTCTCAGCTGGGCAATCCTTCGGCGCTGTTCATGTCGGCGAGCTTTCTGGCCATCCTGGGCGTGATCCCGGGCATGCCACACCTGGTCTTTCTGACCTTGGCCGCAGCCACCGCAGGTCTGGGCCTGATGATTCTCAAGCGCAGCGCCACCACCGAAGCGCAAGGGGCCGCACAGGCGGCCGCCCTCGCCCCCGAGGCGCCCAAGGAATTGGACTGGGACGATGTCGACCAAGTCGACCTGATCGGCCTGGAAATTGGTTACGGGCTGATTCCTTTGGTCAATCCCGATACCGGCGGTCAGCTGATGGCCCGCGTCAAGGGCGTGCGTAAAAAGCTTTCGGCCGAGCTGGGCTTTCTGATCCAGCCCGTGCGCATTCGTGATGCGCTCAACATTGATCCCGACTCTTACCATATCGTGCTCAAGGGTGTGGTGCGCGGCCGCGGTGAGGTCAAGGTCGGGCGTGAGATGGCGATCAACCCAGGTCAGGTTTATGGTCCTCTGGAAGGTACTCCCTGCCGCGAGCCGGCTTTTGGTCTGGAGGCCGTCTGGATCGACCCGTCTCAACGCGACCATGCCCGCACACTGGGCTACACCGTGGTCGATGCGGCCACCGCAGTGGCCACTCATCTGAACAAGGTCTTGCGCGATAACGCCGCCGATCTGCTGTCGCATGACGAGGTTCAGCAGCTGCTGGACAAGCTGTCGGCACGATCGCCCAAGCTGGTGGAAGAGCTGGTGCCGGGCAAGCTCTCACTGGGGGTGATCACCCGCACCCTGCAAAACGTGCTCGCCGAAAACGTACCGATACGCGATATGCGCAGCATCGTGGAGGCTCTTTCAGAAGCAGCTGCGCGCACCCAGGACCCCGAAATCCTGACCACACTAATTCGCCCCAAGCTCGGACGCATGATCTGCCAGAGCCTGATCGACGAAAAGGACAGCCTGTCGGTTATCACGCTGGATCCGGGGCTCGAACAGTTGCTACACAACGTGATCGCGCAAAGTCAGCCGGGACAGCCCATGGTGCTCGAGCCGGGTCTGGCCGAGCGGCTCTTTGCCGCCCTGCGCCAAGGCACGCGAACGGTCGAAGAGCAAGGCCACCCCGCCGTTTTGGTGGTCTCGCCGTCGATTCGTCCCTGGCTGTCAAAGGCGGCCCGATTCCGGGTCGCCGATCTGACCATCCTGTCGTACAGCGAAATACCAGAGGACCAGATGGTCAAGGTCATTCATACCGTGCATGCCGATCCGGCTCCGTAATCCAGAAGGTGAACCATGGAACTCAAGCGCATCCTCGCCCGCGACACCCGCAGCGCCATGGAGCAGGCCATCAAGACCTACGGGCCTGATGTCTTGGTGATCTCCAACCACCAGGTGGGTGGACAGACCGAGCTGGTGGTGGCCATTGAGGCACCGGTAGCCCCCACGGCCCAAGCCGCCTCCACTCAAGACCCGGTCAGCGAGATGGCACCACCGGCCGTGGCGGTTCCCCCCAAAGAGGAAACGATCGAACCGGGCCTGGACTTTCGGCAGACTCTGCAAGCAGCCACTGCGCCTGCTGCGCGATCATCGAGCGAGCCGCCTGCGCCCAAGGAATCGAGCCCGAGCCAGCGCAGCGATCAAGACGCACGCGACTATCTGCGCAGCCGCGAAATCGTGGAAATGGTCCGCGACGAAATCTCGGCCCTCAGGCGGGAATTTCGCATGAGACAACAGACATCGGCCTGGCAAAGCGGCCTAAATTTTACTGCTGGTGTCGCGCCGCTGGCGCAAGCCCTGCGCGAGATTGAAATGCCCGGCGCACTCTTGGCCCTCATGCTCGAGAGCATCAGCCAGGCCAGCGACAGCTCTGAAGGCTTGCAGCTCTTGCGCGAGCAACTGCGGCATGCGCTCAAACGGCCCGTGGCGCCGCTACCGGCCAGCGGCCTGCATCTGCTCGCCGGCCCCTCCGGTGCGGGCAAGACCCTGATGGCAGCGCGGCTGGCGCGGCATGCGGCCCAGTCTGGCTGCGATCGGGTCGCGCTGATCAGCTTTCAGGATGTCCGCGCAGGGGCGTGGAGTCAGATGCAGATGCTGGCATCGCAGCTGGGAGTTGACGCCTTTCGCGCCACCGACTCCAGCAACCTGCGCTTGCTGATCGAGGAATTGTCCCACCGCGCTCTGGTGCTGATTGACACTCCTGGCGTGCAAATGGCCGACCATGTCAGGCAGGTGCTGGCTCAGGCCCCACACTGCCAGTGCCACGCGGTGCTGCCCGCCGATGCTTCAACCGCCACCTTGCAAAAGGTGCTCGGGCAGGATCTGCCCTGGCACAGTCTGTTGATCACCAAGGTCGATGAAGCCAGCTCGGGTTGGGCCTTGCTGCAGTTCCTAAGTAATAATCAGGTACACATTTCAGGCGCCGGTCAGGGCGCTGGCCTGAACGATCTTTCGGCAGACTTCAACATCGAACAACTCGTGGAACTCGCCCTCGCTCCACTGGCGGCCTTGTCCGAAGACATGGAGGCCTCTGCCACAGCCGCAGATCCTGCGGGCCAGATCGAAGTCCATGCGAAGGAACAAGCCGGTCTGAGCGCCGTTCTGGCCGGAATCGCCGGCCTTCCTGCGATGCCAACTTTCATGGCCACTGCAGATGTTCTGGACGGGGGTCGCCGCTCGCCTGCCGATCAGGTCGAAGGCAAACCTGCTGCCAAGAAAACCCCACGGCGTGCGGCCCAGGCAACCTCCTCCCGCGCCAAGGCCGTCTCAACCGAGGGCAAAGCCCCCCCTTCAGCCCGTAGCCGCAAGACCACCGGCAAGACCGAAGTCGCGCCGGCCACAAAGGCCCCCCGACGCAAAGTTGCAGAGGCAAGCGCTCGTCCATGAAATCCAAACCCACCCAGGTGATCGGAGTAGCCAGCGGCAAAGGGGGCGTGGGCAAGACCACCGTTTCGGTCAATCTGGCGGTGGCCCTGCAAGCCCAAGGCGAACAGGTGATGCTGCTCGATGCCGACCTGGGTCTGGCCAATGCGCAAATTGCCTTCGGCGTGCCCTGCCCGGCCAACCTGAGTCATTTCCTGGCGGGACAGAAATCCCTTCAAGAGATCATGGTCACGACACGGTCAGGCGTCAAACTGGTGCCCGGTGCATCGGGCATGCAGGAGATGGCCGGCCTGAGCGCTCTGCAGACGGCCAGCATCATTCAGGCCTTCAGCCAATTCGAGGGCCAGATCGACTACCTGATCGTCGACGTGGCCGCTGGCATCTCGCCAGCGGTGATGACCTTCATGCAAGCCTGCCCGCGGCGCTTCATCGTGGTCAGAGACGACCCCTCTTCCATTGCCGATGCCTATGGCACCATCAAGGTGTTGGTTCAGGATTGCGGCGTCGATGAGATCTACCTTATTCCCAATGGCATGAGCAGCCAGCAGGCCGGCCAGCAGCTCTACGAGCGGATCAACCAGGTCTGCGCGCGTTTCCTGGGCCGCAGCATCGGCTATCTGGGTACGGTCGAGCAGGACGAGCTGATCCTGGCCGCGCTCAAAAAGCACCAGCCCGTGATCGAATTTGCCCCAGGCAGTGCTGGCGCACGGGACTTTCGGCGCTTGGCCGAACTGACCCGACAGCTGCCGGCGGTCGATCATGCCAGCGGCGGCATACAGTTTTTTGTTGAGCGCCTGGTTGGGCAGGTGCACTGAGGGCCGGGATCTGTACATGTCCGCCAGCACCCGACTCTACGAACAGGTCCAGAGCAACCACACGGCCCGCGGCGCCGAGGAGGCGCTGATCATGGCCCACCTGGGCATGGTCAAGCGGGTGGCTCTGCACCTGAAGGTGCGCATTCCACCCTTCATGGAGCTCGATGAGCTGATTCAGGTTGGCATGATCGGATTGCTGGAGGCGGCACGCGCCTTTGATCCGACCAAAGGAATCGAATTCGAAAGTTTTGCGCACGCGCGGGTCAGAGGCGCCATCCTGGATGAGGTGCGCCGTCTGTCCTTCCTGCCTCGCTCGGCGGTCGCTTTCAATAAAAGCCACAGTAAAGCGACGGATGAACTGGCCGCCGAGCTAGGGCGCACGCCCACGCCGGCCGAACTGGCTCAGCACATCGGCATGGATGTGGAGACCTTCGAAAAAGAGCGCGGTCAGGCCAAGCGCTTTGAAACCTACTCCATGGAAGTGGTCACCGAAGAGGTCATGGGCATTGCCGACGATGCCAGTCAGCAGCCTGAAGCCATTGTGGAGCACGCCCAATTCATGGGGGCCGTGGCCGAGGCCATTGGCGAGTTGCCCGAACGCGAGCAGTTGCTGATGAACCTCTACTACGTCGAAGAACTTAATCTGAAGGAAATTGGCGAAGTGCTCGGGGTGACCGAGTCTCGCGTCAGCCAGCTTCTGAGCGCCGTGGTCAAAAAACTGCGGGGCACCCTGCAGGTCGAGCCGGTCGCATCCCGGCGATCGCGCGCCTAGGCGGTCACGCCTGCCGCTCAAAGCGGCAAGATCTTGCCGCCCTTGGGCCTCAAAGAAGCTGCCGCTTCGGGCGCGTCCAAGAACGCCGCATCGCAAGGGCTCTACAGCCTCAAGTTTTCAGCCTGTACGCCGATTCACAGGGGGTCAACCTATAGGAGCCTTCCAGATGCGAGTTCATTTCAAAGCGATCGAGAGCTACAGCAGCGGCAGCACCGCTACCCAGGCAGCCGTGGCCAACCGGGTTGAACTGATCCAGATGCTCTTTGACGGATTGATCGACAGCCTTAGTTCGGCACGCGGCCATATCGAACACCGCAACATTGAAGAGAAAAGCAAGGCTCTGGCACGCGCCAGTCGCATCGTGGTGGGTCTGCAAGCGGCTCTGGACCTCGACAAGGGCGGCGATCTGGCGGCCAATCTGAACGAACTCTATGGCTACATCGTCCGCCGGATCCTCCACATCAACATCCACAATGACCTCGAGGTTCTGGAAGAGGTACGCGGCCTGATTAGCGAGGTGCGTGAGGCCTGGCGCCAGGTGCCCTCTCTGCTGCCGGCCGGCACGGCCAGCCTGCAGCATTGAATCAAAGCGGCAAGGCACGGACATTGCTTTAAAACCTGAGCCCATGTCGGCCCAGGAGGCAAAGGGGGCCTAGCCCCCTTTGTTGCTTTCAGATGCGATGTACATTACGTTCACAGCTCAACCACTCAACCTCCATCCCCGGATAGAGACCCGACTCACATGTTCAGCATCATAGGCATCGTCGTTCTGATGGTCTGCGTGTTCGGCGGCTACATCATGGCCGGCGGCAGCATGGCGCCCATCATCAAGGCCGCTCCCGTCGAAACCTTCATCATCGGAGGCGCTGCTGTCGGGGCCATGCTGATCGGCAACAGCCTGGATATCGTCAAGGGCGCCTTCGGTGGCATAGGCCGCTGTTTCAAGGGCCCCAAGTACAAGAAGGACGACTACCTGCAGGTCATCTTCCTGGTCTCCAAACTGATGAAGGTACTCAAGGCCGAGGGAGCGGTGGCCCTGGAGCCTCATATTGAAAACCCTGATTCCAGTGCCATCTTTGCCGAGTACCCGCCTATCCTTAAAGATGAGGGGCTGCTGCATCTGGTCACCGACACCATTCGCTTGTTGGTGGTGTCGTCGAGCAACCTCAGCCCCTACGCGGTGGAGGAGGTGATGGACCAAGCCATCAAAACACACCACCACGCCGAGTTGAAGCCGGCCGAAGCGCTGGCCTCCATGGC
>JBEIHE010000118.1:0-7532 GCA_040381515.1 Polaromonas sp.
CGTTGGGCCAGAACTCGTGTTCCGACAGAAGTCCATTGCGGTGCAGATAGAACGGCGTCCAGCGTGTTTCCGGCAGGGGCCACTGATCCGATGTGCGCCATTGCCCCGTCCCTTCTATGAACACCTGAACCGGCGGTTCTTCCATCATGCCGGTGTCGATGCCCTTTAGCCAGTGGTCAAACCAGCGCAGGGACTCGTAGGCATATTGGTAGCAGGGGCGGTCCAGATAGATCGGTGGGCCAATGCTCAGTCGCTTGGGACCCCGCCAGTGCTCCCACGCACGCAGATCGCCTGGGAGATGAAGGCCGAACATGCCCCAGTCCCCGCCTAGATAGGCGGGGATGTCGCAGCCTTTTTCAAAGTCGACTACCCGCTCCCTCCAATAATCATTGAACAGCGGATTGAGCAGGATTTCCAGCAAAACCGGGTTGCCGCCAGATTCAGGGTTGCGGAGCGCCTGGGCCAAGACCGCGCTGGCGGTGATTTCCGGATCCTTGAGTGCAGTGCTGATGGCTGCCTCGTATTTCTCGCTGCCCCATCTTTTGCGCAACGAGTTTTCGATGGTGAAGAACGGGGCTTGCCGTCGCAGCCAGTACTCCATGAATTCGGCTGCCAGAATGCCGCCGCGGTAGAGCACGTCTCGATAGCCATCGGTAAAGCCGTAGGGTGAGAAGAGGGCGGCCAGACTGCGCGGCTTGAGCATGGCCACGCGCTTGGCAATGATCGAAAAATACGACACGCCGTTCATGCCGACCTTACCGTTGCTCCAGCTCTGCTGGCCGAGCCATTCGATCGCTTGAGCGACATCGGCAACGGTCTGCGGGTCGGGCTCGATGTTGCCGAAAGCACCGCCGGAACCGCGGGTGCCGCGTATGGTGGCAATGACCATCGCGTAACCGCGACGCACATAGAAGTTCGGATCGCCTGACTCCATCCAGCCCCGTGCGTAGCTAAAGCCCACCGGCATCATGGGCATCGTCTGGATTTCCTTGGAATAAGGGCTTGCGGCCAGGATCACCGGGAATGGACCATCGGCCTCGGGGCGGTAGATGTCCGCCTTCATGAACAGGCCGTTGCCGACGGGTATGTCGACATTGCGCTCGATCTGCATGCTGTGGGTTCGAGCCGAGGTGCTCCAGCTTTGCGTGAACATGAACTGCCGCCTTTCGTTTTCTTGAGCAGGTCAGGATGGGGTTGCGGCCTGCTCAGCGTGGCGCGACGGTAGGCCTGATGCGGCGCACTGTCAATCGGGCTGACCCGTGATCGAGCCCAGCCTTCGTCGCCTGGGTGTCAGGGCTGGCCTGGCCCGGGCCTCGCTCTGCCTGTAGCCATGCAGGGTCTTGTACCTGCGCCAGTCTTCCAATCCGGGCCCGAGCCCTAGAATCAGAGCCTTAATCTGCCCATGACTGCCTACGCCGACGTCTCCTTCTTTCCGCGCGAGGCCAAGCCGCTGACCCGCTATCGCAAGTACTGGGCCCATCGCTTGGGTACCGCGCCGTTCCTGCCGATGAGCCGTCAAGAGATGCAGCAGCTAGGCTGGGACAGTTGCGACATCATCATTGTCACTGGCGATGCCTACGTCGATCATCCGAGTTTCGGGATGGCGGTGATCGGTCGCATGCTCGAGGATCAGGGGTTTCGAGTCGGCATCCTGGCCCAACCCGACTGGCATTCGGCCGATCCTTTTCAGGCGCTGGGCCGGCCCAATCTCTTTTTTGGTGTGACGGCCGGCAACATGGATTCCATGATCAACCGGTACACGGCCGACCGCAAGATTCGAAGTGATGATGCGTACACGCCCGGTGGCGTAGCGGGTAAGCGCCCGGATCGGGCGGCCCTGGTGTATTCGCAGCGATGCCGTGAAGCTTACAAGGACGTGCCGATCGTCATGGGGGGCATTGAGGGCTCGCTGCGGCGAATCGCGCACTACGACTATTGGTCAGACAAGGTTCGACGCAGCATTGTGGTTGATGCCAAGTGCGATATCTTGCTCTACGGTAATGCCGAGCGGGCCATTGTGGAGATTGCGCACCGGCTGGCCGCTCGCGAACCCATCGAGAAGATGACCGATATTCGGGGGACGGCTTTTGTCCGCAGGCGGGAAGACCCGACGGCCGAAGGCTGGTTGGAGATTGACTCGACCGATGTCGATAGGCCCGGCCGGGTCGAGGCCCACGTCAACCCTTACCGGATGGTTTCCGACCAGGCTCGCGATCAGGGGGCTACTTGCGCCCGGGAGGACGAGGCGCAGGCTGTGGCCGATGCAAGCCGTGTGCGTGTTTCGCCTATCGTCTTTGCTCCGCCTCGCAGCGGTCCATCGAAGGCTCCTCCCCGCGAGCGCAGCGTGATCCGATTGCCCAGCTACGAGCAGGTCAGGGCCGATCCTGTGCTTTATGCCCATGCCAATCGTGTGCTGCACCTGGAGACCAACCCCGGCAATGCGCGGGCGCTGGTGCAGGCCCATGGAGAGGGATCAACCGCGCGCGATGTGTGGATCAACCCGCCGCCTATCCCCCTGAGTACCGCAGAGATGGACCATGTGTTCGATCTGCCGTATGCCCGCAGTCCGCATCCAGTCTATGCCGACGAGAACGGCAGCCATGATCAGGCCACCAAGATTCCCGCCTGGGAGATGATCCGATTTAGCGTGAACATCATGCGCGGCTGTTTTGGCGGCTGTACCTTCTGTTCCATTACCGAACATGAGGGGCGGATCATCCAGAGTCGGTCAGAGGAATCGGTGATACGCGAAATCGAGGCCATTCGCGACAAGGTCTCGGGCTTTACGGGCACTATTTCGGACCTCGGAGGGCCGACGGCCAATATGTACCGCATCGGTTGTAAGTCGCCCGAAATTGAAGCCGCCTGCCGCAAGCCCAGTTGTGTCTACCCGGGCATTTGTTCGAATCTCAACACGGATCATTCGGCGCTGATTCGGATGTACCGCCGCGCGCGCGGCCTCAAGGGAATCAAGAAAATCCTGATCGGCTCGGGCTTGCGTTACGACCTGGCCGTGCAAAGTCCCGAGTATGTGGAGGAACTGGTCACCCATCATGTGGGGGGGTACCTGAAGATCGCTCCTGAACATACCGAAGCGGGTCCCTTGTCCAAGATGATGAAGCCGGGCATCGGCAGTTATGACAAGTTCAAGCAGATGTTCGAACACTTCTCAGCGAAGGCTGGCAAGAAGCAGTATCTGATTCCTTATTTCATTGCCGCTCATCCGGGTACCAGTGACGCCGACATGATGAATTTAGCGGTTTGGCTCAAGAAGAATGGCTTCCGGGCCGATCAGGTGCAGACCTTCTATCCGAGTCCTATGGCCACTGCCACCGCGATGTATCACACCTACAAGAACCCGCTGCGCAAGGTCACTCGCGCCAGCGAGTCGGTGGATATCGTTCGCGGCGAGAAACGGCGCCGGCTGCACAAGGCCTTCCTCCGCTACCACGATCCCAACAACTGGCCGGCGCTGCGCGAGGCGCTGAAATCCATGGGCCGCGCCGATCTGATCGGTAACGGCAAGCATCACCTGGTACCCACCTACCAGCCTTTGACCCATGGCAACTATCAGAGCGCGCGCCGCAAGAACTCCACGGTGACTGTCGCGGGCGCAAAACCGAACTCGCCTGTGCGTGGCCGCTTGCTGACGCAGCACACCGGCCTGCCTCCCAGGGTTCAGGGTTCCGAGCCGGTACGCTCGGCGTCTTCGCGCAAATCTGCCGGCAAGCTTGGCAAGCGGTCGCCCTGAATCGGTCCTTCTAGCTCAGGCGGGCTGGAGCACCATCAGCGGAAGGTCGTGGGACTGAGCCAATTGACGCAGCTCGGTCGCCGTCCTTTGGGCCAGGAAGGCCGCCACGCCCTGAGCGACTTCGGGTTTGAAGAGATCGCGGAGGGGGTGCGTGATGCGGATACCCGCGGCATCGCACAAGCGCTGCGCGAAGTGCGGCTCCAAGGCCGCCACTGCCACCCGCCCGCCTTTGCAGGGATAAAGACCGTAGCCGGCATGCGCCCCGCCGACCGGTCCGTCGGGCGTGGTCATGCGCCACTGTCGGGGCAGGGCCAGCCAGGCCGCCGCCTCCGAGAGCGCCACTTGATGGCAACTGCCGCGGCCGCTTGTCTTGAGTTGCAGGATCGCCTTGAGAGTCGCTTCGCTGGCCATGAGGGCGCCGCCCATGTCGGCAAACAAACTGGTGGGCAGCTGCATGCCAGGCACCAAGCCCACCTCGGCCTGATAGGTCAGATCATGCCCCGGCACTTCGGCCAGAGGTGCGGGCGCGCCCACGATCTGGACCAGGCTGAGCCGAGGATGGCGCTTGCGCAGGCAGGCCCAGTCCAATCCGAGCTTGCGCAGCGCCGACGGGCGAAAGGAGGTCAGCAGCACATCGGTGCGGGCCAGCCGCTTGTGGATCGCGGCTTGTCCAGCTTGTTGTTTGAGGTCCAGTGTGAGTTCGCTCACACCTTGGTGCAGCTGCGCGTAGCCGCCAGCGGTGTAAGCCTTCATGGCATCGCCCGCCGGTGGGTTGATCTTGGTGCATCGAGCACCCATGTCGGCCAGCCGCCGCAGGGCGGCGGGGCCTGGCAGGTTTAAGGCCAGGCTGACGATGCGGATGCCCTTTAGAGGCTTGGGTGTTCGCGGCGTTCGCATGTCGGGCAATGTACCTCAGGCGGCCGATCGCACCCGACCAAAGTCCAGCGGCAGGCCAACGTAGTTTTCGGCCACCGATCGCGCGCCTGCCTCCGAGTGGACGAGGTAGTCCAGCTCGGCTTCCTGAAGCTTCTGACCGATCTCCCCGTTGTCTGGCAGCCGGTGCATCAGGCTGGTGAACCACCAGGAAAAACGCTCGGCGCGCCAGATACGACGCAGACACTGGTCCGAGTAGTGTTCGATGCCAGTTGCGCGGTGATCTTTGTAGAACTCGACCAGCGCCTGAGAGAGGTACTTCACGTCGCTTGCGGCCAGGTTCAGTCCCTTGGCGCCGGTTGGAGGCACGATGTGTGCGGCATCGCCTGCGAGCATCAGTCGGCCCCAGCGCATGGGTTCCACCACAAAACTTCGCAGAGGCGCAATGCTTTTCTCGATGCTCGGCCCGATCTGCAGTTGTTCACTGGCCTGGGGGTCGAGGCGGCGCCGCAATTCATCCCAGAACGCCGCATCCGACCACTGTTCCACCTTGTCGGTCAGTGGAACTTGCAGGTAGTAGCGGCTGCGCGTGTGACTGCGCTGCGAGCACAGGGCAAAACCGCGCGGGCTGTTCACGTAAATGAGTTCATGGTGAACCGGTTTCGTGTCGGCCAGCAACCCCAGCCAGCCAAAGGGGTAGACCTTCTCGTATTCGGACAGGGCGTTTCGCGGCACGCTCGCGCGGCAGACCCCATGGTAGCCATCGCAGCCGGCGATGAAATCACAGTGCAGTTCATGCGATTGCCCGGCCTGCTGCCAGGTGATTCGGGGACGCGTGCCATCAAAGTCGTGGATGCCCACCTGTGCCGCCTCGTAGACGGTGGGCAGGCCGGCCGAGCGACGGGCTTCCATGAGATCTCGAGTGACCTCCGTCTGCCCGTAGACCATGACCTGCTGCCCGCCGGTCAGACCTTGCAGGTCGATGCGGTGACGCTCGCCCTTGAACAGCAGGTCAAAGCCACCGTGAAGCAAGCCTTCACGGCGCATGCGCTGGCCCACACCTGCCTCCTCCAGCAGGTTCATCGTGACTTGCTCCAGCACACCGGCGCGGATACGTGAGAGCACATAGTCGGCGCTTTGGCGTTCGATGATCACGTTCTCAATGCCTGCCCGATGCAACAGTTGGCCAAGCAACAGTCCGGCAGGACCTGCCCCAACGATGGCCACCTGGGTTTTGTTGGGGGTTGAGGCGGGGGACATCGTCGACTCCTTTTGTGCTTCAAGGCTCCTTGCTCGCGCTCAGGGTGTCCCTGGGCTTGGCAGGAGTTTGCGAGAGCTTAGGCCAGAAGGGGCGGGCTCGCTGAGCATGGCTCGGAAATTTGCGCGATCATCAGATAGTTTGTGCGATCATCGCGCAAATCATTGTTGAGACGCTTAACTTTTCTGCCATGCCCTCCACCCGTTCAATGACCAAGGCTGACCTGATCGAGGGAATGGTCAAGGGGATGGCTGTTCTTGAGAGCTTTGATGTGCAGCGTCAAAGGCTCAACGCCACCTTGGCCGCTGAGCGGGCGGGCCTTTCTCGCGCATCAGCCCGGCGCCATCTTTTGACGCTGTCTCATTTGGGCTATCTCGAGACCGATGGCCGCTACTTCTGGCTATCACCCAAAGTCCTGCGTTTTTCGGGCAGTTTTTTGGCTACCTCCCGATTGCCGAGGGCGGTCCAGCCCGTCCTGGACAAACTGGCGCTGCAGACGGGCGAGTCTTTTTCGGTCGCCGTGCTAGACGGGCAAGAAGTGGTGATCGTTGGCCGCAGCAGTGCGGTCATGATGGCGCGCGGTTTGACGGATCTTGCGCACGGCCCGCTACAGGCTTATGGCCTGCATCTGGGCGCCAGGCTGCCGGCCCATGCCACTTCAACGGGTCGGATGCTGCTGGCCTGCATGCCACCGGCCCAGTTGCGGCGCTGGATGGCCCAGGGCAAGGCTGCGGGCAATTTGACCCGGCTGACCCCCATGACCCTCACCGACCCCGCCGCCTTGGTGCGGGCGATCGCTCGCGCTCGAAGTGACGACCATTGCCTGGTGAGCCAGGAGCATGAGCTGGGTGTGGAGGCTCTGGCCGTCCCGCTCAGGGACCGCCAGGGCCGCGTGGTTGCAGCGCTCAATTGGGTCAGTGCGCCCCAGCGGATGCCTAATCGGGACCAGGCGCTGCCCTGGCTGATGGAGGCGGCCAGTCAGCTGCGCCCCGTTCTCTGAGCGCGCCGACGTGTCGGCTTGGTACCGCCGTGCTTTGAACAAAAAAAACCGTCGGACTTTTGAGGTGCCGACGGCTATAAGCTCTTCATCAGGGAAACATCGATCTCAGGACGCCCTATCGCTATCAGCGCAACATCCGCCAGTGGCGGCCTTGGTCAGGCTGAAGGAACAAATCGTCATCGACCTTTGCTGAGCCCATGTTAAGCCTCAAAGTGCCACCCGGACCTATGGTTTCACCTTAGGGGTCATGGCCCGTCTCTGTGAAGTGCAGTCGAGGTAGATCGTCCCGCCCATCGGTCCATTCCCTCGGCCTATTCCCTTGGCCCATTGAGGGCAATGGCTATAATCGGGGCTCGTCGGAGTGTGGCGCAGTCTGGTAGCGCACCTGCTTTGGGAGCAGGGGGTCGGGGGTTCGAATCCCTCTGCCCCGACCAAATCGAACTTTCGACGAAGGGATTTTCCTAGAACCGGTCCCAGAGGTTGCGAAAGCGCCTGTAGCTCATCTGGATAGAGCATCGGCCTTCTAAGCCGAGGGTAGCAGGTTCGAGTCCTGCCAGGCGCGCCACTCACAGCCTGATTCCGACAGGCGGTGAGGGCAGGACCAAGGCGAAATAAACAGGACAATGGCGGGCGTAGCTCAGTCGGTAGAG
>JBEIHE010000119.1:0-7252 GCA_040381515.1 Polaromonas sp.
CATTCGCGAAATCGAACAGGGCCGGGCCCGTATCCAGCCCGAATCAGACACCAGCCCCCATGACCCGCTGGGCCAGTTCATTGCAGAACGCACCCGCCGCGATCAGAGCCCGCAGGCCGCGCCGCCGCGTGCAAGCAGTTCCAGTGCGACCGCCGCGCCGCCGCCCGCGGTCGAGACGGGTGAGCGACTGATCATTGTGGCGATCGATCCCGGCCATGGGGGCGAAGACCCTGGTGCCATAGGTCCGGCTGGGACCCGAGAAAAAGACGTGGTGTTGCAGGTCGCGCTCCTGCTTCGAGATCGCATCAACAGCCGCTCCGCAATGCTCGCCTTCCTCACCCGGGAGGGCGACTACTTCGTTCCGCTGCATGTCCGGGTGCAAAAGGCGCGACGGGTCAGGGCCGACCTGTTCATCAGCATCCACGCCGACGCTTTTTTCACGCCCCGCCCGCAAGGCGCCAGCGTCTTCGTGCTCAGCGAGCGCGGCGCCAGCAGCAGCGCGGCACGGTGGCTGGCCGACAAGGAAAATGCAGCCGACAGCATAGGCGGCATCAATCTCAAAGTCGCCGACAGCGCGGTACGGCAGGCCCTGCTCGACATGAGCACCACAGCACAAATTAACGACAGCCTGCAAGTGGGCAGCGCCATGCTGGGAGAACTCTCGCGCGTGGGGCGGCTGCACAAACCCCGGGTCGAACAGGCGGGGTTCGCAGTGCTCAGAGCACCAGACATACCCAGCGTGCTGGTTGAAACCGCCTTCATCAGCAACCCTGACGAAGAAGTCAGACTGCGCGACAGCAGCTTTCAGGTTCAATTGGCCGATGCGTTGATGCGCGGAATCGAGCGCTACTTTGCCCGCAACCCACCCCTGGCTCGCAGCCGCCCGCTTTAACGCACCCGTTTAGAGCCCCTTCACCCGGCTTGAGCCTATCGATGGTGGCGCGGACTGCCCCAGGCTGCCAGTCAAGCCTGAGTTCGCCGCGCCCGCCAAGCGCCGAACATGGCCAAGAGACCCGGGATGATGATCAGGGCCCAGATGATCTTGCTGAGGTTTTGCTGCACCCAGGCCAGATTGCCAAACAAATAGCCGGCCCCGCACAGGCCCACCACCCACAAGAGCGCCCCGGCCACGTTGTAGGCGGTAAAGCGGGCGCGATTCATCTCGGCCACGCCCGCCACAAACGGGGCGAAGGTGCGCACAAACGGCATAAAGCGGGCGATGATGATGGTGATACCTCCATACCGCTCATAGAACAGATGGGCCTGGTTAAAGGCGGCCCGGTTGAACAGGCGCGAATCGGGCCAAGCAAACACTCGCGGCCCGACCCAGCGGCCGATCAGGTAATTGCACTGGTCTCCGCTGATGGCCGCAATGAGCAGCAGCACGATCGCCAAAGGCAGGCTCAGCAGCTCGGCACCGCAGAGCGTGCCCACAATAAACAGCAACGAGTCTCCAGGAAGAAACGGCATCACCACTCCGCCGGTCTCGACGAAGACGATCAGAAACAGCAAGGCGTACACCCAAGCCCCATAGTCTCTCGTGAAGGCCTCCAGATAGCGGTCCACATGCAAGATGAAGTCGATCAACAGAGCAAGAAGTTCCATAAGAAGATTCTGGCATGGTGCGGCAGTCATGCCGCCGCGATGCTGCCCCCACCTACAATTGCGCGGTGGCCTCCTTCCCCGCTTTGCCCCGCCGCCCGATTCGCGAGCTACCCGATGAGCTGATTAGCCAGATCGCTGCGGGCGAGGTGATCGAGCGACCCGCCTCAGTGGTGCGCGAGCTCGTCGACAACGCACTCGATGCGGCCGCCACCGAGGTGGTGCTGCGGCTGTCCGCTGCCGGCGTTCGACTGATTCGGGTGGAAGACAACGGCCAGGGGATCGCAGTCGATGAAATGCCTTTGGCGATGAGGCGCCATGCCACCAGCAAGATTGGCTCGCTGCAAGACCTTGAGTCGGTCGGCACCATGGGTTTTAGGGGTGAGGCGCTGGCTGCCATCGTCTCCGTCTCCGAGGTGATGCTGCTCTCACGCACGGCCGACGCGGATCATGCCTGGCAGCTCGACGCGAGAACCGGGGAACTAAAGCCTGCGGCCCGCTCCGTGGGTACCTCAGTCGAGGTCAGAGAGTTGTTTTTTGCGACACCGGCCCGGCGCAAGTTTCTCAAGACGGATGCCACCGAACTGGCCCACTGCATCGATGCAGTCCGTCGCCACGCACTGGCACGACCGGACGTGAGCTTTTCCGTCTGGCATGAGGGCAAGTTGATAGAACAGTGGCGAGCGCACAAGGAAGACCCCCTCCATGCGGCCCGTCTGCGCATGGCCGATGTGCTGGGCAAGGACTTCGCCCAGCAGTCCCTGGCTGTGGACTACCTTAGCCAGGGGCCGGGACGAGCCATCCGAGTCTGGGGGCGTGTGGGTCCGCCCGACCTGGCGCGCTCACGTGCCGACCTGCAATTTGCTTATGTCAACGGACGTTTCGTTCGCGACAAGGTCATTGCGCACGCAGCACGCAGCGCCTTCGAAGACGTGCTGCACGGGCAGCGCCAGCCGGTCTACGCGCTTTATGTCGAGATCGATCCAAGCCGGGTCGACGTCAATGTGCACCCCACCAAGATCGAGGTGCGCTTCAGGGACAGCCGTGAAGTGCATCAGGCAGTGCTGCATGCCCTTGAAAACGCTTTGGCCCCACCCCGTATCGGGGGGCACACACCGGGGGCGCCCGACCCCGCTCCTGACTTGGCGGGCGTCTCGGGCACTCTGCCCGCCGCCAACCCGCCGCCTGAGAACCAGCCGGCCGCGCCACAGTGGCGACAAGACGGGCTTGCCCTTCAAGCGCCGGCGCTGCGGGGATACCCCGGCTTTGCGGCGATGTGGCCCACACAGCCAGATGCAAACAGGCCGCAGGCATCAAATCTGACGCCCGCGGAGGTCCGCGAGGCAACCCCGCTGCAAGACACGGCCCTCCCCGCACACCCGCTACGACCGAGCCCACCCGACCTGTCCGACAACCATTGGCCTTTGGGTCGTGCGCTGGCCCAGTTGCAGGGAATTTATATCCTGGCGGAGAACCCACAAGGGCTAATCATCATCGACATGCACGCGGCGCACGAACGCATCGTCTACGAAACCCTCAAGCAGCAGTTCGATCAGGCGGGTATTGCCAGCCAACCCCTGCTGATCCCGGCCAGCTTTGCAGCAACCGCGCAAGAGATGGCCACTGTGCAAGAGGCCCAGGACACGCTGAGCAAGCTAGGCCTGGACATCGCGCCGCTGTCGCCCAAAACCCTGGCCGTCAGGGCCGTGCCCAGCCACCTTACGCGAGCAGACGCAGTGGAACTGGCGCGCAGTGTCCTGGCCGAGCTGGCCCAGCATGAGAGCCAGCGGGTGCTGACCCAAGCCCGCAATGAGCTACTGGCCACCATGGCCTGCCATGGCGCGGTGCGAGCCAACCGGCGACTTAGCCTGGAGGAGATGAACGCGCTGCTGCGTCAAATGGAGGCCACCGAGCGCTCCGACCAATGTAACCACGGGCGTCCCACTTGGCGGCAAATCACTCTGCGCGAGCTCGATGCCCTGTTCATGCGGGGCAGATGAAGGCATGAGGGTCTAAAGCCCCATCAAGCCATCAAGCCATCAAGCCATCCAGTAGCCAGCCGCACCAGCCATCAGGCTAAACGTGGCGACGGCCGTCAGCAGCCGGCGCATCGGCAGCCAGAGGCGCAAGCCCAGGCCTGGGTAGCTGGCCTGATCGACCCACAGACAACACAGCAGACTTAAGGCCAGCAAAGTGTGTCCCCAGGGCGTCTCGAGAAGCACCGCCAGCCAGCCCAGCAGGCTGGGCGTGATGCCCCAGAGCAAGCGCCGCGCCGGCACCGGGCTTTCGCGCATCGCCAGCCCCCAGTGAATCCCCCCCAGAAAGCTGACGATCAGGGCGCCATAGCCCAGCAAGGCGGAAGCCGCCAGCATGCGCCATCCGGGCGGGCTGACCCATTGCAAGGCGGCCAGACACACAAAAGGGATCAAACCAGCCAGACCCAAGACCCAGGCCATGCGACCGGGCTGGCTGAGGTCACGGGGGTCAGTTGAAAAAGCGGTGGACTGCTGCATGGGCCGTAGCACGTGAAAACCGCAGTGTAAAAGAGCACCTGTTTGCCCCGGGCATGCCCCAGGCCCAGCCCAACAGGTACCAAGCATCTGCTACGCTCAACGCGTCGTCCGTCCGGCTGTGTTGCCTGCGCACGGGCGCACCCTTGTTCCCGCCCTGTTGGGCCCTTGTCTCCCCATGAACGCGCCACCCCTGATTGCACTGACCGGCCCGACCGCATCGGGCAAGACAGCCGCCGCTCTGGCCTTGGCGCAGCGCTGGCCAGTGGAAATCATCAGTGTGGATTCAGCCCTGGTCTATCGCGGCTTGGAGATCGGTACCGCCAAGCCTTCTGCGCAAGAGCGCGCTGCAGTGCCGCATCACTTGATCGATATTCGCGATCCGGCTCAAGCCTATAGCGCAGCGGAATTTCGGCGCGATGCCCTGGAACTGATTGAAAAGATCCGCCAGCGGGGACGGCATCCGCTGCTGGTGGGCGGCACCCTGCTCTACCTCAGGGCACTGACCGAGGGGCTCGATGAGATGCCAACCGCCGACCCCACTGTTCGCGAGGTCATCGCAGCACAGGCGCACGCCCAAGGTTGGCCCGCTTTGCATGCGCAGCTGGCCCGGGTCGATCCGATCACGGCGCAGCGTCTGCCCCCTAACGATTCGCAGCGCATTGCGCGCGCGCTTGAGGTCTGGCAAGTGTCGGGGCGGCCGCTCTCGTCCTTCCATCAGAGCGGCGGCACGAGACTGCGTCTGCCAGTGCAACTGCTCAGTCTGGAGCCCCAGGACCGGGCTTGGCTGCACCAGCGCATCGCGATTCGCTTTGCGCAGATGATCAGCGAGGGGCTGCTCGATGAAGTCTGGAGCCTGATGCAGCGCCCCGAGCTGCAGGCCGACCTGCCTTCCATGCGCTGTGTGGGTTACCGCCAGGGCTGGCAAGTGCTTTTTCAGGCCGCGAATGGCCGGCCTGCGCACGGTGCGGCCCTTCCTCTATTGAGCGATGCGCAGCGCCAGCGCCTGCTTGAAACCGGCGTCGCCGCCACCCGTCAACTGGCCAAGCGGCAAATCACCTGGCTGCGCAGCATGCCCGAACGCCATGTGCTTGCCTGCGATGGAGCGCGAGTACAGGATCAGTTGCTGCAGCAGGTGCAAACGATTTGGGGCGCGGCATGACTGCAGGGCCTGAGCCGACCGCGCCGGCCCTCCCCTTGCAACTGCGAGGGCTGGCCAAGCGCTACCCGGAGGTGGCGGTCTTTGAGGGGGTCGACCTGGAAGTGGCAGCGGGCGAATTTGTGGCCATCGTCGGCGATTCGGGTGTGGGCAAGTCCACCCTGCTCAATTGCATGGCGGGGCTCGATCAGTGGGAGGCGGGCAGCGTAGTCCTGTGCGGTCACGCCCTGGGGGCCTTGGACGACGATCAGAGGGCTGTGCTGCGCCGCCGCCATGTGGGCTTTGTGTTCCAAGCCTTTCACGTGCTGCCTCATCTGGATGTCCATCAAAACGTAATGCTGCCCCTGATGCTGTTGGGTCGTCAAGAGCCAGAACGAGTGGCCAGTTTGCTTGAGGCGGTCGGACTGCAAGGCTTGGGGCAAAGGCTGCCGCAGCAGCTCTCGGGGGGGCAACTGCAACGCGTGGCCATCGCCCGCGCTCTGGTGCACAGACCGAATCTGTTGCTGGCCGATGAGCCAACCGGCAACCTCGATCCGCGCACGGCCAGCGCAGTGATGGACGCCCTGATGGCGCAGACCCGCTCGCAGGGATCAGCCCTGGTTCTGGTCACGCATTCGGAACAGGCCGCAGCACGCGCCGACCGCGTGCTGCGACTGACGGCCGGTGGCCTGCAACCGGCTTAAAAGCACACAGCCGACAAGAAAGGGCGGCCTTCCCACCCTGTTCTGGCAAGCGCCAGCCTACGCGGCGAGAAAGCCCGCCCGCGCCGAGGACGCCGATCAGCGCGATAACATGACTGTGTCTTCTGGCCAACTCGAGGGCTTGCCTTGCAGCCCCGCCGACACTGGCGCTGCTGCCATCTCGCACCGGCAGCGCTTCGCCAGACCTCCGTCATTCGTCCCACGCGCTTGCCTGCCCCCCTGCCCTTGATCCTGCTACTGAACTTGCTGCGCTCCGGCTCCTGGCCGGAATGGTGTCACCACCCGTGGCGGCACGGCGCTGCGGTGCTGGCCGTCATGTTGGGGGTGGCATTGGCGTTTTCAGTGCATCTGATCAACGCCTCGGCTCTCAGCGAGTTCTCGCAGGCCACCCGATCCATTGGCGGGCAAAGCGATTTGGAGGTGAGAGCCCCACAGGGTGGCCTGGATGAGACCGTCTACCCACTGGTGGCGCAAGCTGAAACGGTGGCGGCAGCCAGCCCGGTGCTGGAGCTGAGCACCTATGCGCAGGTGGGCGAACAAAAAATCCAGCTGCGCGTGCTTGGCCTTGATGCGTTGCGAGCGGTGCAAATTGCGCCCGGCTGGCTGCCCCAACCCAAGGACGGCGCAAATCGCCTGTCTTTGTTCGCACCGGCCACCGTGTTCCTCAATGCGGCTGCATCCCAAAAGCTGGGCCATGGCCCCTTGAGGCTCCAGGCGGGCAGCCGGATGGTTGAAGTGGACGTGGCCGGGCGCGTGGCGGCTGAGGGTCCCCCCTTGGCGGTTATGGATCTGGGTGCCGCGCAGGACCTTTTTGGCCGCGCGGGGGAACTCTCGCGCATTGATGTTCGCTTACAGCCAGGTGCCACACGCGAAGGCGCCCTAGCGCAATGGCGCCAGCACCCGGACTGGCCGCAGCGCCTGCTGGCCATCGAACCGGCCGAAGCCAGCTCACGCATCAGCGCCATGTCACGAGCCTACCGTGTCAACCTGACGGTACTGGCGCTGGTGGCCTTGTTCACCGGGGCCTTTCTGGTGTTTTCCGTGCTGTGGCTCAGCGTAGCCAAGCGCTCCTCGCAGTTGGCTCTGCTGGGGGTGCTCGGTTTAGGCCGACGGCAGCGACTGCAGTGGGTGCTGTGCGAGTCGCTGGTGCTGGGCGCCGCCGGCAGCTTGGCCGGGCTGGCCCTGGGCACTGGGCTGGCCGCCCTTGGGCTACGCATCCTGGGCGGAGACCTGGGCGGCGGCTACTTCCCGGGTACTGAGCCCACCTTGCAGTGGAGCAG
>JBEIHE010000120.1:0-7192 GCA_040381515.1 Polaromonas sp.
AATGCCGAGCCTAATCATTATCAAGCAGACAGCGCCTGCCGCATCGCTTCGTGCGGGCGTTGCCTCTTTGGGTCAGCGCCCCTCTAGCCTATGCCCAACTCCGTCAACGATTCCACATCCCCTCCGGCTAGGTCTTCCTATTTGCCCAACGGGCTGTTCGCTGTGGTTTTCGTCCTCCTGGTCTTGGCACCCGTCTCCACCAAATCGGCCGGCCTGCTTTTTTTAATTTTCTTGGGCTTGGCCTTGTGGGTTGGCCTGCGCTGGCCAGTCACCGGGTTTGTTTTGCTGCCCCTGCGCGCCTGGCTTTTTTTGGCCGGGACCGCGCTTGTCTTGCGCGGGGCGGCGACTGTTCTGTGGTCTGATTCCTGGGGCAGCCGTCATTTTGAGGGACGGGTCTTTCTGGCGGCCTTGGCGATCTGGTTTTTGCTGCCACGCTGCCAGCTGAGTCCTGGACAAAAGGCTTGGATGACGCACGCTTTCGGTCTGGCTTGCTGGATCGCCTTGGCCGTGGTTTGGGTCCAGGGTCGAGATCTTCCCACCAATGCCCTGCCTTGGGCGGCCGGCGTGGGCTTCATGGTTTGCGTTTTATTGGGCAGATTGGTAGGGGCAACAGCTCATGGGGCTGAGCGTCTTTTCTGGCTTCTCGGTGCCCTGGCTGGCTTGGCAGCCGTACTCATGAGTCAATCCAGGGGGAGCTTCGGCTTGATTCTGTGGATGGCCTGTGTTCTTGCTCCGGTTTTTTGGTCGTGGGGTCGATTTACTGGAAAGAGATTTGTCGGGAGCTCTCTTATCCTTGTGTTGCTCGCGGTCTATCTAGTGCCTCGTGTGGCACCAAACGTCGTGCAGGCACCGGCGGAGCGGATTGAGGTGGCCGTCCATGAGGCGCGTCAGGTCTTAGGGGCGATTGAGAAGCAGAATGAGTCTGCGCAGGTTCTCGATACCTCGGTGGGGGCCAGACTTCACATGTGGGCGCGTGTTGTCGAGCCTCTATCGGCGCATGTCTTTCTGGGGGTGGGGGCGAAGCAACGGGAGGCTTGGATTCGTCAACTGGGCCGAGAGAGCGGCTCGCAGGTCATTGCCTCTTTAAACCACCTTCACAGTGATCCCCTTACCATCTGGTTTGAGCATGGACTCCTGGGCTTGGTCAGCTACCTGATTCCGGCCGTGGCGCTGATCGTTCTGGCCCTGCAGGTTTGGGGTCGGCACCGTGATTTGGCAGTCACCCTGAGTGGCTTAGCTTTCATGCACGTCAGTGCGGGCTTGACCAACTTCAATACCATTCACAATTTTTACGGGACGGTGTTGTCCCTGTGCATTCTGATTTCATTTTGGATGGCTGTTCCAGGTTCGCGCCAGGAAGCTGGCGACTCGGGATCTTCGAGGCCGTAAACTGTTCTCTCTGTCATGGTGCGCCTTATTTTTGTTCCCTGGCCATATCCTGTCCGCATCGCAATTGGGTCATGACCATGTCCAACTTGACTGTCGCCATCATTACCCGCGATGAGCGTGAAAATATAGGCCCTTGCCTGGATGCGGTCTCGTTTGCTGATCAGTGGGTGGTGCTTGATTCCGGCAGCACCGATGGCACCTGCGAGTTGGCCCGAGAGAGGGGGGCTGAGGTGACGGTTTCTTCGGATTGGCCGGGGTTCGGTCCGCAGAAAAACAGGGCGATCAATCTCGCTCGCTGTGAATGGATTCTCAGTCTCGATGCTGACGAGCGGGTAACCCCGCAACTACGCGAGGAGATTAGGACCGCGATCGCCCGCTACCAAGACCAAGCCGTAGCGTTTGAAATTCCCCGTCTGACCCAGTTTTGCGGGGTGTGGATCCGCCATTGCGGCTGGACCCCGGACTATGTGCTTCGCTTGTTCAGGCGCGGGCAGGCGCGATTCAGCGATGATCTGGTGCATGAATCCGTTCGACCTGAGCGATCGGATCTTCGGATCGTGCGTCTTAAAAGCCCGCTGCTTCATTACAGTTACCCAACCCCCGGCCACTACTGGCGCAAGCTAGAGCGATACAGTCAGGACTGGGCCCGACAGCGCCACGCTCAAGGACAGACCGCCACAATGAGCCGCGCGGCTGTCTCGGCAGGCGCGGCTTTTTTGCGCAGTTATCTGCTTCGTGGGGGGTTTCTCGATGGCGCCATGGGCTTCGCAGTGTGTACCATGCAGGCTCAGGCGGCTTTCGGGAAGTATTTTGAGCTTTATTGTTTGAGTCAAAAAGGTGAACAAAAAAATCTCAAATCAAGATCAGCTGGATAACTTTATTCAGCGGCGTCGGTGGCTGACCCAGGCTAGTGGGCTGGGTCTTGCCTTTTTTGCAGTTCCCTCCCAGGCCCAGTTCCGCGTCGAGGTCACAGGTCTGGGTATGGCGCAGCTACCCATTGCCTTGCCGGCGTTCCGCGCCGAGGAGGCTGTGCCCCACAAGATCAGCGCGATCATTAAGGCCGATCTCGAGCGCAGCGGTATGTTTCGAACGGTCGATGCTGCGGGCTTGTCTGTGGATGCGTATTCGTCGCTCGATCAGCAAACATGGCGTCAGCGGGGTGCCGACTTCATGGTTGCCGGCAGTATTGAGCCTAGGGCCAACGGCTCCTTTGATGTCAGTTTTCGCCTTTGGGATGCGGTGCGCGCGCAGGATCTGGGTGGACAAACCTACGGGGTGGCGCGTGAGAGCATGCGTACCGCTGCGCACCGAATTGCTGACTTCATCTACGAGAAGTTAATCGGTGAAAAAGGGGTGTTTGCGACGCGGATTACCTTCGTGACCCGATCTGCCAGCCGCCATTCCCTGTGGGTGGCCGATGCAGACGGAGGAAATGCGACAGAACTTCTGGTTTCGCCCAACAGCGCCGAGCCCATCATTTCCCCCGCCTGGTCGCCCTCCGGTTCGCAGTTGGCCTACGTCTCTTTTGAATCGCGAAAGCCGGATATCTATGTCTGGGATATGCAGACGCGTCGTGCCAGCCTAATGGCCAGCTTCCGGGGGTCCAATAGCGCACCGGCTTGGAGTGCTGATGGCCGTTCCATTGTGGCCACCCTTAGCCGCGACGGAGGCTCGCAGATTTATGCCATTGACGCGGTTTTGCGCGGAGAGCCCAAGCGCTTGACCCAATCAAACAGTATTGATACGGAGCCGGTCTGTTCGGCCGATGGGCGCTGGATCTACTTTGTGAGCGATCGGGGAGGATCCCCGCAAATCTACCGCATGGGACCGGCTGGAGGTTCTGCCGAATGGATCAGCACCGGCCAGCGCTACAGCATTTCACCTGCGATCAGCCCCGATGGTCGCTACCTGGCTTTTATCGCCCGGATCGACGGCGCGTTTAAGTTGCATCTGATGGATTTGACGTCCAAGGCAGTCAGGCCCCTGACCGATACGGCTGCTGATGAAAGCCCCAGTTTTTCCCCCAATGGCCGCTTGATTCTTTACGCCACGCAGAACCAGGGACGCTCGGTCTTGATGACGACCACCCTGGACGGACGCAAGGATGTTCTCATGGGGCAAAATGGCTCGGTGCGGGACCCGCAGTGGGGTCCTTTTGCGGCGTAGCGTTTGGACGCAGGTGTCTTCTGAAGATCAATCAAAGAAAGGGAGAGAGATGACGAACAAACAAACCCCCCTCGTGTCACTGTGTGGCTTGGCATTGGCGCTGCTTCTGAGCGCCTGCGGCTCCAAGGTGGCCCTGAACCCTGCCCCAGTGGTGGATCTGGGCCCGACTGGGGGCACGGCCGCCGCTCAAGCTGCGTCTTCGGCCGCTCAGGCTGCTGCGGCCCAAGCCGCGGCTGCAGCCGCAGCGGCCTCGCGCCAGGGTGGTGGCGAGGCAGATCGCAGTGCGCAGGCGGGTAGCACTGCAGCGACCACGCCGCCTCCTGCTCCTGTTATCAGGGTGTCGCCTCTTGATGTCAGCGCACGAAGCGGGCCGGCTCCTATACCGGCTGACTTGGCCCGGATCATCTATTTCGATTACGACAGCTTTGAGATCAAGCCCCAGTTTGAGCCGGTGGTGCAGGGCCATGCCCGCTACCTCAATGCCAACAAGGGAAGAAAGATTGCGCTGGAAGGGCATACCGACGAGCGCGGTGGCCGCGAGTACAACCTCTCACTGGGGCAGAAGCGGGCCGAGGCGGTCCGTCAAGCCTTGTCGGTTTTGGGTGTCGACAGCTCGCAAATGGATGCGGTGAGCTTCGGTCAGGAAAAGCCCGCGGTGGCCGGGTCTACCCCAGAGGCCTACGAGAAAAACCGCCGGGTCGAGTTCACTTACCGATAGGATGTTTTTTATGTTGCGCCTTGCTAAAACTGCAGCGCTGCTTGTGCTGTGCCTCAGCAGCACGGCGCAGGCCTTTGTCGCGAGTTCCAAGGTGGTTGACGAGACTCGCCTTGAAGTCGTCAATCTGAAGTCAAGAGTCGACAAGCTGGAGAAACTGATCGAGCAGGTGGCGGTCAAGGGGCGTCAGGACCTTGCCGAGCAGATGCAGGCTCGCATTCAGGAGACGACCGCTTTGCAGACACGCCTGCAGGCACTTGTTGAGCAGCAGGCACAGGAACAGGCCAAGCGCAAGGAGATCGAGCAGGCGCTGCAGACTGCGCTCGAACGGGCGCAGGGCGCTCTTGACCGAGCCGGTAGTGCGGCCGAAGAGCAGGCTCTGCTGCGGCGGGGCAGTTTGGAGTTGCTCAATCAGCTGGGGCAGTTGCGCCGGGATCTGCAGCAGATTGAGCAGGTGCGCCAGGAACTGGCCCAGCTTCGACGCGACAAAGAAAATCTCGCGGAGTTTTTTACCACTCAGCAGCGTGAATTGGCGAACGTGCGTCAGGCGCAGGCCGATTTGAGAAACAACCTGGCCAACCTTCAGGCGGGTGTGACCGATGTACAGCGCTCGGTGAAGGACACGTCGGCGCTGGTTGAGGAGCGTATGCGCAGGGTGGAGCCGGTGAAGGTGACGGTGGACGGACGCGAATTCGAGGCCGCGCCCGCTGAGGTCGCGGCCTTTGACGCGGCTGATAAGTCAGCCAAGTCGGGCGACCATAAGGCCGCCGTGGCTGCGTTCGAGCAATTTCTCGCCCGTTATCCCGCCAGCGGATACCTGGCCTCCGTGTGGTATCGGCTTGGGACTTCCCAGTACGAACTCGGTGACTTTAAGCAGGCGCAAAGCAGTTTCCGGACGGTGCTGCGCGATTTCTCCAGGCACCCTCGGGCCGCTGATTCGATGCTGGGCATTGCCAGCGCGCAGTTTGACCTGAAGGAGCCCCGGGCCACCGTGCGCAAGACTCTGGAAGACCTGATCAAGGCCTACCCGGATGCGACCTCTGCGGTTGCAACTGCTCGCGAGCGGCTCTCAAAACTCAAGTAGGTTTTGGTAGTCTAGGCCCGGCTGCGCCCCGAGGTGCTGTCGGGTAGATGCTCCTACTTTGGTCTGAGCACCTAAAATCGCTCGGATGGATCTTTCGCAATTTAACGCATTGCACCAGCAGGTCTTGCTCGGTGCCTTAGGCCTGTCTTTTCTTTTTGGTTTGATTGGCCAGCGCACCCACTTCTGTACTATGGGTGCGGTCAGCGACATTGTCAGCATGGGGGATTGGTCGCGCATGCGAATGTGGGCCTTGGCTGCTGGCGTGGCGATGATGGGTTTTCAGGTCTTGGCCTATCTCGGCTGGGTGGATCCGGGCCGCACGCTGTATGCCTCAGACCGTTTCATCTGGTTATCAGCTCTAATCGGTGGGAGCCTGTTCGGTTTAGGTATGGTGTTGGGTTCGGGATGCGGCAGTAAAACGCTGATTCGCATTGGTGCGGGCAGCCTTAAGTCGGTGGTGGTGTTCCTGGTGATGGGTGTGGCAGCCTTCGCCACCATGAAAGGTCTGACCGCTGTAATTCGGGTCGAGACCGTCGACCGCGCCGCCCTTGCAGTTCCTGCCCCCGGTACCCTACCGGCCTTGTTGGCTACGGTTGTGGATGTTTCTGCCACGCAACTCGGCCTTGTCCTGGGCCTCGTCCTTGGGGGCGCGCTGAGCTTGTGGGCCTTGCTCTCGCGTTCTTTCCGTAGTCTGGATTTTTGGGTCGGTGGTATTGGGTTGGGTGCTTTGGTGGTCGCTATGTGGTGGCTTTCAGGGCACATCGGTTTTGTTTCCGAACATCCCCAAACGCTCGATGAAGTTTTCGTAGCCACTTACTCGGGTCGAGCCGAGTCCTTCACCTTTGTGGCCCCAATGGCGCACACCTTGGACTGGCTCATGTTCTTTAGTGACAAGAACAAGCTCCTTACCCTCGGTGTCGTCACCGTGGTGGGCGTGGTATCGGGTTCGGCGGTGGCGGCCGTGGCAGGACGTTCTTTTAGGTGGGAGGGTTTTCGTGACACCGAAGACACCGCCTTGCACCTGGCCGGTGGTGTGCTGATGGGCGTGGGCGGCGTCACGGCCATGGGCTGCACTGTGGGCCAGGGCTTGTCGGGTTTGTCCACCCTGAGTCTCAGCAGCTTCCTGGCCTTGGCCGGCATTTTGGCCGGCAGCTATGCTGGATTGCGCTGGCAGATCTGGCGTCTCGAGCGCAGCCTTTGAATTCATTTGCGCCCTTAGCGTCTGACGAGATCGATCTGCAGCGTCGATTCGGTGGGCTGGCCCGTCTATACGGCGAGGCTGGCGCGCGCGTGATTGCTTCGGCGCACGTGGTGGTGGTGGGAATAGGGGGGGTCGGCTCATGGGCGGCCGAAGCCCTGGCGCGAAGTGGTGTCGGCCGGCTCACCCTGATTGACCTTGACCAGGTGTCTGAGTCGAATGTCAATCGTCAGGTCCACGCCTTGACTCGCACGATAGGGCAGGCCAAGGTGTCGGCGATGCGCGAGCGGATTGCCGAGATCCACGCCGGTTGTGAGGTGCGCTGCATTGAGGAGTTTGTCACCCCCGACAACTGGCCTGCGCTGGCTGATCTCACTGAGGTCACCGGCCAGCCCTTGGCTGTGATTGATGCCTGCGATCGCCTCAGCGCGAAGGTGTCCATGGCCGCCTGGGCCATGGCCAAGCGGGTACCTTTTATTTGCGTCGGGGCGGCCGGGGGTAAGCGGCATGCGCATCGAGTCGACGTAGCCGATCTCTCTGAGGTGACGCATGACCCGTTACTGGCGCAGCTGCGTTACCGATTGCGCAAGCATCATGCGGCTCGGCGTCAAGGCCGGATGCAACTGCTCTGCGTGTTCAG
>JBEIHE010000121.1:0-7124 GCA_040381515.1 Polaromonas sp.
GCTGAGGTGGTACGTACCGAGACGGCCGGCTGGGCCAAGACCATCAAGAGCGCCAACATCACGGTGCAATAAGGTCTGCTCCGCGACAAAAAGGCGCAGTGCTGCGCCTTTTTTTGCGCCTCTTAATTGCGCGTGGCGGTGATGGTGACCTTCTTTTTGTCGATTTCCTGATCGAAGACCCAGGTCTTGCCGTCCGCCATTTTGTCCGTCCAAATTGGCGCCAGGCCGTTGCCTGTCCAGAGTGGCTTGCGGATCAGGGGGCTCGATGCAGCGGCAGTTCGACCAGGCCGCGTGGCAGGCTCCAGGCGGGCTCTGCACCGTCATCGGTGATAAGAAACTGATCTTCAATGATGAAGCCCCCTTCGCCGTCGACATAAACCGGTGTCTCAAACGCCAGCACCATGCCCGCCTCGATGGGTTCGTGGGCCTGTGCGGCGATGAAGGGGGGTACCTCGCAGAAGGTGTCGTGGCCCAGGCTGTGCCCGAAGTGACCGCGGCTGAAGTGGTGCAGGCCGGCGCGGTGCAGCGCCTGTGTCGCGCGCGCGTGCACCTCGCTGAGCAAGTGGCCCGGGCGCAGCACCTCCAGCCCAGCGGCGAACGCCTCTTCCAAGGCTCGCATGATCTCGCGGGTGCGAGGCCGAGCTCGGTCCAGTACAAAGGTGCGTCCACTGTCAGAGCTGTAGCCCTCCACCAGGGTGCCCACGTCAAACTTGAGCACATCGCCAGCAGCGATACGGCCGCCCCCCTGCCAGGGCAGGGGACCGACGGTGGTGTATTCCCATTGGCCAGTGAGCTTGCCGCCCAAATGTGCGCCCGCCTCGCGCACCGCATCGGCCACGCCTTCCTTCCAGGCCTGCGCGATTTCATCCCGGTGCACGCCCTCATGTACGCGGCTGATTGCACGGTGCATGCCAGCCTCGGCCAGTGCAGCCGCTTGCTTGAGCAAGCCGATCTCGCGCGGGCTCTTGATTGCCTTGATGCGTCCGATGACGGCGCTGGCATCGACCCAGCGCACTTGCGGCAGCGTCTGCTGCAGCAGGGCGTAGTCCAGGGCAGGCCAGAAGTCGAGGTCTAGGCCGATACGCGCACGGCTCAAGCCCTGGCTTCGCAGCAGTTCACCGAGCTGCTTGAACGCGGCGCGCGCGTCAAAGGCCGCCGGTCGGGCAAAGCCTGGGCCGCGACCGCTCTCGCGCCAGCTGCGCTCCATCAGCGCGGCGGCACCGTCCTTGGTGTCGAGCCAGGGCCGTATGTCGGCGGTTTCCACCCAGTCGGCGTGAGTCAGCACCTGGGCCTGGCCCAACGACCTGCGGGCTTGCCCTGCAAACAGCTCGGTGCTTACCGCGCAGACCGGGGCCAGCGCGTCGGCAGGGACCAGGGCCAGCGCGGCACCGGCACGTCGAAAGAAAGCCGCCACTCCGGCCGGCGCGCCGGTGGCCCAGGCATAGCTCTCCGGCTTGGCCAGCACCAGGGCATCGAGATGGGCTTCCTGCATCAAGCGCTGGGCGCGGCTGCGGTCGATGTCGCTCATGCCTGTGCTTTCATCAAGACCCGTAGGACAGCGAAGGCAGCCAGGTGGCCAGCCCTGGCATCAGAGTCAGCAGCACCACGCCCAACAGCAGCAGCAGCCAGAACGGCAGCGCGCCCATAGAGGCCTGCGACAGATTGACTTCGTGTTTGCTGATGCCCACCAGCACAAATAAATTCATGCCTACGGGTGGCGTGAGCATGCCAATTTCGATCATGAGGGTGACCACCACACCCAGCCAGATCGGGTCAAAGCCCAGCCCGGTCATCAGGGGAAAGACCACCGGCAGGGTCATCACCATCATCGAAAGGCCGTCAAAGACCATCCCCAGCAGCAGATACACCAGCACGATCACGGCCAGCAGGGCCATGGGCGACAAGCCCAGTGCCGATACGCCCTCGAGCATTTTTTGCGGCAGTTGCAGCAGACTGATCGACTGTGCAAGGATCACCGCCCCCAGAAAAACGAAGGCAATCACTGCAAAGGTGCGGGCCGAATCGAGAAAGGTTCTGCCGAGTTTGCGCCAGGTGAGGTCGCCGCGGGTAAAGCCCAGCACAGCCGCAGCGGCCACGCCCACGGCGGCCGACTCGGTTGGCGTGGCAATCCCGGCAAACAGGCTGCCCAGCACCGCCAGGATCAGCACCGCAATCGGCCAGACCTCAAGGGCCTGCTTGAGCGTCTGGCCCCAGGGCAGGACAGGCTCGCGCGGCACCAGCGTCGGCGTGCGCCGGGTGGTGAACTCGATATAGATCATGAACAGCAGCGCCATCATCAGGCCGGGCACCACACCCGCGAGAAACAGCTTGCCAATCGAGGTGTCTGTGAGCGCACCGTAGATCAGCAGCGACAGGCTGGGCGGGATCAACAGGCCCAGAGTGCCACCGGCCGCCAGCGTACCGACCACCAGCTTTCGCTCGTAGCCGCGCTGGGCCAGCTGCGGATAGGCCACCGAGCCTACTGCGGCCGATACTGACATGGACGACCCACTGACCGCACCGAAGACGGTACACACCGCCACGTTGGTGTGCAGCAGCCCTCCGTGCAGACGGGCAAACAGTGGAGAGAGCGCCCGGTAGATGCCGCCTGCCAAGCCGCTGGCCACCAGCACATCGCCCAGCAGAATGAAGAGCGGAATGGCCGTGAGCGTGAACTCACCCAACACATTGAAGACCGCCTGCGCGCCCAGGCGGGTAGCGCCCCCGCCAAAAAAATGCAGGATGGCAAAGCCGGTCAGGCCCAGCGCCGCCCCGAGCACCGCGCCCGAGAGCACCGTCAGGCCCAGCAGGCCAAGCAGCGCCGACCAGATCATGCGTGCACCTTGTCGGCGCCCGGCTGTATCGGACGCAGGGCGCGCCAAGCACCGGCCATCCCAGCGGCGGCGATGGCCACCGAGGAAATGAACAGGAAAGGCGCCAGCGGCAGACGCGACTGCTCGGACATCAGGTTGAGCTTGGCGGTGAACTCGTAAATGCCCCAGGCCTCACGAAAAAACACGAGGCAAAAGACGATCAGAATCAGCTGGCCAATCAGGAACAGCCCGCGCTGTGCAGGCCCGGACAAGCGTTCAGAGATTACTGTCACCCGGATGTTGATCTCACTGAGCACCGTGCTCGGCAGCAGGGTGAAAACGGCCAGCGTCATGAACAGACCGGCCAGCTCTTCGGTGAAGGCAAAAGGGCGGTCCCAGATGTAGCGCATGACCACCGCGGCGAAGACCAGCACGAACAGGCCGGCCAGCGCGGCTGCGCCTATGCCGGCCAGCGCGCCGGCGACCATGCGCAAGGCGGTCTCCACTAGACCACCCCGCGCCCGCTGCTCACTCATTGCGGAAGCGCTTGCAGAATGCGCTGGCGGTAGGCCACAGCCTCTGGACCGGCCTCCTTGGCCAGCACATCCCAGGTCTCCAGCGCCGATTTACGCAGGGCCGCACGGTCAGCTGCCGGCATCACCGCATGGAAGGTCACGCCTTGGCTTTGCAGCTTCTCACGTGCAGAGCGCTCGGCCGCGGTGTCGCCGTCGAAGTTAAAGCTCACACGCTCGAGTTCAGCCACCGCCTCGTTAAAGCCGCGCTTGAGATCGGCGGGCAATGCGGCCCATTTGCCCTTATGGGCCAGCAGCGCATACGGGGCAGGCGGGAAGGGAAAGCCCGTGGGTGTCACGTGCTTGGCCACCTCTTGCAAGGAGATGCTGTTGGCAAATCGCGGTGCGTACAAAGCGCAGTCGACCACGCCTGTTTGCATGGCGGCATACAGCTCATTTTGCGGAATGATCTGTGCCGCCACGCCCAGTCGCTTGAAAGTCTCCACTTGTTCGCGGCTGCCTACGCGCAGCTTCTTGCGCTTGAGCTCGTCCAGAGTGCGAACCGGCTCGCGGCAGAACAGTGCGGCATCGACAATGGAAAAGCCCAGAAAGCCGGGTACCTCGATGTTCCATTTGGCAATGCCTTCCTTGAGCACGGCCTTAAGTGCGGGCAGGGCCTTGAGGTGTTCATCGGCGCCAGAGACCAGTCCGTACACATACAGGTTCGCCAGCGCGGGCGCATCGCGGCCAATGAAGGGCGGCCAGATAAAGCCCAGCTCAGGCGTGCCCACCTGCATGAAGCGCAGCGCATCGGCGTCTCTAAGGCCCAGCGCACCGCCTTCGGAGACAGAAATCTTCATCTTGCCGCCGGTGCGCTTTTCTACATCCGCGGCAAAGGCGCGAATATGCACCGACTCAGGCCGTGAAGGTGCATAGCTGTTATTGAATCTCCATTCGGTCTGTGCCTGAGCGCCCGCAGAGGCGGCCAGAACGAGGGCGGTGGCCAAAGGCCAGAGTTTTTGAAACATAGCAGGACTCCCTTGTAAGTCGTTCATTTGCGCGATTGATTCTAAGAGGGCTCTGGAAATTGAGTCGGCTGCCCCATCGGAACGGCGATGTGCCTGCCATGCCGACCCGTCGGGGCCTTTTTGGCGACAATCGAGCCCAGCCCGGGTGGTGGAATGGTAGACACAGCGGACTTAAAATCCGCCGCTTCCTTAAACGGGGCGTACGAGTTCGAGTCTCGTTCTGGGCACCAAGCGCCAAGTCTGTATCCGTGCAGCTTGCCGGATAAAGTCAAGTCATTTTGCTCCCGCAAGGGCTGCGCGGCTCGCCATTGTTCGCCCCGTGTGAACCTCCCAGGAAACAAGAAAAATGGCTCTATTGGGTAACATCATCTGGTTCTTCTTGGGCGGTTGGGCCCTCTTCTTGGGCTACGCCCTGGGGGCGCTCGTTTTCTTTCCCATGTTCATCCCGCTTTTCCGTCTGGCGCTCTATGCGCTCTGGCCTTTTGGGCGCGATGTGGTCACCCGGGCGCAGCTGGACCGCTATCGGCAGGTCAAGGGCCTGTCGGACGAGGCATCGTCCTTGGATGTGGCACTCAAGAATGTCAGCGCCGTTCTTAATGTGCTGTGGATGTTGACCTTCGGCTGGGCGCTGGCCCTGGTGCACCTACTCGCTTCCTTTGCCAATTTGTGCCTGTTCTTTTTGATCGTGACCATCCCCAATATTGGCGGGCACTGGAAACTCATCCGGGTGGCTTTTCTGCCTTTCAACAAGGTCATCGTGCCGTCCAGGGTGGCCCAGGACATCAGGGAAGACCTGGCCCGCTCCCGCTTGGGCCTGTGAACCTCGACAGACCCCCCGGTTAAGATCGCGTTCATGTCTTCCTACGAAGCTCCACTGGAAATACACGTGCACGCCGAGGTGCCGATGCGGCCCGATGTGACCTATCAGCACTTGCAGGAGGCTTTGCGCCCTCTGTGGAAATACGCAGGGGCCCGATCTTTGGCCGCCGGGGCCGCCAGTGCCTACGAAGAAGAACCCGGTATCCGTTTTGATGCCGAGCAGCACCTGCTGCAGATGTGCTGGACTGTCAGCGGCGATGAGGATTTTCGCCAGGCGATCGAAGAGACCTGCATGGCCCTCAACGACCTTACCGCCGCCGGTGCCTCCATTGAGGTCACGTTCTACGATGCCGAATATGACGAAGAGTCGGCTCAAGAGGGCGAGTCGCAGGCGCGTGACGATTTCCTGATGTATTTCGTCGGCCCCTCGCCGGCGGCCATCATGCAGGTGCAGCGCGATCTGCTGGTGCAGGACACCATAGGCCTGATGGAGCGGCACTTTGACAGCTCCGAACTCGGCGAGGTGGTCCAAGCCATCGACCGGCTCTTTGAACGGCGTTTTAACGACCTGGTGAGCTCCATGCAGATTGGTAAACCGCCCCGGGGTTCGGGCGGTTCATCAGGTGGACATGGCGGCGGTCGCAAGCCGCGACATCTGCACTGAGTTTTTCGCTCAGGGCAGAGCCAGCACACGGGTGGCGAGCCGCCCCCCCACCCATCGCTGCGCTGCTGCCTCCAGCGCCTCCATCGGGCCGGTGCTGATCAGGTCCACCGCCCCTTCGCTCTGCAGTCTGCTCCGATCGGCCAGGCCCGCTTCCTCCAGGCGCTTGAGCGTCTGACGCGCAATCGCCGGCCCGGTTTCGAGCAGCTGAACCTGGGGGCCCACCAGTTCTTCAAGAAGCTCACGAACCAGCGGGTAGTGTGTGCAGCCCAGCACGACGGTGTCGATGCCTGCATGGCCCAGCAGTCCCAGCGCCTGCACGTGGGCTTGGGCGCACGATCGCAGCTCGGCTTGCGCTTGAAGTCCCGATGGGGTGCTCGGTCCGAAGGCGGCGCTGCGTTCAATCGCCAAGGCCAAGCCGTCGCAGGCGCGCAATTCGAAGTGGGCCTGATCTTTGACCGAGTCCAGCAGGCGCGCAAACTTGGGGCTGGCCAGGGTCGCGCGGGTGGCCATGACGCCAATGCGACCGGTACGGCTGGCGCCGATGGCCGGTTTAAGCGCCGGCTCCACCCCGATGATGGGCAGCTGCGGGTGATCGAGCCGCAGCTGCTCGATCGCCACTGCAGTGGCCGTGTTGCAGGCCACGACCAACGCGTCGATCTTGCAGGTGCGCATCCAGGCGCTCACCTTGCGCGCCCGACCCATCACGTGGACGTCCTCGCGCTCGCCGTAGGGCCCGTAGCCGGTGTCGGCCAGGTAGATGTAGCGCTGCTGCGGCATGGCCTGAATCAGGGAGCGCAACACACTCAGGCCTCCGATGCCGCTGTCGTAAACACCGATCACCCCGCTCGGGGTGCTGGCAGGAGGCTGCATGGGCAAGGACTGGGCTTGTGGTTCAGGCCGTGGTCACGGCAATGTTCTTGAACTGCCCCGAGGCGATGCGTTTTTGCCATTCGGCCGGCCCGGTGATGTGCGCGCTTGTGCCGCCCGCATCGACCGCGACGGTAACGGGCATGTCGACCACATCAAACTCGTAAATGGCCTCCATGCCCAGGTCCGCAAAGCCGACCACCCGCGCCTTCTTAATGGCCTTGGAGACCAGGTAGGCGGCGCCGCCCACCGCCATGAGGTAGGCCGAGCGGTGCTTCTTGATAGCCTCAATCGCGGTCGGCCCGCGCTCCGCCTTGCCGATCATTGCAATCAGCCCGGTCTGCGAGAGCATCATCTCGGTGAACTTGTCCATGCGGGTGGCGGTGGTGGGGCCCGCCGGTCCCACCGCTTCGTCGCGCAC
>JBEIHE010000122.1:0-7100 GCA_040381515.1 Polaromonas sp.
CACGACGACACGCTCGACCACATCCTCAAGCCAAAGACCTGAGACGCAAAAGGAACGACATGGCTGCCCATGGTTTTTTCAACGCCTTCAATGACATCTGGATGCACGAGGGGGTGCGCACCCCGATGGTCGACTACTGCGGTGCACTCGGCCACATCTCGCCCACCGATCTGGGCATCAAGGCGGCGCGCGAGGCGCTCAAGCGCGCCGACGTGGCCGCCGCCGATATTGGCTCGGTGATCACCGGCAATATGGCCCCCGGCGACTTCGACCAGTTTGTGTTGCCACGCCATATCGGACTCTACGCCGGCGTACCTCAGCACGTCCCGGCGCTTATGGCCCAACGCATCTGCGGCACTGGCTTTGAGTTGTTCAGGCAGGCTGGCGAGCAGATCGAGGCGGGGGTCTGCGAGGCGGCGCTGGTGGTTGGCACCGAAAGCATGACGCGCAATCCGATCGCGGCCTTTGATCATCGCAGCGGCTTCAAGCTCGGCGCGCCGGTGGGCTTCAAGGACTTCATGTGGGAAGCACTCAAGGACCCGGCCGCGGGGATCAACATGATCCAAACCGCCGAAAACCTGGCTCGCAAGTATCAGATCAGCCGGCAGGAGGTCGACCAGTTCGCCTCCGACTCGTTTGCCAAGGCGGTGGCTGCGCAGCAAAGCGGTTTTCATGCGGGGGAGATCGTGCCGGTGATCAGCGAGACCTTCGAGCTCGAGGGCTACAAGCCCCGCGGCATCAAGCTGCAGGGAAAAATTACCGAGGTGGCCTCCGACACCCACCCGCGCCTGTCACCGCTTGAAGTGCTGGCCAAGCTCAAGCCGGTGTACGAGGGCGGAGTCCAGACCGGGGGCAACAGCTCGGCACTGGTCGACGCAGCTGCAGCCTGTGTGGTCAGCTCCGGATCGTATGCCCGAGCAGCCGGCAAAAAACCACTGGCGCGGGTGATGGCGGCCGCAGTGGTCGGCGTGCCCCCTGAAATCATGGGTATCGGACCGGCGCCCGCAATACGGTTGCTGCTCGAGCGCAGCGGCTTGAGGCTAGAGCAGATCGGTCGGTTTGAAATCAATGAAGCCCAGGGGGCGCAAACTCTGGCGGTCGCTCGGGAGCTCGGTCTGGACCTGAGCAAGCTCAACGTCAATGGCGGGGCGATCGCACTCGGCCATCCACTGGCCTGCACCGGGGTACGCCTGACCCTGACCCTGGCGCGTGAACTTCGTCGCGCCTCCCTGCGCTGGGGCATTGCAAGCGCCTGCGTCGGGGGTGGCCAAGGTATTGCGTTGCTGATCGAAAACCCGCAGGCCACGGCCTAAGTCCCCAAGCGGTGCGAATCGACTCGCCTGAGATCGAAAAAGGAAAGGATGTGATCGATGAAGATTGAAGCCATGTCAGCCCTGGTCACCGGCGGTGGCTCCGGCTTGGGCGAGGCGACCGCCCGGGAACTGGCCCGACTCGGCGCTCGGGTGGCAGTGCTCGACCTGAACCAGGAGCAGGCTGAACGGGTGGCCCGGGACATCGGCGGCATTGCAGTGCGCTGCGATGTCAGCGACGAGCAAAGCATGGCCCTGGCCATCGAGACGGCCGCCGCCGCCCACGGGCCTGCCCGCATCCTGATGCAGATTGCTGGCATCGGTACGGCCAAGCGGGTGATCGGAAAGGACGGACAGGCCGCTCCACTGGCCGATTTTTCGCGGGTCATCCAGGTCAATCTGATCGGGACCTACAACGCCGCCCGTCTGTTTACCGCTGCCTGCGCCAAGCTCGAACCGCTGGCTGATGGATGCCGCGGCGTGATGGTGTGGACGGCATCGGTGGCCGCTTATGACGGCCAGGTAGGCCAACAAGCCTACAGCGCCTCCAAGGCCGGCGTGGTCGGCATGACACTGCCAATGGCGAGAGATCTGGCTCAGCACGGCATCCGGGTGTGCACGATCGCTCCAGGGCTGTTTGCCACCCCGCTGATGCGAACCCTGCCCGAACCGGTGCAAGCCTCACTGGCGGCCAGCATCCCTTTTCCGCAGCGTCTGGGTAAGCCTGAGGAATTTGCGGAACTGGCAGCTCATATCGTCCGTAACGATCATCTCAACGGCGAGACGATACGCCTGGATGGCGCCTTGCGAATGGCGCCACGCTGAACGAAGGAAGGCCATGAACAAGACTGTGGTTTACGAGGTGGACGTGATGTTCGGCGACTGTGATCCGGCCGGCATCGTGTTCTTTCCTAATTTCTCCAAGTGGATGGACGCCTCGTCGCTGAATTTTTTTCTTCAGTGTGGCGTACCCCCTTGGCGCGAGCTGGTCAAGACGCGAGGCATCATCGGTACCCCGCTGCTGGAAATCCACACCCGATTCATTCGTCCGGCCACCTACGGTGAACGGTTGCAAGTTCACACCAGTGTGCAGGAATGGCGAGAGAAGGTCTTCATACACAAGCACGTCGTACAGCGCGGCGAGACCGTGCTGTGCGAGGGCAGCGAGACCCGGGCCTTTTGTATCCGCCATCCCGACGATCCGGGACGGATCAAGGCCATTGCGGTGCCCGAGGACATCAAGGCCCAATGCCAATAGACCACGCCCTTTCTTAAGGATCCCCGTTCACCCTCACAAGGAGAGTTCCATGACACAACGACGCGCCTTTATTCAAGCGACTGCAGCCAGCGCACTTCTGGGCAGCGCGGCTTTTCGAAAGGCCCTGGCCCAAGCCAATCTGCCCATCGAGCAGGTCCGGGTTCTGTACGGATTCCCGCCCGGCAGCGCGGGAGACATTTGTGCCCGCCGCGTGGCTGAAAAATTTGCAGGCACCCCCTACAGTCGCAACCAGGCAGTGGTAGACAGTCGGCCCGGCGCGGGCGGACAGATTGCACTGAACATGCTCAAAACCGCACCTGCCGATGGCTCCGTGCTGGCGATGACGCCCTTTTCAGCCATCTCGCTGTATCCCCACATCTTCCGCAACCTGCAGTACAAACCCTTCGAGGATTTCACCCCCGTGGGTACCAGCTCCATGATTCACCACGGCTTTGCTGTCGGACCAATGGTGCCCGAGAGCGTCAAGACCGTGCGCGATTTCATCGCCTGGGCCCGGGCCAATCCAGCGCAGGCCAGCTACGGCTCGCCAGCGGCCGGGTCGACCCCTCACTTTATCGGCGCCCTGCTTGGCCTGAACAACAACTTTGATTTCCGCCACGTACCCTACCGCGGCTCGGTCCCTGGCGTGACCGATGTGGTGGGCGGCCAGATCGCCTGCATGTTCACACCGCACGGCGACTTCATTGCCAATCACAAGGCCGGAAAGATGCGCATCATCGCCACCTCAGGCAGAACCCGCTCGCCCTTCGTGCCTGAAGTGGCCACCTTTGCCGAGCAGGGCTTTCCGGAACTGACGGTCGAGGAATGGTTCGGCTTCTATGCTCCCGCTCGCACCCCAGCCGCGGTGACGCAAGCTGCCAACGCCGCCATCAATGCGGCCTTGCGCGACAAGAGCGTGCAAGATGCGTTCACGGTGGTCGGTCTGATCCCCTTTGGCGGCACCATCGCCGACCAGCAGCGCAGCGCCCAGGTCGAGTTTGAGCGCTGGAGCCCGCTGATCAAGCGCATTGGGTTCACCGTCGACTCCTAAAACCATGGCGCACCCGGCGTGCGGACCCTGGTCCCGCCGGGGTCTTGCCGTCTGCGTCCTCCTGTAAGGCCGCCGCGCCCTGCCCCCCCTGAACATGCTGCCCATGCAAGCCTACCAACCCGATGCACTAGAGGCTCTTGTCCTACTGAACCGGGCTCTGGGGGCCGAAGAAGAGTTCAGCAAGCTGCCCCCGTTTTCTGAGCTCGACCAGCATCTGATGCAGCAGGTGTTGGTGCAGGCCGCCAAGTTTGTTGCAGAAGTCATAGCGCCGCTGCAGACGGTGGGTGACCGCGTCGGTGCGCAGTGGGCGGACGGACAGGTCACCATGCCGCCGGGCTTTCGACAGGCCTATCAGACCTTCTGGCAGGCCGGATGGCCAGCCTTATCGGCGGCCCCGCAAGACGGCGGCCAGGGCCTGCCCAGCGCGCTCGAGGCCATCCTCTACGAGTGGCTGAGCGCGGCCAACCACGGCTGGACCATGGCGCCAGGCCTGCTGCACGGGGCCTATGAATGCATCAAGCACCATGCCAGTGATTCAATCAAACAGCGGTACCTGGAAAAGCTGGCCACCGGCCAATGGCTGGCCACCATGTGCCTGACCGAACCGCATGCCGGATCGGACCTGGGCCTGGCCAGTACGCGGGCCGTGCCAATGCCCGATGGTCGCTATGCCCTCAGCGGCAGCAAGATTTTCATTTCCGGCGGTGATCACGACCTGAGCGAAAACATCGTGCACCTGGTGCTGGCTCGACTGCCCGACTCCCCCCCTGGTCCCAAAGGCTTGTCGCTGTTTCTGGTGCCCAAGTTCTATCCCGATGGCAGCCGCAGTCGTGTCTACTGCGACCGCATCGAAGAAAAAATGGGGCTGCATGGCAGCCCCACCTGTGCGATGCGTTTCGATGAGGCGATCAGCGAAATGGTGGGCGAGCCCGGCAAAGGACTGGCCGCCATGTTCGTGATGATGAACGCGGCTCGATTGCATGTGGCCCTGCAGGGCATCGGGCTGCTCGATGCGGCGTGGCAGAAAGCCGATGCCTACGCTCGCGAACGGCGACAGATGCGCTCGCCCGGTAGCCGCCGCCCGGCCGGTCAAGCCGATCTGATTGCTGCGCATCCGGCCATCCGCCGCATTCTGGACAGCCAGCGCGCCTGGATCGATGGCGGTCGACTGCTGGCCTATCGCACCGCCGTTGAACTTGACCGGGCCAAGCACCACCCGGACCCGCAGCGCCGCCAATTCGCGCAGCACTGGTGCAGTCTGGTCACGCCCGTGCTCAAGGCAGCCTGGACCGAACAGGGCTTCAGCGGCGCCAGTGCCTGCCTGCAAGTCTTTGGAGGCCACGGGTATGTGCGCGAATGGGGTATCGAACAGATCGTCCGCGACGCCCGGGTGACCCTGATTTATGAAGGCACCAACGAAGTGCAAGCCATCGACCTGCTGTTGCGCAAGGTGCTTGGCGATCAAGGACAAGCGCTGGGACAAGTGCTTGATCAGTTGCTGCGGGAACAACCCGGTGCGATGCTGCAGGAACGCGGTGAGCGCCTGCGCCAGATCAGCGCTCGCCTGCTCCAAACCCATGACGCGACCCTGCCCTACGCGGTTGCCGACGACTACCTGCGCGCCATGGCACTCCTGCTGTTGCAATGGGCTTGGGACGTACTGGGAGGGGTTCCGGAGAGCGGGGACCCTCGATGGCAAAAACCTGCCCGCGCTCTGCGACTCCATATCCTGCCTGAGTTCGAGATGCGGATGAGTGCCATCGAATTGCAGCTGGCCGAAGCAGACAGCGCGGCTGTACCGGCCTGAAAAATCTTCAATGAAAAGACCTACGGTGCAGAGCAGTCCCCCTGGCAAGCGTGTGAGCCCGCAGCCCAAGCGCAGCGCCCGGGATGAACCCAGCGAAGCGCTGGACACCCGCTTTCTGGAGAGCCTGATCGGCTACAACGCCCGCCGCGCCGCCCTGACGGTCATAGGGGTCTTCCTGGAGCGCATGGCCCCTTACGGGCTCCGGCCGGTCGAGTTTTCCACCCTGTCCCTGATCCATCACAACCCGGGTGTGACCGCGCGACAGCTCTGCCACAGCCTGGGACTGCAGCCCCCCAATATGGTGGGTACCCTCAACAACTTCGAAAAACGCGGCCTGATCGAGCGCCGCCCTCACCCCAGAGATGGACGTGCCCAGGGCCTGCACTTGACCGCACGCGGCCTCGACCTGATGCGAGAGATCGAGCCCAAGGTCGCCCAATTCGAAGTGGAGGCTTCCCATCGGCTCAGCGAGGGTGAGCGGGCGCAGCTGATGACCCTGCTCCAGAAAATTTACCTCTGAGCAGACGGCAGAGCACTTTTGGCGGGCGCTTGAAATACCCAGCGGAGACCCCATATCCCCGTCATCGCGATACGGTATATCGATAAAGCCATATGTCAGAAAACGAAAAAGACCAATCAAATCAAGGGCCTGATTCTCAAACCAGCGATCCCAATGCGCATCAGCCGATGCCAGCCGGCACGGCCGAGCCGAACTGGACCGAGTTGCAGGCCGAGCTGTCCACCCTGAAGGCCAAGAACGGCGAGATGGCCGACAGCTACTTGCGCGCCAAGGCCGAAGCGGAGAACGCCCGCCGCCGGGCCGAGGAAGAAATCGCGAAGGCCCGCAAGTTTGCAGTGGAAAGCTTTGCCGAGAGCATGCTGGCCGTGGCCGACAGCCTTGAGGCGGGTCTTCAGATCAAGGACGCCAGCGCTGAACAGATCCGCAAGGGCACCGAGGCCACTCTGGCGCAGCTCAAAAGCGCCCTTGAGCGTCACAAGGTCATGGAGATTGCGCCACCCACCGGCACCCGGTTCGACCCGCATCAGCATCAAGCCATCAGCATGGTTCCCGCCGAGCAGGAGTCCAACACGGTTGTGACAGTGCTCCAGAAGGGCTACCTGATCGCAGACAGAGTGCTCAGACCGGCTCTGGTCACAGTGGCGGCGCCGAAATAGGGTCGCCGCGTACTGCACCCCTTGAAGTCTGACTACTTATCCACACATTCCTCACAAGATCATCCACATGGCCCCAGGGTCGTGAACGGAAACCCAACCAACGCTTCGGAGAACATTCATCATGGGAAAAATAATCGGCATCGACCTGGGCACCACCAACAGCTGCGTGGCCATCATGGAAGGTAACAACACCAAGGTCATCGAAAACGCCGAAGGTGCACGTACCACGCCGTCGATCATTGCCTACCAGGAAGATGGCGAGATCCTGGTTGGGGCCTCGGCCAAGCGCCAGGCCGTGACCAATCCGAAAAATACGCTGTACGCCGTCAAGCGCCTGATCGGTCGTAAATTCACCGAAAAAGAGGTGCAAAAAGACATCGACCTGATGCCCTACACCATCACCAAAGCGGACAACGGAGATGCCTGGGTCGAGGTCAGGGGTCAGAAGCTGGCGCCGCCACAAATCAGCGCTGAGGTACTGCGCAAGATGAAGAAGAC
>JBEIHE010000123.1:0-7031 GCA_040381515.1 Polaromonas sp.
CCAGGGCAAGTCCATCCTGGTGCATTTGGTAGTCAATGTCGAACACTGGCAGTTTGAAGCCAGCATGCCGCGCACCATCATCACGCCGCCGCACGGCAAGGAAACCATCCCGGATGTGCCCAACTTCAGCTGGGCCGACTATGGCATGCGGGCCGGACTGCCGCGCATCATCGAAGCCATTGCCTCGCGGGGCCTGCCCGCCTCGACCAGCTTCAACGCCGGCGTGATCCAGGCCTATCCGCGCGCGGCTCAAGCCATGCATGAGGCGGGCTGGGAATTCATTGGGCACGGCGTGCACCAGAAGGCCCTGAACCATGCCGATGGCGAAGAAGCCCTGATCGTCACCGCCCTGGACATGATCGAGGGATTTACCGGCACCCGACCCCGCGGCTGGCTCAGCCCGGGCCTGCGCGAATCGTTTGACACCCCGGAAATCCTCAAGCGTCAAGGCGTGGAATATGTCTGCGACTGGGTGGTTGACGATGTCCCGCGCTGGATGCACACCCGCGAGGGACCGCTGCTGTCGGTGCCCTACAACGTCGAGGTCAATGACTCCATCATTTATGCGGTGGAAAAGCACAGCTCGCCGGAGATGTATCTGCGGCTGGAGAACACTTTGCGACTGTTCGAGCGCGAGGCCAAGGTCCACCCGCGGGTACTGGCAATAGGCCTGCATCCGCATCTGATTGGCGTGCCCCACCGGTTCGAATACCTCGAACGCATGCTCGACCTGCTGATGAAATCGCCGCAGGTGAGCTTCATGACCGGCAGCCAGATCGCCGACTGGTGTATCGCCCAAGTGCCCGCGCCGCGGGGCTGAGCTCACATACTTCCAAAAGGACTCTTATGGATCTGCAACTCAAGGACCGGCGGGTGCTGGTCACCGGCGGCTCACGCGGTATTGGACTGACCATCGCGCTGGCCTTTGCCCGCGAAGGTGCGCGCCCCGTCCTGGTGGCGCGTGAGCAGGCCAATCTGGACAAGGCCCTGGCCACTTTTGAGCGCGCCGGACACGCGCGTCCGCAAACCGTACTGATGGACCTGTCGGTCTCCGGTTCTTCTGAAGCCCTGCAACAGGCGGTGGGCGAGATCGACATTCTGGTCAACAACGCGGGCGCCATCCCTGGCGGTGACATCCAGGCCGTCAACGAGGCGCGGTGGCGCCAGGCCTGGGAACTCAAGGTGCTGGGCTATATCAACATGACGCGGGTCTTCTTGCCCGCCATGCAGGCGCGCGGCTCGGGCGTGATCTGCAACATCATCGGACTGGCCGGCGCCATGCCTCGCGCCGACTACATCTGCGGCTCCACCGGCAATGCCGCCCTGATGGCCTTTACCCATGCCATCGGTGGCGACAGTCTGAAAAAGGGCGTGCGCGTCTTCGGCATCAATCCAGCGCCCACCCGCAGCGACCGCATGCAGGGCCTGCTGGAGCAGCAAGCCGCTCAGCGATTGGGCGATGCCACGCGCTGGCAGGAGCTGACCGGACGCTACCCTCTCGGGCGTCTGGCCGAGCCCAGCGAAATCGCCGAACTGGCCGTGTTCTGTTCTTCGCCGCTGTGCAGTTATCTCAGTGGCTCGGTTATCAACGTTGAAGGAGGGCAGATGTACACCACATCTGCAAACTGAACCCATGCGATCTTATGAATTTCCAGAGCTTCGCGAAGGCGTGCGGCAAGTCGTCAGTCAGTTCGATTCGCGCTACTGGCAAGAGGTGGACGAGGCACGGGCTTTCCCCGAGAAGTTTGTCACGGCGCTGACCGAGGCCGGGTGGCTGTCGGGGCTGATTCCCGAAGAATATGGAGGATCGGGTCTGTCGCTGACAGAAGCCAGCGTAGTGATGGAGGAAATCAACCGTGCCGGCGGCAACTCCGGCGCCTGCCACGGCCAGATGTATGTGATGGGCTGCGTGGTGCGGCATGGCTCGGAGCAACAGAAAAAAGAACTGCTGCCGCGGATTGCCAGCGGTCAGATCCGCATGCAGTCCATGGCCGTGACCGAACCGACCACCGGAAGCGACACCACCAAGCTCAAGACCAGCGCAGTGCGCAAGGGCGATCGCTATGTGGTCAATGGGCAGAAGGTCTGGACTTCGCGTCTGCAGCACTCTGACTACATGCTGCTGCTGGCGCGCACCACCCCGCTGGCGGAGGTCCAGAAGAAAAGCGAAGGGCTGTCGGTGTTTCTGGTGGACCTGCGCGAGGCCGTGGGCAAGAGCATCACCGTGCGACCGATTCGCAACATGGTCAACCATGAAACCAACGAAATCTTCATCGACAACCTCGAGATCCCGGTGGAAAACCGGATCGGCGAGGAGGGCAAGGGACTCAAGTACATCCTTGATGGGCTCAATGCGGAACGCATTCTGATCGCTGCCGAATGCATAGGTGATGGACATTGGTTTGTCGACCGGGCCAAAACTTATGCCCAGGAGCGCATGGTGTTCGATCGCCCAATTGGCAAGAACCAGGGCATTCAGTTCCCGATCGCGCGGGCCCATGTCAATGTAGAGGCCGCCAGCCTGATGCGCTGGCGCGCCTGCGAGTTGTTCGACGCAGGCCAGCCCTGCGGCGCCGAGGCCAATATGTCCAAGCTGCTCGCTGCCGATGCCTCCTGGGAGGCCGCCAATGTCTGCCTGCAAACACACGGAGGCTTTGGATTTGCAGCCGAATACGACATCGAGCGCAAGTTCCGCGAAACAAGGCTCTACCAGGTGGCGCCTATCTCCACCAACATGATCCTGTCCTACATCGGCGAGCATGTGCTGGGCATGCCGCGCTCTTACTGAAAGTGAGGGCGCGACATGAGTTTTGTGTCCTTGCAAGATTGGGTCGGTCGCACGCAGCAAATGAGCGAGACGCTCACCGAGGTGCCTCTGCGGCAGATGGCCGCCCTGATGAACGATGCCGAGCGGATGCGCAATCCACTGGGCGCCGGGGCGCTGCCGGCCGGCTGGCACTGGCTGTACTTTGCGCCAATGCAGATACAGCGCCTCCTAGGGCCCGATGGCCATCCCCAACGTGGCGATTTCCTGCCGCCCGTGGCACTGCCCCGACGGATGTGGGCGGGCAGTCGCTTGCGTTGGAGCCGGGACTTTGAACCGGGCATGAAGGTCTCGCTGACCTCTGAAATCCTGCGGGTCACACAAAAAAGCGGTCGAACGGGAGACATGGTCTTCGTGACGGTGGGGCACCGCTACATCGACTCTGAAGGACCGATCCTTCAAGAGGAGCAGGACATCGTTTACCGGGAGGCCGCCTCCGCCGATGAGAAGAGGGCACTTGTCGAACTGGGCGATCAAGTGCGCGCGGGGGTGCATGCGTTTGAACGCCAGGGACAGACCACCCTGCCCTGGCACTGCGACCCGGTGGCTCTGTTCCGCTACTCGGCGGCCACCTTCAATGGCCACCGGATCCATTACGACGTGGACTATTGCCGACAAGTTGAGAACTATCCGGGGCTGGTGGTGCATGGCCCCTTGCTGGCCACGCTGCTGATGCATCTGATACAGGCTCATGTGGCACCGGGCCGTGCACTGGCGAGCTTTGAATTCCGTGCGCTCAAGCCCACGTTTGACATTGCCGGGTTTCATCTGCATGCCGCGCCCGATGCGCAAGGCTTTCAGGTCTGGACCACCAACAACATCGGTCAGGTCGGTGTCGACGGCCGCATCACCCTGCGCTAGCGCCATGCTTGCGGTCAGCTATCTGTTCGTACCGGCCACGCGCTGCGAACGCGTGGCCAAGGCAGTGGCTGCTGGTGCGCAGGCGGTCATCGTAGACCTGGAGGATGCGGTCGACCCCGGACAAAAGAACGAGGCCCGCTTGCAGTTGGCCCGTTACCTGCCCACCTTGGACAAAGCCATCAAGCCCTGGCTGCGCATCAATGCACTGGGCACGCCCTGGTTTGATGAGGACCTGGCGCTGGTGGACGAGGCGGGCGTTCAACTGGCGGGCATCATGCTGCCCAAAACCGAGAGCCCGGACGATCTGGCCGCCGTACAGGCGCGCACCGGTCTGCCGCTGATCGCGCTGGTCGAGTCCGCTCGCGGCATTGCCCGCCTGGATGCGATCGGCCGCCAGCCTGGCCTGCAACGCATGGCTTTTGGCTCGGCCGATCTCGCCCGCGACCTGGGGTGCGAGGACAGCTGGGACACCTTGGTACACGCCCGGCAGGCCATGGTGCTGCACAGCGCGGCCTGCGGTTTGCCTGCGCCGATTGACGGCGTGAGCTTTGTGCTGGATCAAGCCGAACCGGTGCGTGCGGACGCGGCGCGCGCCGCACGCCACGGCTTTGGCGCCAAGCTGTGCATTCATCCGGCACAAATTGGCCCCACCCACGAAGGGTTTGCCCCCACGCCTGTCCAATTGGAGTGGGCGCAGACGGTGCTGGCCGCTGCAGGCGAAGGCAGCGGAGCGCAGCGCCTTCAGGGGCAGATGATCGACCGTCCAGTCATCGAACGTGCAAAACAAATCCTGGCTAGACAGACTTCTTGAACACCATGCAAGCTTCTTCCCTTCCCGTGATCGTGGTTGGCGCCGGACCGGTCGGTCTGCTCTGCGCGCTGGAGCTGGCCCGCCGTCAGGTACCCGTGACCGTCCTGGAGACCGAGCCGTCCACCACCCTGGACCTGCGCGCCGGCACCTTCCACCCGCCGACCCTGGAGATGCTGCAGCCCGAGGGCGTGGCCGAAGCCATGCTGGAGGTCGGCATCAAGGTGCGCCACTGGCAGTCTCGCGATCGGGAGTACGGACTGATTGCGCAGTGGGACCTGGACCTGCTCAAGAACGACACGCCCTATCCCTTCCGCCTGCATCTCGAGCAACACCGGCTCACGCCTATCCTGCTCAAGAAACTGCAGGCCTACAGCCACGCGCAGGTTCTGTTTGGCCACGAATTTCTGGAGCTGACGCAAACCGACGAACGGGTGAAAGCCACCGCTCAGCATGCGGGCGCACGGGTGCAGCTGGAGGGCCGATACCTGATTGGCGCCGATGGCGGGCGCAGCGCCGTGCGCAAGAGTGCCGGCATCGAATTTGACGGCTACACCTGGCCTGAGCGCTACACCGTGGTCAGCACCCGATTTGACTTTGAACCTCTGGGCTATGCCGACAACGCCTACATCAGCGACCCTCAGCGCTGGTTGGCCTTCTTCCGCATGCCCGATGCCGGACCCCCGGGGCTTTGGCGCATGACCATGCCCGTGACCGACGAGCTGAGCGACGAAGAAGTGCTGGCACCCGCCTTTGCACACCAAGCCATCAACCGCATCATCGGGGCACCGGCTGACAGCACCTATCCCATCGTGCATCAGAGTGTTTACCGGGTGCATCAGCGCGTGGCCAACCGCTTTCGTGCGGGACGTGTGTTGCTGGCCGGCGACTCGGCCCATGTCAACAACCCCCTCGGAGGCTTTGGGCTCAACAGCGGCATTCACGATGCGGTCAACCTCGGCGAGAAGCTCGCCCGTGTCTGTCTGGGGCAGGCCCACGAGGACTTGCTGGATCTCTATCAGCGGCAGCGCCGTGCAGTGGCCATCGAATATGTGCAGAACCTGTCGGTCAAGAACAAGAAAAATCTCGAAGAAAAGGAGCTGCCTGCCCGATTGGCCCGCTTTGAAGAGCTGCGTCAAGCTGTCGCCGATCCGGTCAAGGCGCGCGCTTATTTACTGATGTCCTCGATGATTAACAGCATCGCACGCGCCAACGCCATTACCTGAGGACCCCTAGGGAGGAGAGACCATGAGCATCGAACACCGAATCCCCAGCACCGACAGCCTGGCCACCCGCGCAAAGGTGGCGGTGGTGGTGCCAGCCACCAACACGGTGGTGCAGCCCGAGATGGAGGCCATGCGGCCGCCGGGCGTGACCAACCATGTCACCCGCATGCGTCTGCCGCCCCGGCCTTACGATGACCAAGAGGCCTACCAGCGAGCGCTGCGCACCGAGAAGGGTGAGCTTGAAGAGGCCTTGGAGCTGGTGCTGCTGTGCGAGCCGCATGTGGTAGCCCACGGCCATTCAATTCACTCCTTTCGGGGGGATGGCCAGCAGGCACTGGCTGAGGAACAAAGACTCGAAAAACTCAGCGGCATTCCTTTCATCACCCCCTCGCGGGCGGTGCTCGCGGGCCTGGAGGCCATTGGACGGCCCAGACGCATCGCAGTCCTCACGCCCTATTGGCCGCCCGCCGACGAAATGATTGCCGCGTTTTTCACCGCCTGCGGCTATGAGGTGGTGGGTACACATGGCCTCAAATCCACAGGGCCAACAGCAGTGGCGCGCTTTAGCACGGAGCAGATCCTGCAAGGCTTCGATACCGTGGACCGACCTGAGGCCGAGGTGCTGGTGCATGTGGGCACCAATCTTCCGGTGTCAGCGCTGACGCCCACCATCGAAAAGCGTCGGGGCAAGCCGCTGATCGGAGTCAACGTGGCAACCTACTGGCTGGCCTTGCGCCGCCTGGGCATCCAGGATCGCCTGCCGGGCATGGGGCTGCTGGCCGAAAAATACTGAGCGCTCCGTAGGCCACATCGCCGCGACGGCGCGGACCACACCCCTCACTGCAGGTTCGCGATCTGGCCAGTGGGAACGTCGCCCCCGGTGCGATAGGGCCCGTCTGCCGTCCAAGCAGCGCCCTTGCTGTGCGCTTCCTACAATGCACCCATGAATTTCCTTGACATGCTCGCAGGCGCTGAGCGCGCCAACCGATCCATGCTGTGTGTGGGCCTGGACCCAGAGCCCACCAAATTTCCAGCCGGGTTCAAGGGCGATGCCAACAAGATTTACGACTTTTGCGCCGCCATCGTCGACGCCACCGCCGATCTGGTGTCGAGCTTCAAGCCGCAGATCGCCTACTTTGCCGCCCATCGGGCCGAAGGCCAGCTCGAAAGGCTGATGGAACACATGCGCCGGGTGGCGCCTCAGGTGCCCATCATTCTCGACGCCAAGCGCGGGGACATTGGCTCGACCGCCGAACAATATGCCAAGGAGGCGTTTGAGCGCTATGGGGCCGATGCGGTCACGCTCTCACCC
>JBEIHE010000124.1:0-6836 GCA_040381515.1 Polaromonas sp.
CCTGATCGGGCGTCAGGACAGGGAATCGACGAGCGCGATGTACTGAGCCATAGCCTCCTGGCGGGGCACACCCTTGAGCCCATTCCAGGCGTCCCACTTGGCCCGAGCCACCGGATCGGAAAAACCGGGTCGCGCTTGATCGTTGTCACCCAGGCTGCCCTGCTTGTAAAGGGCATAGAGCTTGAGCAAAGTGGCGTTGTCCGGGCGCTCGGTCCATTGGCCAGTGGCTGCGCGCGCGTTTTCAAAATCGGCCTGAAGATCGGAAGGTACGGTCATGACGATGATGCTACCAAGAACTGGGCTGAACTCGAGCGCTCTGAAAGGCCCCGTCACAGATAGCTCGGCCGTTTTGCAGCGATGATGCAGCCATGAACTCCTCCAGCGCTGAAACTGCACTGCAAAACTCGGCCGCGCTGGTCATCGGCACCGGCGCCCTGGGTTCGGCACTGGCCGCCCGGCTCCAATCGGTCGATCTCTATCAACGGGTGCTGCTCCTGGGTCGACGCAGCGAGCCGGCCATCGACTATGAAAAGGAGTCACTGCTGGCGCAGGCGGCGCACTGGACGCAAGCGCAGTGCGCGCCATCGGGACTGGACCTGCGACTGATCGTGGTGTGTACCGGCTTCCTGCATGGCCCGACCGGTCAGCCCGAGAGGTCCTGGCAGCAACTTGATTCGGCCTATCTGTCGCACAGTTTTTTGATCAATGCCCTGGGACCGGCTTTGGTGATCAAACATTTTTTCCCGCTGCTGCCCCGCCAGGGCATCTGCCGTACGATTTTCCTCTCGGCACGGGTGGGAAGCATCGGCGACAACCGATTGGGAGGCTGGTACGGCTATCGTGCCTCCAAGGCCGCCCTCAATCAGTTGGTGCGAACCGCCAGCATCGAAATGAGCCGACGCAACCGCGAGTCGGTGGTGGCCGCCCTGCATCCCGGAACGGTCGAAAGCCCGCTGTCGGCACCCTTCAGCAAATCCGGTCTGCAGGTGCGCAGCCCTCAAGAAGCAGCCGCACAGCTCGAACCGGTGATCCACGCACTGACCGCCGCCCAGACTGGACAATTTGTCGACGCCCAAGGACAAACCGTGCCCTGGTAATGCCCCGAGGGGGCCGGTCAGACCCCGATCCGCGCTGCATCTTAGAATAGGCGGTTTCGTCCCCTTACCCGCCATCCCCAGGAAGATTCACATGACCAAGAAAATTCGCGTCGAAGCCGACCGCTGCGCGCCCAGACCCGTCCTCGCGCCGGGCATGACCCGCACCAACCATCGCGGCCAAAAGAGCAGCCAGGAGCGCGGCACCTGGAGCCGCAGCAAGAAGAACCCGGGCAAACGGCCGCACAAGGGCGGCTGAACTCACAGACCTAAAGGCGGCTGCAGCCCATGGGGCAGGCGGCCCCAGATGAAAAAGCGACCCGCGGGTCGCTTTTTTTACGGACGGCTCCAGGCTCACATATTGCGCCGGTATTGGCCACCCACCTCAAACAAGGCGCGCGTGATCTGACCGAGCGAGCACACTCGCACCGCATCCATTAGCACCTCGAACACGTTGGCGTTATCAATCACCGCCTGTTGAAGCCGCTGCAGCATGGCCGGTGCCTGCGCGGCATGACGGTCGTGGAACTCCTGCAAGCGCTGAAGCTGACCTTGCTTTTCTTCCTCGGTAGAGCGAGCCAATTCCAACGCCTGGGGAATCGGATCGCCGTGCGGGTTGCGAAAGGTGTTCACCCCAATGATGGGCAACTCCCCCGTGTGCTTGAGCATCTCGTAGTGCATCGATTCATCCTGAATCCGGCCTCTCTGGTAACCAGTTTCCATGGCACCGAGCACACCGCCACGGTCAGCAATCTTCTCGAACTCGGCCAACACCGCCTCTTCGACCAGTTCAGTCAGCTCCTCAATAATGAAAGCGCCCTGGTTGGGATTCTCATTCTTGGCCAGACCCCATTCACGGTTGATGATGAGCTGAATGGCCATGGCCCGACGCACTGAATCCTCGGTGGGCGTGGTGATGGCCTCATCGAAGGCATTGGTGTGCAAGCTATTGCAGTTGTCGTAGATCGCAATCAGGGCCTGCAGCGTAGTCCGGATGTCATTGAACTGAATCTCCTGGGCATGCAACGAACGTCCAGATGTCTGGATGTGGTATTTGAGCTTTTGCGAGCGTTCGTTGGCCCCATACTTTTCCTTCATCGCCACCGCCCAGATGCGACGCGCCACCCGACCCATGACGGTGTATTCCGGATCCATGCCGTTGCTGAAGAAAAAGCTCAGGTTGGGCGCGAAGTCATCAATGTGCATGCCACGGGCCAGGTAGGCCTCGACAAAGGTAAAGCCATTGGACAGGGTAAAGGCCAGTTGGCTGATTGGATTGGCCCCAGCCTCGGCAATGTGGTAGCCGCTGATTGAGACCGAATAGAAGTTGCGCACATCGTGGTTGACAAAATACTGCGCCACATCGCCCATCACCTTCAGGCTGAACTCGGTCGAGAAGATGCAGGTGTTCTGCCCCTGGTCCTCCTTGAGAATGTCAGCCTGCACCGTGCCCCGGACATTGGCCAGCACCCATTTGCGAATCTGAGCCGCCTCCTCAGGTGAGGGGTCACGCCCATTTTCTGATTTGAACTTGTCCAGGTTCTGGTCAATGGCCGTGTTCATGAACATGGCCAGGATCGATGGCGCCGGACCGTTGATGGTCATCGACACCGAGGTGCTGGGATTGCACAGGTCAAAACCCGAATACAGCACCTTCATGTCATCCAAGGTGGCGATGCTCACACCGGAGTTGCCCACCTTGCCGTAGATGTCGGGCCGCAAGTCTGGGTCGTTACCGTAGAGGGTGACCGAGTCGAAGGCGGTGGAAAGACGCTTGGCGGGCATGCCCTCGGAGAGCAGCTTGAAGCGACGATTGGTGCGGAAAGGATCGCCTTCACCGGCAAACATGCGGGTGGGATCTTCGTTCTCGCGCTTAAAGGAAAAAGTGCCGGCGGTGTAGGGGAAATGGCCCGGAACGTTGTCGAGCATCAGCCATTTGAGAATCTCACCGTGGTCTTCGTATTGCGGCAAAGACACCTTGCGAATGGAGGTCCCCGAAAGGCTGCGCGTGGTCAGGGCGGTGCGAATTTCCTTGTCGCGGATCTTGACCACCAACTCGTCCCCGGCGTAGGCCTTTTGCAGCTCCGGCCACTGCTGCAGCACCTTGCGGGCTGCCGGCTCCATGGACTGCTCGCGTTCGGACGCCAGATCCAGGGCGGCCTCAGACGCACGGGCTTTGCCCGGCTTGGTTTGCGCAAGCATGCGAGCGGCCTCACGCAACTGCTGGGCCTCTCGGGCCAGCCGGGCCTGCGCGCGTGCTCGCTTTTTGTACGCGCGTACCGTATCGGAAATTTCTGCAAGGTAGCGGGTGCGCGCCGGTGGCACGATCGGAGTCTGATTGGTGCTGTGACGCACGCCAACCTCTGGCAGCCGCCCGGGCTGGAGCTTGAGGCCCAAGTCGATCAGGCGACCCTTGAGCGCCTGGTAGAGCGCGGTCACGCCATCGTCATTGAAGCGCGCAGCCATGGTGCCAAAAACCGGCATTTTTTCGGTTGGCGTGGACCAGGCCTCCTGGTTTCGCTGCACCTGCTTGGCCACATCGCGCAGCGCATCGCTGGCACCCTTGCGGTCGAACTTGTTGATGGCCACGAACTCGGCAAAGTCGAGCATATCGATCTTCTCGAGCTGGCTGGCAGCACCAAATTCCGGTGTCATCACATACATGGGCACGTCCACATGCGGGACGATGGCCGCATCCCCCTGACCGATGCCCGAAGTCTCCACGATAACGAGGTCAAAGCCTGCCACCTTACAGGCAGCCACCACATCGGGCAGCGCCTGGCTGATCTCCGAACCAAAGTCGCGGGTGGCCAGCGAGCGCATGAACACCCGCGGACCTTGCTGCCAGGGGCCGATGGCATTCATGCGGATACGATCGCCCAGCAGCGCACCCCCGCTCTTGCGGCGCGAGGGATCAATCGAGATCACCGCCACACGCAAGCGGTCGTCCTGATCGAGTCGCAGTCGGCGGATCAGCTCATCGGTCAGGCTGGACTTGCCCGCCCCCCCGGTACCGGTAATGCCCAACACCGGCACTTGCGCGCTGGCGGCACGCTGGGCTATCGCGGCGACCAGTTGGGCATCAGCGGCGCCGTTTTCCAGGGCGGTGATCCACTGCGCCAGAGCGCGCCAATTCATCTGGCCATGGCCCTCGATGGCGGCGATCGACCGAGGCGCCAGATCACTAAAGTCGCGGTCACAACGCATGAGCATTTCACCAATCATGCCCTGCAGCCCCATGCGTTGGCCGTCCTCCGGACTGTAGATCCGGGTGACCCCATAGGCCTGAAGCTCACGGATTTCCGGTGGCACGATCACACCACCGCCACCGCCGAAGACCTGAATATGCTCGCCGCCGCGCTGCTTGAGCAGGTCGACCATGTACTTGAAGTACTCGACATGGCCCCCCTGGTAGGAACTGATGGCGATGCCCTGCACATCTTCCTGCAAGGCCGCCGTCACCACCTCATCGACCGATCGGTTGTGGCCCAGGTGGATCACTTCGGCGCCCATGCTCTGCAGGATGCGTCGCATGATGTTGATGGCCGCATCGTGCCCATCGAACAGGCTGGCGGCTGTGACAAAACGCACTTTGTGCCGGGGACGGTAGTTGGCCAGTGCCTTGAATTCGACAGACAAGTCGGTCATGAGAAGACATCTCCGCAGCGTTGGGGGTGCCCGCAGGGTCGCCGCCCCTGAAAACTCCTCAGAAGGCGCTTATTGGAACCCGGGAACCTTAATTGACGTTTACGTCAACGTCAATATAACCGATTCGCCGCAGGAACTGACCTGCCGTCAAAAACAAAGCGCCCCCTTGGGGGCGCTTTGTACAGGGTCAGGGCGAAGTCAACGACCGTAGAGCACCTGCGGCAGCCACATCCCAATTGCGGGGAAGTTGTAGAGCAGCACGATGGCAATGATCTGTATCCCCATAAAGGGAATCATGCCCGCAAAGATCTGATTGAGCGTGACATGCGGCGGACTGACACCCTTGAGATAGAAGGCCGCCATTGCCACCGGCGGGCTCAGGAAGGCGGTCTGCAGGTTAAGGGCCACCAGCAAGCCGAAGAACAGTGGATCAACCCCGAAATTGTCCAGCAGCGGAATGAAGATCGGCATGAAAATCACGATGATCTCGGTCCACTCCAGCGGCCAACCCAGAATAAAGATGATGACCTGGCTGAGGATGAGGAACTCGGTCTTGCTCAGGTTGAGCGACATAACCCACCTCTCGACCAGTTCCTGGCCACCGAGCAAGGCAAATGCCGCTGAAAAAATGGCGCTGCCGACGAAGAGCCAGCAAACCATCGCACTGGTTTTGGCGGTCAGGAACACCGACTCCTTGACCTCCGACTGCAGCCCCGCCTGCCGGTAGGCCAGCAGGGCCCAAGCCAGCACCCCCAAGGCACTGACCACACCGAGCGCCACCGGTACTTCCGGCAAACTCACTCCCTCCGCACGCAGGATGAACCATGCAATGGACACCAGCGCAGGCGCCCACAGCACCAGCCACGTCAGGAAAACCCGGTTGCGACCCTGCTGGCGCTTGTTAACCACCGCATAGATCGCGGCCAATAGATAGCCGCCAAAAGCACCCACTGCGGCCGCTTCGGTCGGCGTGGCCAGACCGAGCACGATGGAGCCGAGCACCGACAGGATGAGTACCACCAGCGGGAAGAAGCTCTGCAGCAGCATCTTGAAGATCTCAAGGCGCTGGAAGGTCAGCAGGGCATAAAAACCGACCAAAGCCAGCGCGCCCACGCCAAGGCCGATCCAGAAGCCGCGCGTCGGTTCGGAACGCTCAGCACTGGCCGCCGGCTGCGCCACGGCCGGAGCCGCAGACTCACCACCGGCAACAACCGTCGGCGGCTGGGCCGAACCGGGAGGCTCGCGCACCCCAGAGTCAGCCGAAGGCGGCTCCCTCAGGCCGCCCGCCCCCGGGGGCTCCCTGACACCGACGTCAGCTCCAGGGGGCTCCCTCACGCCTGAATCGGCGCCCGGTGGCTCCTTGACGCCCGAATCCGCACCCGGGGGCTCTTTCACACCGGCGTCCGCGCCGGGCGGCTCCTTGACACCTGAATCCGCGCCCGGGGGCTCTTTCACGCCCGATTCGACAGGCTCCTGCAAGCCCCCCGCTTCTGCGGTCTGCGTTCTCTCCGTGGTCTCTGAGCCGGCGGGCTCAATCACCCCGGCCGAACTGCTCACGGATACCTCAAGCTCGGCAGGCTTGGTGTGCACATGCCAGGACCAGCCGGCTGCCAGCAAGAAAAATAGCAAAGGCAGGAGCACCACCAGCCATTGTTTGCGCAGATAGGCGGCCTGCCCTTGCACCACAGAAGCGCCACGCAAAAGACCCGGCAAAGCCAGCCGCGAGACCTCGTTTGACAAGCGATCGAGCGCTGGTGGCAGCGGCACAAAGCGCTGCTCAGCCGACAGGGGTGGCATCAAGTTGGGCTTGATCTTGGCCAGCAAGATCACATACAGGACGTACAGACCGGCCAACATCAGGCCCGGAAAGAAAGCGCCGGCGTACAACTGCACCACCGACACGCCGGCGGTGGCGCCATAGACGATCAGCATGACCGATGGCGGAACCAAGATGCCAAGACACCCCCCGGCCGTAATGGCGCCAGCAGAGACCCGAACGTCATAGCCTCCCTTGAGCATCTGCGGCAAAGCCAGCAAGCCCATCAGCGTGACCACCGCTCCCACAATGCCAGTGGCCGTGGCAAACACCGCGCA
>JBEIHE010000125.1:0-6765 GCA_040381515.1 Polaromonas sp.
ACGTTCCAGGCGCTGACGATGATGCGGCGGGAGTCGGGGTTGGTTTTCAGGGTCTTGATGACATCGGCGATTTGGTCGATGTGTCCACCATCCGGCGTGGGCCAGCTGCGCCATTGGACGCCATAGACCGGTCCTAAATCGCCGTCTTCTCGGGCCCATTCGTCCCAGATGGTCACCCCGCGCTCACGCAGCCAGTTGTTGTTGCTCGAGCCCTGGAGGAACCAGAGCAGTTCATAGATGATGCTCTTGAGGTGTACCTTCTTGGTGGTCACCAGCGGAAAGCCTTGGCGCAGATCGAATCGCATTTGGTGGCCAAAAACGCTCTTGGTGCCGGTGCCGGTGCGATCGGGCTTGAACACGCCATGGGTGTTGACATGCCGCATGAAGTCTTCGTACTGCGAAAAAACAGGTGGGGTGTTCATCGTGGATGCTGGCCGATGCGATCGGGAGGGCTCATTGTAGGAGCCGCGCCTGCGCGGTGATGGGCGCGCCTTGTGGACCTGGGCAAGCGGTTACCGGGGCAGGACCCGACCCGGATTGAAGAGCCCCATCGGGTCCAGGGCCTGTTTGATGGCGCGCATCATCTGCAAGGCCACCGGGCTCTTGTGATGTGCCAGTTCCCCGACCTTGAGCGAGCCGATCCCGTGCTCAGCTGAAATCGAGCCGCCGAAAGCTTGCACCGAGGCGTAGACCAGTGCATTGACCCGCGATTCCTGGGTTTGCAAAAACAACTGGGCATCCTGACCCTCGGGCGCTTGCACATTGAAGTGCAGGTTGCCATCGCCCAGATGGCCAAAATTGACCAGCCGCACCCCGGCAATCTCGCGGGCGAGCAGGGCCTCGGTGTGGCGGACGAACTCGCTGATGCGCGAGATGGGCACCGAGATGTCGTGCTTGATGTTGAGCCCCTCCTCGGCCTGGGCCAACGGGATGGCCTCGCGGATATGCCAGAGTCCTTTCGCCTGCGCCTGACTTTCTGCCACCACCGCATCGCCGATCACACCTTGCTGCAGGGCTTGTTCCAGCAGACGCTCCAAAGCCTGGCGAGCGTGCTCGGTCGATTCCTGGTCGGACTGCTCCAGCAGCACGCAATAAGGGCTTTGCTGATAGAGGGGTACGCGCAATTGCTGGAAGTGCCTGGCCACCAGACTGAGGGCGAATTGCCCCATCACCTCAAAGCCGGTCAGGCCCGCGCCCAGATGCGCCTGGGCCAGCCCCAGCAAGGCAATGGCCTGTTCCATATCCGGCACAGTTGCCCAGGCGGTCATCTGCGCGGCCGGCTGCGGATAAAGCTTGAGCGTTGCGGCGGTGATCACGCCCAGGGTGCCTTCGCTGCCGATGAAAAGATCGCGCAGGTCATAGCCGGTGTTGTCTTTGCGCAGGCCCTGCAGGCTGTCCCAGATCAGCCCTTGGGCATTGACCACTTGCAGGCCCAGGCACAAGTCTCGGGCATTGCCGTAGCGCAGCACCTGCGTGCCCCCCGCATTGGTGCCCAGATTGCCGCCGACGGTGCAACTGCCTTCGGCGGCCAGGCTCAAGGGAAACAACAGGCCCTGGTCTTGCGCAGCTTGCTGCAGCGTTTGCAGCACGCATCCGGCCTCCACGGTCGCCGTCATGTTGGCCTTGTCGATCGACAGCACCCGATTCATGCGCTGCAGGCTTAACACCACCTCGGTCCCGCTGTCGTCGGGCGTCGACCCCACCACCAGACCGGTATTGCCGCCTTGGGGGACGATGGGCGCGCCGTATCGGGCGCAGGCTTGCACTGCCCGGGCCACCTGATCGGTGCTCGCCGGTCGAACCACAGCCCGTGCCTTGCCCCGCCTGCGCTTGCGCCAGTCCGACTCCCAGGCCGACAGATCGCCTTGGGTCAAAACATGCTCGGCCCCGCAGATTTCGGTCAACGTGGCGATCAGGTCCTGCTGATGCGCGGCGCTGCTCATGCCGCGCTCTCCGCAGCCGCCTGAAGCTTGGCTTGCTTCAGGCGAATACGGACGTGCAGGGCGCAGGCGGTGAACAGGCTCAGGCACAACACCACCTCGATCAGCCCCAGCCAATTGCCCGGGGGCTTGTCGCTCCATGCGCGTACCACCCCTTCGGTGAAATACAGCCACACCAGCAGGCTAACCCAACGGTAGGTGTAGAGCTTTCTTTTGAGCAGTCCGGCCAGGGGCACACAAAGCGGAAGCACTTTGAGCGCCAGCAAAGAGCCGCCAGGCCGGATCGGGGCCAGCCACATCTCCCAAAGCAGGCCCAGGATGATCAGGCCCAATAAGCTGCCGACGGCGAGCCAGCGGGTAAAGTCGACCGAAGGAGGGTGCATGGGAGTGGCATGATAACGGGCATGTCCCAACCTTCTTTCGTGCACGGTCTGCTGCAGTTCCCTTGGCGCCAGACCCTGGTGACCCTGCGCCAGCGCTTTCGTGAGGATCGTCTCGGTCTGAGCGCGAGCAGCCTGACCTTTACCACGTCGATCGCGCTGGTGCCGTTCTTCACCGTGGTGCTGGCCTTGTTCACCGCTTTCCCGGTATTCGCCAAGATGCAGACCCTGCTGCAGGCTTGGCTGGTCGAGAGCTTGGTGCCCGATCACATGGCCCGACAGGTGATGGGCTACCTGACGCAGTTCACCCGGCAGGCCAGTCGGCTCGGGGTGGTGGGGCTGGCGGTGCTGGCCTTTACCGCAACGGCCTTGGTTCTCACCATCGATCGCACGCTCAATGCGATCTGGCGGGTGCCCCGCAGCAGGCCGCTGGCCCAGCGGCTGCTGGTCTACTGGGCGGCCATTACGCTAGGCCCCTTGCTGCTGGCCGCCAGCCTGGCGGCCACCGCCCAGGCTTTGGTCTTTATCGGGGTCAGTGGCGCGAGCGGCCGGCTGGTTGCCGAATTGCTCGACACCCTTGAATTTTTTCTGCACGCTGGGGCCCTGGCCGCTTTGTTTCGCTACATGCCCAATACCCATGTGCGCTGGACGCACGCGTGGATCGGAGCCTTGTTTGCTGCGGGCGGTTTGGCCTTGGCGAAAATGCTGCTGGCTCTCTATCTCAAGGCAGTGCCGACTTATTCGCTGATTTACGGTGCGTTTGCCACCGTACCGATTCTGCTGATGTGGATTTATCTGGCCTGGCTCGTGGTGTTGATGGGCGCAGTCATCAGCGCTTATCTGCCCAGCCTGTCCTCCGGTCAGGCCCCGAGGAGTTCGTCTGCCGGCGGGGCCTTCGAGACGGCCTTGGCCTGCGTGCAGCATTTGCATCGAGTGCGCCTGTCGAGCCCGCACGGCATGACGGCGCGGGAGTTAGCCCGCGTCTTGCGCGTGGACTTGTTGCAATTGCAATCGGTCTTGCAGACCCTCAGGCAGATCCAATGGCTTGCCCCCATGGATCCGCTTATTGGAGAGGAGCCGATATGGGTCCTTCTGGCTGATCCCGACCAGACCCGTCTGGAACCGCTGGCGCAGGCACTCCTCCTGGGTCGCAGTGCGGCCACCGAACGGTTCTGGCAGGGCAGTGGTTGGCAGACGATGAGCTTGCGCTCGGTGCTCTAAGCCCCGGGTCTTTTCGCGCGTGGCGGGGATAGATTCCCACCCATTTTGCCGGTCTGGTCTCCTGCCTCAGTTCAGCCTCAGCGGGGCCGCATAACCGGTCATCTCGAGATAGCCCAGACCGATGCGTTGGCCGCTGGCATCGAGCAGCTCGCTCAGGCCCTCCCAATAGATGGCTCCGGTGCTGCCTCGACTGTCGAGTTCCTGGGTGTCCAAAAGGGCATTGACGGTGTAGCGGCCGACCGGGATCTCCACCCGCCACTGCACGGGGTAGCGTGCCTGTGAAAGCGGGCTGCTCCAGTAGCGAAGTGCCTGCATGTCCACCTCGTCAGGTGCGAAGTTGCGCAGCCGACCATCGGCGCTGCGAAAGGATCCGCCGGCCCATAGGGAACTGCCGTCGGCACGACGCAGCCGGAAGGCGGTCAGCGCGCTGCCATCGTTGAAGTTCATCCCGATCCAGTCCCAGCCCACCGCCTCAGGATGCAGAATTTCCTCGCTCCATTCGTGATCCAGCCAGGCGCGGCCTTCGATGGGCATTCGTTTGCCCGGCAGTCCGATGAGCCCACGGGCGACCATCTGCGGTTGGCTGTAGTAGTAGCTGGCCTGCCGGGGATCGGGACCTTTGCGCGAGAGCCCCTGCTGCCCCTGCAGCAGCAGCGGCTGGGTGGTTTTGAAGTTCAGGTCCAGGGCGATCTCCCGGGCGGGTAACAGAGCGCGATAGGTGCTGGCCTCCACGGGGCCTTCGCGTCTGAGTTGCCAACGGTCCAGGCGCAGGTCGGTGTCATTGGGGGCGGCCTGCGCCAGCCCGAAGCCCTCGCGGGCGATCGCCTGATCGTGCCAGAGCCGGCCGCCCTGCAGGTCAGTGACTGCCACGTGCGCGAAGATCAATTGCCGCGCCGCAAAGCGCGAACGGATGCTCTGCGCCTCGTCGACTCGGGTGCGAAAAAAGGTGAGCTGAAAGCCCAGCAAGCGGCCATCGGGTGCTCGGCCATAACCGGTGATGTACCACCACTCGGTGCGAAATTGGGAGTGAGATCCGAAGTCGCGTGGAAAGGCCAGGCGCTGCAAGGGCAGGGCTTGAGCGGGCCGCAGACCGGCCCCCACCAGCATCGATTGGGCCGCTATCCCCAGGAGCAGGCGGCGGCTGGGGCGCATCACCAATCCTCCTTGACGGCCATTACCGCCTCGCCGCTGGCGGCCGCGCGTCCGGCCAGCCAGGCAGTGAGGGTGCCAGCCACCATCACCGCCAAGGCCAGCGCAAGCAAGGCCAGCCACGGGATATGCAGGTCCATGGTCCAGCGAAAGCTTTGCGGGTTGATTACATGCACCAGGACGAGCGAGACCCCCAGCCCCAGCAAGAGGCCGGCCATAGCGCCCACCCCGGTCCAGGCCAGTCCTTCGCCGGCCACCACCGCCAGCACTTGGCCTCGCCGCAGGCCCAGATGGGCGAGCAAGCCAAACTCCTTGCGCCGGGCCAGCACCTGGGCGCTGAAACTGGCAGCCACGCCGAAAAGACCGATGCCGATGGCCACCGCCTGCAGCCAATAAGTCACTGCAAAGCTGCGGTCAAACACGCGCAGTGAAATGGCCCGAATCTGTGCGCTCGAGGCCATCTCAAGCCCAGGGGGCGATGCCGAGGCTGCCCGCAGACGTTCCGTGATAGCCTGCTTGGCCCCCCATTCGTCCTGGCCGGGCGCCAGCCAAATAGCCAGATCATTGACGCGGGTATCGCCGCTCAGGTCGCGGTAGTCGCGTTCGTCCATCATCACCGCACCAAATTGGCGGGCATAGTCGCGCCAGATGCCCGCCACAAAAAGACGCTCGCGCCCCTCCAGGCCGAGCGCACGTTCCAAGACTGGCAGGTTTTGTCCTGGTCGCGCCTGGTACAGGTCGACCATGGCCTCGCTGACGTAAATCGCCTTCTGTCCGGCCGGCACCGGCAGGGCCTGACCGAGCAGCGGCAGCTGGCGTTCTGGTTCACTGAGGTCTCGCGCAATCAGGCTGACGGCCGGCTGGCCGCTTTGCAGCGTCAAGGCGGTCACGCGCAGAGTGTCGAGACGCGCCACATCCGGTACCTGGCGCAGGGCCTCGATCAGGGCCGGTTCGAAATAAACCGTATCGGCCGCCGCCGAGCTGCTGCCGCTTCGCAGATAAAGGTCGGCTGGCAGCACCGCATCGAGCCATTGGCTGACCGACACTCTAAAGCTGCTGACCATCACCGTCAGCGCGACTGCCAGGCTCAGAGCGGCGACCACGCCGCTGACTGCCACCGCGGCGCTTTCCCGCACCCGTCCGGCCCTTTCGATGGCCAGCATGGGCAGCAGGCGATGGCCCAGCCAGTGACGGGCTGGACGGTGCAGCAGGGCGATGAGGCCGGGCAAGGCGGTGATGCCGCCCACCAGCATCAGGGCCACCGATGCGTAGGCGCCCAATGCGATGCCGCCGATGGGCGGCATCAGGGCCAGCAGCACGCTACTGCCCAGCAGGGCCAGGCTCCAGCCCAGACGGTGAGCGCCCCGGGTGTTCAGACCTAGACCCTTGAGGGTTTGGGCCGGCGGCAGCGCCGCGGCGGCGCGGGCGGGCCACCAACCCCCCAGTGCTGCCGCCAGCACGCCCAGGCTGCCGTAGGCCCAGGCGGCGCCACTGCTCCACTGCAAGGTGGGCTCAGTACCCGGGAAGTAGCCGCCGCCCAGGTCTCCGCCCAGGATGCGTAGCCCAAGGGCGGCCAGCCCAGTGCCCAGGGCCAGCCCGGCCAGGCTGCCGGCAGCGCCCAGCACCAGCGACTCGCACAGCACCCACTGCAGACGCTGCCGTCGGCCTAAACCGAGCACCCCCAGCAGAGCCAATTGCGAGGAGCGCTTGGCCACGCTGAGCCACAGCACGGAAAACACCAGAAAGGCTCCGGTGAACAAGGCCACCAGCGCCAGTACCGTCAGGTTGACACGGTAGGCTCGTGACATGGCGCTGATGCGTGAGCTGGCCTCGGCCGGTTCGATGGCCAGCAGGCGCTGCGGCCAGTCCGGGTGCTGGCGCCATTGCGCTAAGGCGTCTTCGCGTGTGGCACCTGGCTGTAAGCGAACATCAATGCGCGAGAGTTCCCCCGCGCGACCAAAAAGGTCCTGCGCGGCACCCAGATCCATAACCGCCAAGGGGGGACCCTCAGCCGCCACGCGCCCGGCCACGTCCACTTCAACCATCCGGCTGCCCGCCTGGAGCCTCAAGGGGCC
>JBEIHE010000126.1:0-6758 GCA_040381515.1 Polaromonas sp.
GGGTATCGCGCAGCATCAGCCGAAGAAGGTGGCCTTGACCTGAAACAGCTTCTCCACCTCGCGCACCATGCGCTTGCTCGGGATGAAGAGGATGATGTGGTCGTCGGTCTCAATCACGGTGTCATGGTGCGGCATCAGCACCTCCGACTCTTGATCCCTCTGCCGCACAATGACACCGATGCGAGCCCCCTGGGGCAGACTGACTTCCTGCACCTTGCGCCCCACCAGGCGCGAGGTTTGTGCATCACCGCGCGCGACCCCTTCAAGGGCCTCGGCTGCCCCGCGCCGCAGGCTGTGTACCGCCACCACATCACCCCGGCGCACATGCGCCAGCAATTCACCAATGACCGTCTGAGCCGGCGAAATCGCGATATCGATCGTACTGCCCTGCATCATGTCGGCGTAGGCGCGCCGGTTGATCAACGACATGACACGCCGAGCGCCCAGGCGCTTGGCCAGCATGGCCGACATGATGTTGTCCTCGTCGTCGCTGGTCAGCGCCAAAAAAAGGTCCATGTCGCCAACGCGCTCCTCCAGCAGCAGGTCCTCATCTGCGCCGTCACCCTGGAGCACAAGCATGCTCGAGGGCAACTGACTGGCCAGGTACTGACAACGCTGAGGATCGCGTTCTATCAACTTGACCTCGCACTGCCCCACCAGGCTGCGGGCCAGCCGCAAGCCCACCTTGCCGCCGCCGGCAATCATCAGACGCTGCACCGGCTTGTCGCGTCTGTGTACGGCGGCAAGCACCTGCCGAATCTTGTCTGAATCGGCCAGCACGAACACTTCATCACCGGCCTGAATCCGGGTGGCTGCAGTGGCCTCCACCTCGGCATCAAAACGGTACAAGGCCACCACCCGCATCTGTGCATCGGGCAGCAACTGGCGAAATTCACCAATCGCGTGACCCACCAGATCGCTGCCCTCGGTCGCCCGCACCACGATCAGGCTGGCGCGGCCTTGGGCAAACTGCAGCACCTGCAGCGCCTCCGGGTAGTCAATGAGCTGATGGATGTAATTCATCACCGACTCTTCGGGGCAGATCACATGATCGACCGAAAAGCCGGCTTTGCTCAGCAGGCTGTCGCCTTCCTGGAACTCCGATGAGCGCAGACGCGCCACGGTGGTCGGTACATTGAAGAGATCGTGCGCAATCTTGCACACCGTCAGGTTGGACTCGTCCAGCGCCGCACAGGCAATGATCATGTCGGCATCCTGAGCGCCTGCCTCGCGCAGCACCGAAGGCTGTATGCCATTGCCCACCACCCCGCGCAGGTCCAGGCGCTCCTCGAGCAAGCGCAGGCGAACCGGATCCTGATCGATGACGGTGATGTCGTTGCGTTCGGAAACCAGGCTCTCGGCCACGCTTTCCCCCACGCGACCGGCTCCGAGGATGATGATATTCATGGCGCGCGCATCATACGCCGAGGGACCGCCCAGACTCAGAGTGCGCGCTGGATGATGATTTTTTGAATATCACTGGTGCCCTCATAAATCTGGCACACCCTCACATCGCGGTAGATCCGCTCGACTGGAAAGTCGCTGACATAGCCATAGCCGCCCAGCGTCTGCAAGGCGGCGCTGCACACCCGCTCGGCCATCTCACTGGCAAACAGTTTGGCCATGGCGGCCTCCTTCAGGCAGGGCTGGCCGGCATCGCGCAGGCTGGCCGCGTGCCAAATCAACTGGCGCGCGGCCTCCAGTTCAGTGGCGCACTGCGCCAACCTGAATCCCACCGCCTGGTGATCGATCAAGGCCGACCCAAAACTTTCGCGCTGCTTGGCATAGTCAATGGCCACATCCAAGGCGCTGCGGGCCATACCCACACTCTGCGCTGCAATGCCGATGCGCCCGCCCTCCAGCGCCGAGAGAGCGATCTTGTAGCCCTCACCCTCTGCACCTATCCGATAGGCGGCAGGTATGGTGCAGTCGTCCAATTGAATCTGCGCGGTATCACTGGAGCGCTGACCCAGCTTGTCCTCCAGCCGTGCCACGACGTAGCCGGGCGTGTCAGTGGGCACGACAAAAGCACTGATGCCCTTCTTGCCTGCGTCCTTATCGGTCACTGCGATGACGATAGCCAGCTGCGCATGCTTGCCGCTGGTGATGAACTGCTTGACACCGTTAATCACATAAGAGTCACCGTGGCGCACTGCGGTGGTGCGCAGGGCCGAAGCGTCCGAACCCACGTGCGGCTCTGTCAGACAGAAAGCACCGAGCATCTCGCCGCGCGCCAGCGGCGTGAGCCACTTGCGCTGCTGCTCCGAAGTGCCGTAGCGCAGCAAGATCGCGTTGACCGGGCAGTTGGTCACGCTGATGACGGTGCTGGTGCCGCCATCGCCAGCCGCGATTTCCTCCAGCACCACCGCCAAGCTGAGATAGTCCAGGCCGGCGCCCCCCAACTCCTCAGGCACGCAGATCCCATAAGCCCCCAATTCGGCCAGACCCCGATGCGCCTGGTGCGGAAACTCGTGGGTCTTGTCCCAGCGCGCCGCATGAGGCCAGAGCTCACGCTGGGCAAAGTCGCGCATCGCATCGCGCACCATGGTCTGGTCTTCATTGAGCAACATGAAAAGCTCCTGCGGGTTCACCAGGGCAGCGTCTGCCCCTCCTGGTTGATGAAAGCGCCTCGATGGCTGGCGTCCAAGCGGGAGAGCGTACGCCGCATCTGCGCCACGCTGTCCTGCACGGTGAGCGTGGCTGCGGCACCGCCCATTTCGGTCTTCACCCAGCCCGGGCTGAGCGCCAGCAAGGTGCAGTGGGGGTAATCGGCCTGGGCGGCATGCACCGCCATGTTCAAGGCGGCCTTGCTGGTTCGGTACAGCCAGCCGTAGCTGCTCCCGCAGTCGGCCATGCTGCCCATCTGGCTGCTAATGAAAGCCATGGCCGCACCGGGCTTTAACAGCGGGGCCACCTGTGGCAGCGTCTGCATGGCGCCCAATACATTGGTGCGCATCAAACGGTCGAAATCAGGCTGCGTGGGAACGCTGCGCGCATCGGCCCGGTCCATGACCCCGGCCACATACAAGACCAGATCGAGCTCCACCCCATCGAGCATCCAGGCCAGCCCGCTCAAGCTGGCCGGATCAGCCACATCAATGCGCAGGGCCTGGCAATCCTGCTCGCGCAGGCGCTGCAGACCGGCCTCATCGCGCGCACTGGCCCAGACGTGCCAGCCCGCGCGCCGGTATTGGAGCGCAAACTCCAGGCCGATGCCGCGCGAGGCGCCGATCACCAAGACGGCCGGCATGGCCTCAGCACAGCTCCAGAGCGACCGCGGTGGCCTCGCCACCCCCAATACACAGGCTGGCCAAGCCTCGTTTGAGGCCGCGAGCCTGCAAGGCGTGAATCAGGGTGACCATGATCCGTGCGCCCGATGCGCCAATCGGATGACCCAGGGCGCAGGCGCCGCCGTTGACGTTGACGATGTCATGCGCCACGTTTAGTTCTTTCATCAGGGCCATGGGCACCACCGCAAAAGCCTCGTTGACTTCCCACAGCTGCACATCGGAGACCTTCCAGCCCGCCTTGTCCAGCGCCTTCTGGCTGGCCCCCACCGGCGCAGTGGTGAACCACTCCGGCGCCTGGGCATGGACCGCATGGCTGACGATCCGTGCCAAGGGCTTGCAACCGAGCTTCTGCGCCGTGCTCTGCCGCATCATCACCAGGGCCGCCGCTCCATCGTTGATCGAGGAGCTGGCCGCTGCGGTGATGGTGCCGTCTTTCTTGAAGGCCGGCTTGAGCGTAGGGATCTTGTCGATCTTGATCTTGCCCGGACCCTCGTCGATGCTGACGACCGTCTCGCCCGCACGAGTCTTGACAGTTACCGGTGCGATTTCCTGGGCAAAGGCGCCGCTGCGGGTGGCGTTCTGGGCCCGCTGCACGGAAGCCATGGCGAAGGCATCCTGCTGCTCACGTCCAAATTGGTACTTGGCCGCGCAATCCTCGCCGAAGGTGCCCATGCTGCGACCCGGCTCGTAGGCGTCTTCCAGGCCGTCAAGCATCATGTGGTCATAAACCTTGTCATGTCCCATGCGGTAACCCCCTCGCCCCTTGAGCAAGAGATAAGGCGCGTTGGTCATGCTCTCCATGCCTCCGGCCACCACCACCTCATGGCTACCGGCCACCAGCATGTCATGGGCGAACATGGCGGCGCGCATACCCGAACCGCACATCTTGGAGAGCGTCACAGCGCCGGTGGAGGCGGGCAATCCGCCCTTGAAGGCCGCCTGCCGTGCCGGGGCCTGCCCCTGACCGGCCATCAGGCAATTGCCCATCAGCACCTCTGAGACCTGCGCGGGTATCACCCCCGCCCGAGCAATCGCAGCAGCTATGGCAGCGCCGCCCAGATCATGCGCGGCCAGGCTGGAAAAGTCGCCCTGAAAACTACCCATGGGGGTGCGCGCGGCACCCACGATGACAACCGGATCATTCATGCTTGCTCTCCTTGAATCAACAAACTACAAATTCATGACGCGCTTACGGTCCGACCGACTCCTGCAGGGCCAGCCGTCGACGCTCAGAAAAGCGACGAGAAGGGTCGTAGGGAAAGACATCGTGCACATGCCCACCCAGGATCCGCTCCTTGTGGGCTTGCCAGAAATCGGCATCGAGCAGGTCGGCATGGTGTTTCATGAACACCTCTCGCACCGCCGGGTTGCCCAGAAGAAAAGGTCCGAAGGTCTCGGGAAACACATCCTTGGGCCCAACGGAGTACCAGATCTCGCCAGACATTTCGTCTTCCTCGCTTCGCGGAGCCGGGACACGACGAAAATTGCAGTCGGTGATGTACTCGATCTCGTCGTAGTCGTAGAACACCACCTTGCCGTGACGCGTGACCCCAAAGTTCTTCCACAGCATGTCACCGGGAAAGATATTGGCCGCCACCAGATCCTTGATGGCATTGCCATACTCAATCACCGCCTGCTCCATCTGGGCCCGTGCCCTCGCATCACTGAGCCCCGCATCGAAGGACTCCTGCAAGTAGATGTTGAGCGGGATCATGCGTCGCTCAATATAGACATGCTTGAGGATGACCTCGACCTGGCCGTCCCCATCGCGATCGCTGATTTCAATCTGGCTCGGCGCGAACTTGCGAATCTCCTCGATCAAATCCTCTTCGAAGCGCGCGCGCGGAAAGGCCACATTGCTGTACTCCAGCGTATCGGCCATGCGCCCCACCCGATCGTGCTGCTTGACCAACAGGTATTTGCCTTGAATCTGCTCGCGGGTGGTGTCTTTTTGAGGCGGATAGAAATCCTTGATAACCTTAAAGACGTAAGGGAAGGAGGGCAAGTCAAAAACCAGCATGACCATACCCTTGATGCCCGGTGCAATGCGGAACCGATCACTGGAATGACGCAGATGATGCAGAAAGTCCCTGTAGAAAAGCGTCTTGCCCTGCTTGGCCAGTCCGAGCGCGTTGTAGAGCTCGGCACGCGGCTTGCGCGGCATCATGCCGCGCAGAAATTGCACATAGGCCGATGGAATCTCCATATCGACCATGAAATAGGCCCGTGCAAAACTGAACAGGATCAACAGCTCGTCCTCCCCGAACAGCACCGTATCAATGAAGAGCCTGTGCTCATCGTCGTGCAGGATGGGCAGCGCGAACGGGATCTCCTGGAAGCCATTGATCAGCTTGCCCACGACATAAGCGCCCTTGTTGCGATAGAACAGACTGGAGAGAACCTGAATCTGAAAATTGGCCCTGAGCTTGACATCGCCGAGGCGCTGCGTGACCTGACCGAGCACATCGCGAGCATCGCGCTGCAGGTTGGCAAAAGGTCGGCGCAGATCAAAGGACTCGATCATCTGCACAATCACCTCGACCAGATTTTCGCGGGTCGGATACCAGGCCTTGTAGGTCGGGCGCGCAGACGGTTCGTCGTTTTCGATGTACTCGGTACTGACTGCCGGCCTGACAAAAATGAAGTCGTTGTGAAAATAACTGCGATGCAGGATCTTGGTGGTGACCGAATTGAAGAAGGTCTCCGCCAGCTCGGGCTGTCTGTGATTGACCAGAAGCCCGATGTAGTGAAGCTTGACCTGGTACCAGACCTCCATCGGCTGCTCGCCCGCCCTGAACTCGCGCTCAAGTCGGGTGGAGGCCTCACGCACGCGCAAATCGTAGAACTCAATGCGCTCACGCTGCGCCCGTTGCTGGGCATGCCAGTCGGCTGTCTCGAAGCGATGCTTGGCCCGTGCCGACTCGCGCCGGAAGAGGTCATAGTGCCGGTTGAAGCCGTCCATCATCGCCTTGGCAATGTCATAAGCCAGGCTGGAGTCGAGACGCTGGGGAAACATGGTCGTTGCGGAAAACAGGGGCGTCAGACCAAGGCCGCCAGCCGAACTTCGGGACGAACGGCCTGGGCATGCACCTCGTCAATGCAAGCGGGCTCGTCAATGGAAATCTGCAGGTCCTTGAGCAGCCCGTCGGAAAGACCGTAAACCCAGCCATGGAGCATTAACTTCTGGCCGCGCTCCCATGCGTCCTGAACCACGGTGGAGCGGGCCACATTGACCACTTGCTCGATGACATTGAGCTCGACCAGCAAATTGCCTCGAAGCTGCGGATCGGCAGCCTCAAGCAGACCGCGGTGACGGGAGGCGACGTCCTTGATATGGCGCAGCCAGTTATCGGCCAGCCCCACCCTCACCCCGTTGAGGGCGGCCAGTACACCCCCGCACCCGTAGTGGCCGACCACCATCAGATGCTCGATATGCAATTGGTCAACAGCATATTGAATGGTTGACAA
>JBEIHE010000127.1:0-6756 GCA_040381515.1 Polaromonas sp.
CAAGTGCCGCGCGCAGACGATGTGGCCTTCAAGCGCTTTTTGCAGACGCTGGGCTACCCATATGTCGAAGAGACCGACAACCCGGCGTACCGGCTGTTTTTAAAGAGCTAAAAGCCGATCGCGCCGCGGGCGGCGCTCCCACACACCCTTCAATCAGAGCTGTTGGCCACTCCGCTGGCGACATGCCCCGCAGGAACATGGGCTGCAGCGGAGTTGACATGACCGGTCTGGTCATCGAAGAAAAAATCGGGCTCGAATTCGCGTAAAAACTCGCCCTTGGCCAGCCCCCCAAGAAACATGGCCTCGTCGACTTGCACATTCCAGTTCATCAGGGTTCGGATGGCGCGCTCGTGCGCGGGTGCGCTGCGAGCAGTTACCAGGGCCGTGCGCACTCGCATGCGCGAAGTGCCCACCTGCTGCAGACGGTGCAAGGCCTCAAGCAGCGGCTTGAAAGGACCCGCCAGCAAGGGCTGGCCAGCCTTGTCCCGCTCGTGGTCCTGAAAGGCCTGCAGACCCCGGGCCTGAAACACCCGTTCGGCTTCATCTGAAAACAGCACCGCATCGCCATCGAATGCAATGCGCACTTCGTTGGGGTGGGCATGGCTGGCCTGCGCCGACTGCGGATACACCTGCGCGGCGGGCACACCGGCCTCGAGCGCCGCACGCACATCGCTCAGATGCGCGGACAGAAACAGATTGGCGTGCAGAGGCTTAAGGTAACGCCACGGTGCCTCGCCGCGATTGAAGGTGGCGCGCTTGATGTCAAGCCCGTAGTGCTGCGCCGAACGAAACACCCGCATGCCCGAGACAGGGTCATTGCGGGAGAGGATGACCACCTCCACCCGCTGAGGCAGGCGCTCGGCGGTCAGCGTTTCCTCGATGCTGCTAGGGGCTTGGTTGAAGGCCAGCAGCTTCTTGATCAGGGAAAAAGCCACGCCGGGCTTGGCCGGCACATCCAGACGATCGAGCTGCAGCTGAATGTAGGCCGCATCGGGCTTGACGCCCGGCATCTGGCTGTGGCGCAGACCCTCTTCGAAAACGCGGTTTTCTTCCTCAAAGTCGAACAGGGCACGCGAAGAAATCGCCACCACCAGTTGGCCATCAAGATTGACGCTCATGCGGCCTCCTGTTTTTGAGGAAGCAGGCCGTTCTGACGCAATTGCTCGCGCAGGCAGTCTGGGCAAAAGCAGGTGTCTGCCCGTTCACCGAGCGCCTGTCGGGGCAAGGCAGGCAAGGCCACGCACCAGCAGGCCGTCTGGGGATCGACCGCGCCGCAGTCGAACACGCGACCACAGAGGCAACAGGAGGTGGAGGACATGGAGGAAGGATAACCGTTCAAGCCGATCGCCGCGAGGGCGCGGCTCCCACAAATTCAAACAGGACTCATCTCCTCACAATTGACAGGGTTGGCTTTTCGGTCAAAATAGCACGATCGTTCTTTTTTGATGAGCTTCATGGCTTCGCGTGCAACTTCCAACCTGACCAGCGCTGACCCGCCCTCGGCGGAGGCACGCGCGCTGGCCAAGGGGCAACAGACCAAAGCGGCCATCGTGGATGCGGCCCTCGGTCTGGCTTCTCAGGTGGGCCTGGAGGGGCTGTCGATCGGTGCGCTGGCCGAGCTGATGCAGATGAGCAAGTCGGGTGTTTTTGCGCACTTCGGCTCTCGGGAAGAGCTGCAAATTTCAGTGGTGCGTGAATACTTCCATCGCTTCGATCAAGAGGTGTTTCGCGCCGCGCTGAGCCAGCCGCGCGGACTGCCCCGCCTGCGGGCCCTGTTTGCCAACTGGATGAAACGAGTTTCGATCGAGCTGCAGTCGGGCTGCATCTTCATCAGTGGCGCGGTCGAATTCGACGATCGCCCGGGCCCGGTGCGCGATGCGCTGGCCGAGTCGGTGCAAGCTTGGCTGAAAGCCTTTCACCGCGCGATCGTGTTGGCGCGCGAGGAAGGCCACCTCAAGCCCGACACCGATGAACGGCAACTGGCCTTTGAGATCCACGGCCTGATTCTGGCGCTGCACTACGAGGCCCGATTTCTAAAGAACCCCACCTCAATCGAGCGCACGCTGCGCGCTTTTGAGCACATCCTTGAACGCTGCGTCAGTCCGGCGGGCAAACGCCCGGCCCCTGCCCGCCAGCGCTGAACCCTTTTTTTCACATCTTGCCTGAGGAGGCCCCATGCCTGTCTACACCCCCCCGCTGCGCGATATGCAGTTTGTAATGCACGAAGTGCTCGGCGTGACCGAGTCGCTCAAGGCTCTGCCTGCGCACCAGGATTTGGATGCCGACACCCTGAACGCGGTGCTGGAGGAGGCAGGCAAGTTTGCGGCTGAAGTGGCCCAGCCGCTTAACCGCGTGGGCGATGAACAGGGCTGTCAGCTCGACCGCACAAGCCACGAAGTCAAGACGCCGGAGGGCTTCAAGCAGGCCTACCAGCAGTATGTTCAGGGAGGCTGGCCCGCGCTGTCTTGCGATCCGCAGTACGGCGGCCAGGGCCTGCCCTTTGTCTTGAACAACTTCCTCTACGAAATGCTCAATTCGGCCAATCAGGCCTGGACCATGTACCCAGGCCTGTCGCACGGGGCCTACGAGTGCCTGCATGCGCACGGCACGCCTGAGCAGAAGGCTCTATACCTGCCTAAGCTGACCTCGGGCGAATGGACCGGCACGATGTGCCTGACCGAGCCGCATTGCGGCACCGACCTGGGCCTGCTGCGTACCAAAGCCGAGCCGCAGACCGACGGCAGCTACAAGATCACCGGCAGCAAGATCTTCATCAGCGCGGGTGAGCATGACCTGGCACCCAACATCGTGCATCTGGTGCTGGCCCGGCTGCCCGATGCGCCCGCAGGCAGCAAGGGCATCAGCCTGTTCGTGGTGCCCAAATTCCTGGTCAACGCCGACGGCTCCATGGGTGCGCGCAATGGCATTCGCTGCGGCGGCCTGGAACACAAGATGGGCATTCACGGCAATGCCACCTGCCAGATGGTGCTTGAAGGTGCAGTAGGCCAGCTGGTGGGCCAGCCCCACAAGGGCTTGCAGGCCATGTTTGTCATGATGAACGCCGCGCGACTTGGCGTGGGCAATCAGTCACTGGGCTTGACCGAAGTGGCCTTCCAGAACGCGCTGGCCTATGCCAAGGACCGGGTGCAGATGCGTTCGCTCACCGGCCCCAAGGCCAAAGACAAGCCGGCCGACCCGATCCTTGTGCACCCCGATGTGCGCAAGATGCTGATGACCGCCAAGGCCTACGCCGAAGGTGGCCGCGCCCTGACCACCTATTGCGCCTTGCTGCTCGATCAGGAGTTCAACCACCCCGACGAAAAGGTGCGCAAGGACGCCGCCGAGGTGCTGGCCCTGCTCACGCCCATCGTCAAGGCCTTCCTGACCGATAACGGCCACATCGCCACCAACGCCTGCCTGCAGGTCTTTGGCGGCCACGGCTTCATACGCGAATGGGGCATGGAGCAGTTTGCGCGCGACAACCGGATCAACATGATCTATGAAGGCACCAACACCATTCAGTCGCTGGACCTGCTCGGACGCAAAGTACTGGGCAATAACGGCGCGACGCTCAAGAAATTTGGCAAGCAAATCGCGGCGCTGGTGGAAGAGGAAGGCGTCAACGAGCAGATGGCTGAATTCATCAACCCTCTGGCCTGGCTGGGCGATCAGATGACCAAGTTCACCACCGAGCTGGGCTTTAGGGCCTTCCAAAATGCCGATGAAGTGGGCGCGGCCGCTGTGGACTATCTGCGCATTTCGGGCCACCTCGTGTTTGCCTACTTTTGGGCCCGCATGGCCCAGGTGGCGCTGCGCCAGATCGCGGCCGGTTCCACCGACCCCTTCTACACCGCCAAGCTGCAGACGGCGCGCTTTTACTTTGCCAAGCTGTTCCCTGAGACGGCCACCCTGATGCGCACGGTGCGCACGGGCAGCAAGCCGCTGATGGACACCGAGGCGGCGCTGGCCTGAAAGGAAATCCAATGAAAAACCTGCTGATCTTGATCGGAGCCGGCTTGCTCGGCGCTGGCGCAAGTGCACAAATGACCCCCGTGGGCACCTGGCGCAGCATTGACGATGCCACCGGAAAACCCAGGGCTGAAATCGCGATTCGCGATGCGGGCAACGGCACTCTGGTCGGCCGGGTCGAACGCAGCCTGCAGGCCACCAGCACCGAACCCTTGTGCACCTTGTGTACCGACGACCGCAAGGGCCAGCCCAAGATCGGAATGGAGATCATCCGCGACGCCCGTCAAAACGGCTCGGAGGCGGTCTGGGAGGGTGGGACCATTCTGGACCCCGAAAACGGCAAGCTCTACAAGCTGCGCCTGGCCCCGCAAGACGGTGGCAAAACGCTGCAAGTGCGCGGCTATATCGGGCCTTTCTTTCGCAACCAGATCTGGCAACGCGTGCAGTGAGCAAAGGACAACCATGAATCGATTTCACGTCAGACAGGTGGCCGTGCTCGGGGCCGGGGTGATGGGTGCGCAGATTGCGGCGCATCTGGTCAACCTGAAAGTGCCGGTGCTGCTCTTTGACCTGCCGTCAGAGGCAAGCGGCGGCGGCCCCGGCTCCAAAAATGGCATTGCCGCACGTGCCATTGAGAACCTAAAAAAGCTCAAGCCTGCGCCCCTGGGCCTGCCGGAAGACGCTGCGCTGATCCGCGCGGCCAACTACGAAGAACATCTGGGCCTGTTGGCCGGCTGCGATCTGGTGATCGAGGCGATTGCCGAGCGCATGGACTGGAAACTCGACCTGTACCGCAAGATCGCGCCAGCCCTGGCGCCGCACACGCTGGTGGCCAGTAACACTTCAGGGCTGTCGATCACTGCGCTGAGCCAGGCCCTGCCCGAATCACTGCGGCCACGGTTCTGCGGCATTCACTTCTTCAATCCGCCGCGCTATATGCAACTGGTGGAGCTGATTGCCACCGCCAGCACCGACCCACTGGTGATGGACCAGATCGAAACCTTTGTGACCACCACGCTGGGCAAGAGCGTGGTGCGCGCCAAGGACACCCCCAACTTCATTGCCAACCGCGTGGGCACGGCCGGCATGCTGGCCACGATCGTGCAGGCCGAGCGATTTGGTCTGAGCTACGACGTGGTGGACGATCTGACCGGCAAGAAGCTGGGCCGCGCCGCATCGGGCACCTTCCGCACGGCCGATGTGGTGGGCCTGGACACGCTGGCGCATGTCATTGGCACGCTGCGCGAGAACTTCACCGAGGCAAGCGATCCCTTCGCGGCGCTCTACGCCACGCCCCCTTTGCTGCAAAAGCTAATCGAGGACAAGCGCCTGGGCCAGAAAAGCGGGGCGGGCTTTTACAAAAAGGCGGGCCGCGAGGTGCTGCGGCTAGACCCCAGCACCCTGGACTATGTCAGCGCAGGCGCCAAGGCCAACGACGTGGTGGGCCGCATGCTCAAGAAGCCTGCCCCCGAACGTCTGAAGTTGCTGCGCAATGCCCAGGGCCCGGAGGCGCGCTTTCTGTGGGCCTTGCTGCGCGATCAATTTCATTACGCAGCCGTGCACTTACAAGAGATTGCCGAAACTGCCCGTGATGTGGACCTGGCCATGCGCTGGGGCTTTGGCATGAAGCAGGGGCCTTTCGAGCTGTGGCAAGAAGCCGGCTGGCGACAAGTGGCCCGATGGATACAGGACGACATTGAGGCGGGCCTGGCGCTGTGCAAGGCGCCTCTGCCCGACTGGGTTTTCAAAGGTCCGGTCGATGAGGCCGGTGGCGTGCACACGGCCGAAGGTTCCTGGTCGCCGTCGCTGGGCCGTTTTGTTGCGCGGCGAACACTACCGGTACATGCACGCCAACATTTCCCTGAAGACGTCATGTCCACGCCGGCGCCGGCCGCTGCACGCGCCGGCACCACCGTACACGAGGACGATGCGCTTCGCCTGTGGTCGCTCGATGGTCAGGTGCTTATTGCCAGCATCAAGACCAAGATGCACGCCATCAGCCCCGATGTGGCCGAGGGCCTGGCGCGTGCAGTCGAGATCGCTGAGAAAGACTATGCGGGTCTGGTGATCTGGTCACCCGATGAGGTGTTTTCTGCAGGCGCGGACCTGCAGGCCATGATTCCGGCCTTCATGATCGCCGGTGTCTCGGCGATCGAAGGTGCCGAGCACGAACTGCAGCAAATGATGCTGCGGCTGCGCTATGCCAGCGTGCCGGTGGTGGCTGCGGTGCGCGGTCTGGCTTTGGGCGGCGGTTGCGAGCTGGCTGTGTACAGCGCTCGCCGGGTGGCGGCTTTAGAGAGCTACATCGGCCTGGTGGAGGTGGGTGTGGGCCTGGTGCCCGGCGCAGGCGGTCTGGCCTACATCGCACGTCGCGCGGCAGAAAACGCACAAACCTCGACCAGCAAAGACTTGCTGCCTTTCCTGAGCGAAGGCTTTACTGCAGCAGCCATGGCCAAGGTGGGCACCAGTGCGCTCGAGAGCCGAAAGCTGGGCTATTTACTCGACAGTGACCTCATCGTGGCGCACAAGGACGAGCTCCTCTTCGTGGCTTTGGGTGAAGCGCGGGCCATGGCCGCTGGCGGCTGGCGGCCGCCGATGCGCAAGCCGTTTGCAGCGGCCGGACGCCACGCGCTGGCCACCATCACGGGCCAGTTGGTCAATATGCGCGATGGCGGCTTTATCAGCGCGCACGACTTTCACATCGGCAAGCTGATCGCAGGCGTCGTCTGCGGCGGCGACGTGGATGCGGGCACCCTGGTGACGGAGGAATACCTCATGGCGCTCGAG
>JBEIHE010000128.1:0-6618 GCA_040381515.1 Polaromonas sp.
CCTCCTCGGCGGTAACCCGACCGAGCAGGTAAACCACGCCACGCTCAGTGGTGACCTTGACTGCCAGCACCGGCACCTTGGCATCAATAAAGGAGGCCTTGACCTTGCCCGTGATGATCGCGTCGTTGGAACGGTCTCGCAGGGAAGGAGAGCTCTGAACCGTCAGTTCATTGACCACCGAACGAACATTTTGCACACCCGAGACGATCCGCTCAACTGCCTGCTTGTCGGCCACATTGGCAACCTCTCCCGTGACCAAGGCCACCCGGTTGTAGCTGGTGACATCGGCTCGTACCCGGGTACCGAGCTGTTCACGAATGGCCGATTGGGCGCGCAGCTCGATCGTCTCGTCCTCGAGCTGAGTGCCTGCGGTCCGGCGATCGGAAGCCACCAGCACCGTGCCGGCCGCGCTGCCAATCAGCAGGGGGGCGCATCCCGCAAGCAAGGCCGAAGCGCCCAGCGCGATGGACAGGGCTAGAGTGCTAGAACGTTTCATGGCTTAATCTCCTGATCTCCGAGCAGTTGGGCATCTACGCCATCGCAGATGCAGTGAAGAACCAGCAAATGCACCTCCTGGATGCGGGCGGTCCGGTCATGGGGCACGCTGATATGAACATCCGTTTCGCGCAGCACCTGGGCAATGGCGCCTCCGCCTTTTCCGGTCAAGGCCACCACGACCATATCGCGCTCATGCGCCGCCTCTATGGCTGACAACACATTCGGGGAATTGCCGCTGGTGCTGATGGCCAGCAACACATCGCCTGCGCCACCGAGCGCACGGACCTGCTTGGCAAAGATGGACTTGTAGTCGTAATCATTGGCCAGGGCCGTCAAGATGGAGCTGTCGGTAGTCAGCGCCACAGCTGCCAACTCAGGGCGCTCACGTTCGTAGCGGCCCACAAATTCGGCCGCGAAGTGCTGGGCATCTGCAGCCGAGCCGCCATTGCCACACGCGAGCACCTTGCCCCCGCTGGTGACACTGGCCAGAATTGCTTCTACCGCAGCGGCGATCGGCTTGGACAACAGCTGCGCCGCGTGATACTTGAGATCGGCGCTGTCGATGAACTGCTGCTCTATTCTTTGCTCCAGCATGGTCCGCAATGATAGCGGTTTCGAATCAGGAGGCATCGAAGGCCGCCTTTAACCAGGTGATTTCCTGCGGGCCATTGGGGTCTCCTTCGAGCAGCACCACATCAAAGCGGCAGGGCGGCAGCGTGTGCAGACGCATCAAATAATGACGGGCAGCGAAGATGATGCGGGCACGCTTGCTGCTGCTGATGCTGGCCGCTGAACCACCAAAATCGGCTCGACTGCGTTGCCTGACCTCGATAAAAACCAAGGTGCCATCAGGCTCCCGCATGATCAGATCAATTTCTCCGCCGCCGCGACCGGGCGTCCGAAAATTCGACTGCAGCCAGCACAGTCCTTTGCCCTGCAGATAACGCAGGGCCAGCGCCTCTGCCTGATCGCCAAGGCCCTTGGTGGTAACCTGCTGCCTGCGGACCCGAGCTCCGCCACCGTCCGCCCCACCGGCACCCTTTGCGGATTCCCTCATTGAACCCCTCCTCCTTTGATCTGGCGCGCCAGGCGGCCGCGCAAGCCGTCGGACCACAACACCATCGTCCTGGCGCACTGTACGTGGTCGCAACCCCCATCGGCAATCTGGCCGATATCAGCCTGCGGGCTCTTTTCGTGCTCGGACTGGTTGATGTGATTGCCTGCGAGGACACCCGTCACACCCGCAGCCTGCTCAAGCAGTATGGCTTGGAAAAGCCGCTGCGGGCCGTTCACGAGCACAACGAAGCGGAATCGGCTGGCCCGATCATCGCGCAACTGCTCAGCGGCCAGCGGGTGGCCTACGTCAGCGATGCCGGCACCCCCGGTGTCAGCGATCCAGGGGCCCGACTGGTGGCCGCGGCACGCTCGGCCGGCGTCCAAGTCATCCCGATTCCTGGCGCCAGCAGTGTGACCGCGCTCCTGAGCGTCTCTGGCCTGACCGGTCAGACGCCTACCGTCATAGCCGGTTTTATGCCCACGCGATCCGGCGAGCGAGAAAAAGCGTGTCAAACCCTGGCTGAGCAGGATGCGGCCGTGGTCCTGATGGAGGCACCCCACCGTATCGAAAGCTTGGCCCAAGCGCTATCGAGCCTTGGACAGAGAAAGGTGACGGTAGGCCGAGAGCTGACCAAGCAGTTTGAGGAAATCGCCACCTTGCCGGCCGAGGACTTGGCCGCCTGGCTGCAGCAAGACCCACACCGCCTGCGTGGCGAGTTTGTGCTGCTGATACACCCCCGGGCCGAGGCAGCTGACCCTGCGGCAGCTCAAGTGCAACGGGTGCTGACGCTGCTGCTGGCAGAACTGCCCCTGAAAACGGCTGTACGCGTGACTGCAGAGATAACCGGCGCCCCGCGCAACGAGCTCTATCAGCTGGCACTGGCCCTGCAAAAGCGATGAACCCTGATGCGGCAGGGCTGTGGCGTGCGCCGGCCTGGGCCCTGGCTTTTCCGCTGGCCCTGCTGAGCATGCTGGCGCCTTTCGCGGTCGACACCTACCTGCCGGCCTTCTCTGGCGTGGCCCAAAGCCTGCACGCCAGCCCCGTGCAAATGCAGCAGACGCTATCGAGCCACCTGTTCGGCTACGCCCTGATGAATTTGCTACGTGGGCCTTGTCAGACCGCATCGGGCGAAAGCCGGTTCTCCTGGCTGGTACCGCTCTGTTCACCGCAGCCTCGCTGGGCTGCGCCCTGATTAATCTGACAGCCCACTGGCTCTGGCCGCCGCATGCGAGCTGGGCGTTGATTACGGTTGCGGTTTTTTCCTTCGGCTGGGCGCTGGTAGTGCCCGTCGTCACGCTGCTGGTGCTCGATCTTTACCCACAGCGTCGAGGCATGGCGTCATCGCTTCAAGCGGTCATCGGAGCCTTGGCCAACGCAGTCGTGGCAGGAGCGCTTGCGCCACTGGTCATGCATTCGACGGTGGCACCAGCCGTGGCCTGCCTGTCCATGCTGATGGTGGGTCTGGGGTCCTGGTTGTGGTTGCATCATCGCTGGCCCAAGATCGGGCGCCAGATTCCGAGCGCGCAGGACGACACCCCGCTCACCTAGCCCGGCTGGCCGCGCTTGCGCCTTCGTCTGCATCGGGCTGACGCAAAGCGGCTCGGTAGTCCCAAGGAGCTTGCGGCCGCGCCTCTCGCCACAGTCCGCGCTGAGCCACCTGCGCTTGTTGCTCAGCCGTAGCATAGGCCTGGCGATCAGCTGGACTCTGTTCATTCTGGTACTTCTTGTAATGCCAGGCGAGCCCACGGCGCAACTGCTCCAGATTCACATCCCGTCCATCGAGCTCGATCTTGCCCACCAGGCGGCCATAGCGGTCGCTCTTGTCGTAGCGCACCTGCACCCACTGCCCCTCGACCATGTCGCTGAGCGAGCGCCGAGCCACTTGCCCGTAGGGCTGACGCGCCTCGGGCGCGTCGATGCCCGCCAGGCGAATTCTGTGTCTGACCCGGTCCGTATCCTCCACTGTCACCGTATCCCCATCGGAAACAGCCGTCACACGACCCTGCACCAATTCGGCCTGTACCGCCGACATGCAGACAAGCCACAGGGCGAAGGAGCCAACCAGCGCCCGCACCCGCGGGTGTCGAGCGCCAGGGCCTTGTTCAGTGGCGGCATGCCCAGGAGTGCCGGAAATACGGCGAGAAAAGATCGGCAACACTGCAGAGGCGAACGGATTCGCCAAATGTCAATAAATGTTGCCAATGCTATCGACCTTAGAGGGCTTGCACAAGCAGGCCCCTGCAAACCCGCAACGCACACTGCCATTGCAATCAGCGGCAGTCTGGAATCAGCCGAGGACCCGGCTCGCCACGGCCGCGTAGGTTGGAATACCCACCAGGATATTCAAAGGGAAAGTCAGACCCAGGGAGAGCCCGAAATACAAGGAAGGATTGGCCTGCGGGATCGCATGCCGGAGCACCGCCGGGACCGCGATGTAAGACGCACTGGCAGCCAGCACCATCAGCAAGATGGTGTCGCCCAAGGGCAGGCCAAACAGGAGGCTCAGGCCCAGCGCCAGAAGCGCATGTACGGGCGGCGCAATCAGGGCGTAGGCCAAGAGCCAAGGGGACTGACCGCGTACTTGCGACAAGTTGCGTGCGGCCAAAAGCCCCATGTCCAAAAGAAAGAAAGCCAGCATACCCTTGAAGAGATCTCCAGAGAAGGGCTGCATCGCCTGTCGGCCGGCCTCTCCAGTGAGCAGGCCCACCAACATGGACCCGAGCAGCAAGAGTTGGGCCCCATCGGTAAAGGACTCATGCAAGACCTTGCCCAGGGAGAGCCTGGGAGGCGCGACAGGGGCAGCGCCTGGCGCCTGCCCGGCCGCAGCCAGGGCAGTCGCCTCACGTTGGCGCAAGGTGTTGGCAAACACCACAGCCAAAATGATGGCCGGCGACTCCATTAGAGCCATTGCCGCGGCCATATGCCCGCCGTAGGCGATATCCCGCGTCTCCAGAAACTGCACTGCGGTGACGAAAGTCACCGCACTGACCGACCCATACGTGGCGGCCAGGGCAGCCGCGTCGTAGGGCCCGACCCAGTGTCGAAGAAGCTGCAGCGCCAGCAGGGGCACCACCAAGGCCAGAATGAGCGCACAGACCAAACCACTGGCCACCTGACTGGTGATGCCCGACTGCGCCAATGCAAACCCTCCCTTGAGGCCCAAGGCCATCAGCAAGTAAAGGGAGAGAAAGCGCGAGATCGGGGCCGGGATCTCCAAATTCGATCTCACCGCGCCGGCCAGCAGACCGAAGGCAAAGAACAGAATGGCCGGATCGAGTAAGGTATTCATCAGGATCGTCTATCCCCGTTGGCGCCGGCCTTCAGCGAGACGCTTGCTCGGTAAGGCAAGACAAATGCGAAAGGACAGCTGAAGGCTGGCTGGCGCGGCTGGCTGGAATCGAACCAGCGACCCTTGGCTTCGGAGGCCAATACTCTATCCACTGAGCTACAGCCGCATACGACGAGGCACCTTGCGATGAGCCAACGACTCGACTTGCATTCTAGCAGTGAGGGTCTGGTGACGAGTCCGCAAGTGCGGGCGCGAACAGGCGGCCGTCTATAATGCACGGTTGCCGCTTGCAAGGGTGGCGAAACCGTTTTTAGACCAGTTTTCGAGGACGCCATGAGCGCTAACGACCCCCATACGGCTCACGAAGAAGGCCACACAGGCCCCATCAAGACCCCTGGACAGTTGCTGTTGACCGTCTTCTATTCCTTCGTGGTCCCGGTGTTTGCCATCATTGCGCTGGTCTACTTCGTCACCTCGGGCCCCAAACCCTCCGCAGGAGCTGACAACTCCGAACAAGCGGTGGCTGAACGCCTGCGCAAGGTGGGAACGGTCGAAATCCGCGACGCCAACCGCCCCCTCAAATCAGGCGAAGAGGTCTACAACGCCCAATGCGCGGCATGCCACAACTCTGGAGCAGCGGGCGCACCCAAGCTGGGCGATGCCGGTGGCTGGGCGCCCCGTTTGAGGACCGGCTTCGATGCGCTATGGCAGGCGTCCCTCAAAGGCAAAGGTGCCATGGGCGCTCAGGGCGGAGGAGATTTCAGCGATATTGAAATCGGCCGTGCGGTGGTCTACCTCACTGGCAAGTCAGGCGGAAAATTCGCAGAGCCCGAGGTCCCGCAAGCGGCCGAGGCGACTGCCGCAAAGTAAAGTTTCGCGCGGGTCAGGTGCTCATGAAGCCGGCTCTCAGCCGGCTTTGTCATTTCTCGGTCCTGAACGGCTGCCCAATGGGCTGCGGACATAAGCGAAATGCTCTTGCATCTGGGCACAGGCCATAAACTGGGGCACCCACAATCCGCGCTCGACCGCTTCCGCAGCCTGCGTCATGTCCAGGCTGTGCACCAGCCCCAAGCCCAGATCGGTCTCCAAATAGACGCGCCCCTGCTCATCGAGCCAGCAGCGCTGGGGGCGCACCGGCAGGCCGGTGTGGCTGTAGACCGATAGATCGTCCTGCACACGCCAGATCCAGGGCGCGACCTCGAGCTCCACATAAACGCGCTGAGGTCCGTTCTGGAAAAACCACTGGCCTTGCGCATCGGCCTCGTAGTTTCGACCAATAAACTCGATCAACTTGTCGTGTCGAAGCAAAGACCCCCGGCTGAGCAGGCTGCTTCCAGGGCCCGCAAAGGGCCCAGCCGCCTGCGCCTTGTCGTCACGCATGTACCAGGATCCCCTTGCATCAAGACCTAGCCAGCCGTAGCAGGCCGGCACATGGGGCCACTTGGCCAAGGCCGCTTTGACGATATCGTCCATTTCGATTCAGACTCCGCTTTTTTGCAAAAGGCTCATCCATGAGGCAACGGTCCTCATTGAAGAATGTACCTCCTTCAGGCGCTAGAGCCAGGCTTGCAGAAAATCAGCCACCGCATGCGGCATGGCCAGGACATGGGAGTCGGGCCACCGGGTATCGGCCACCGGAAAACCCACATGGCCACCCTGTTCGGGCTGCCACAAGGTCAGATGATCAGAAACCGCGTGGACACCAGGCAGGCTGAGCGCCGGAATGAAAGGGTCGTTGCGCGCATTGAGTGCAAGTGCCGGCACCGCCACCTGC
>JBEIHE010000129.1:0-6586 GCA_040381515.1 Polaromonas sp.
AGCACCACCGCGTAATAGGCCAGGATGCCGATCACCGTCAGCGCTGCAATCACGCCAAAGACACCTGCTGTATTGCCCTGCCCCTCAAAGAAGACCAGCAAATAACCCAGACCCATATTGCCGCCCACCAATTCGCCCACCACCACACCGATCACCGCCAGCGTGCTGGCGATTCGAAGCCCAGAGAACAGCGGCGGCAGGGTGGTGGGAAACTCAACCATGCGAAACACCTGCCAGCGCGTGGCTGAAAACGAGCGCGCCAGATTGATCAGGTCGCCATCCATGGTGCGCATGGCCGACAGCACATTGATCAGCACCGGAAAGAACACGATCAGGATGGCCACCAAAATCTTGGGATAGATGGTGTAGCCCAGCCACATCACAAAGAGCGGTGCAAACGCCACCTTGGGGGCGATCTGCAGTGCCAGCAAATAGGGCGAGAGCACCGCCTCCACTCGGGGCGACATGCCCAGCGCGTAGCCGATCACCGCCCCCAAAAAAGAGCCCAGTACAAAACCGACCACCACTTCAAAGGCGGTGATCCCCGCGTGCCAAAGCAGCCGCTCAGCCTCCCACAAACGCCAGAACTCGGTCCACACCTTGCTGGGCGGCGGCAGCACGAAGGCCGGCACGCCGAACCAGCCGGGCAGGATCTCCCAAGCCAGCCCGACCACCAGCAGGACGGCCAGGCTCCAGGCGTAGGTGATCAGCTTGTCCGTGTTCACGCAGGGCTTTACCAGTTGAATGCCTGCAACTTATTTGCCGACAAATTGGTTGGTGTAGAGCTCCCTGACCGGCACCTCTTTGGGTACCACGCCATTGCTCACATAGAACTTCTGCAGCTCCGACAGACGCACCTCGTCCATCATGCCCGGCACCCGCTGCTTGGCGTAGACGTACTGGTTGTACATCTCAAAGGTCCTCTGGATGCTGGCCTCTTTGCCCTGATACCCCGGCACATGCTTGACATAAATGGCCGCTGCCTCCTTAGGATTGGCCATGATGTCGCGCATGCCCCTCAAGGTGGCGCGCACGAGTTTTTGAATCAGCTGAGGATTCTTGGCAATCGTCTCGTCCGAAGCCAGGATGGCCTGGGCCATGCTCTTGAAGTAGATGTCGGCCGGCAAGATGTCCACTTGCGCGCCCGCGTCCATCACCATCACCGTCCACTCGGGCACAGCCGCCATGGCCACCGCCTTCTTGCCCGCAAACTGTTGCCACACACCCGCCGGACCTGCGGCTTGGATGTTCACATCGTTCTTGGTCAAACCCACCTTGCTGAGCATGCCCAGGAGCGCGTAATAAGTGGTGTCGGTATAGGCCAACACCGTTACTGTCTTGCCCTTGAGCTCGCGCGGGCTTTCAATGCGCTCTTCCTTGTGGCTGACCAATTGCATCAGCGATCCGGCACCCAGCACGGCCACTGCCTTGACCGGCACGCCCTGCGCACGCGCGATGATCGGCGTGTCGCCAATCGCTCCACCAATCACCGCATTACCGGCACCGACCTGTTTGGCCACATCCACACCGCCGCGGGCCGCGACAAATTTCACATCAAGGCCCTCGGCCTTGTAGTAGCCCTTGGCCTGCGCCAGCATCCACGGCCCGAAGGCAGGCAAGGTAGCCGGGGCGGGCAACAGGTAGGTGATCTCCTGCAGCGCCTGGGCCCGTACGGTCAGGGGCGCAGTGGCCAGGAGCGCGGCAGCGACCAAACCCGCGCAGGTCAGGCGGCGCTTGTTGAAAACAGAAGCAACTTTCATGGAGATCTCCTTGAGGGTGGTTTTCAATGCACTTGTGAATGGGCGTCCAGCTTGAGCAGGGACATCAGATGCGAGACCAGGTCCGCCAACCGCGGGTGCTTGCGCCGCTGCATCGGGTTGTCGCGGTCGGGCATATCGACCGCAATCTCTTCAATGAATGTGCCGGGGCGCTCGCTCATCACCAGAATGCGGTCAGACAGCGCCGCCGCTTCGGACAGGTCATGTGTAATGAACACGACGGTCTTGCCCTCGCGCGAGACGGTCTGCGCCAGATCCTGCTGCAGGATCATCTTGGTTTGCGCATCGAGCGCCGAAAACGGCTCGTCCATCAAGAGCACCAGCGGATCAACCGCCAGGGTGCGCGCCATCGCCGCCCGCTGCCGCATGCCGCCGGAAAGCTGATGAGGATAGTGCTTCTCAAAGCCCTGCAGATGGCACTGCTTGAGCAGACGGTAGGACACCTCCTGCCGGCGCTGCGCCGCCACACCCCGCAGCTCAAGCCCAAACTCAACGTTCTCGGCAATCGTGCGCCAGGGCATGAGCAGATCTTTCTGCAACATGAAGGCCACATGCTTGTTCGGCCCCACCACCGGCTCGCCGCCCACCCGCACAAGTCCGGCCGAGGGCTTGAACAAACCCGCGCCCATGTTCAGCAAAGTACTCTTGCCACAACCCGAGGGACCAATAATGGACACCACCTCACCGGCCGCCACCCGAAAATCAATTGCGCGTACGGCCAAGACCTCCGACGATCGGCCACGCGCGGCAAACCGCTTCTCGACCCCTTCAAATTCGAGAGCAGGCGCGGTCGAGGCAGGCTTGGAGTTAAGGGGGCTTTGATTCATAGGTGAATCATCGATTCATTACAGAGACATGATAACCCCCGCTCCTGTCGGTCCACAAGCAAGGGCAAACCCGGGGGCTCTATCGCCGCAAGGGCGCGGCTCCCACAAACCCCAATCGGGTGAGCGCCGCCCTCGGCGCGATAGGGCCTCCAAACCACTGAGCCCTCTACCCTCGCTGTCGGCTGATCTCGTCCGACAGCAAACCCCGAGCAAGCCCGATAGGCTGAGACTTTCCGCACGCAGAACCCGCCTCGCCTCCAAGTGACCCTCAAGCCATCCAAAAACAGCCCACACATCCTGGTCGTGGGCGGAGCCGGCTATATCGGCTCGCACATGCTTAAACGACTGGCGCAGGCGGGCTGCAGGCTGACCACGCTGGACAACCTCAGAAGCGGAAGCAGCCAGGCCGTGCGCTGGGGATCCCTGGTCATGGGCGATGTGGGCGACAGCCGTTTGCTCGAGCGCCTTTTCACCGAGCGGCATTTCGACGCGGTGATGCATTTCGCATCGAGCATCGAAGTCGGCGCCTCCGTCGCACAGCCGCTGGACTACTACGACAACAATCTGTCTCGCACACTGCGACTGCTGCAAGTCATGCAAAGGTATGGCGTAGACAAACTGGTGTTCTCCTCAACTGCCGCAACTTTCGGCGAGCCGCTGTACGTCCCGATCGACGAAGCACATCCGCAGCAACCACTTAACCCCTACGGCCACAGCAAACGCATGGTCGAGCAGGTACTTGCCGACTGCGATCGTGCCTATGGATTGCGCTCGGTCTGTCTGCGTTACTTCAATGCCGCCGGCGCCGATCCAGACGGCGAGCTCGGCGAAAACCACCAGCCCGAAACCCATCTCATTCCGCTGGTGCTGCAAGCGGCCAGCGGTGAGAGACCACACATCAAAATCTATGGCCAAGACTACGACACCCCCGACGGCACCTGCATTCGCGACTACATCCATGTCAGCGATCTGTGCCAAGCCCACTGGCTCGCCCTGCAAAGTCTGCTGGCCGGCGGGCCCTCGCAGGCCTACAACCTCGGGCATGGTCAAGGCTATTCAGTGCGGGAAGTCATTGCCGAAGCCCAACGCATCACGGGTCGGCCCATTGAGGTCATCGCCGCGCCTCGCCGCCCCGGCGATCCGGCACGCCAGATCGCCGATCCAAGACAAGCCCAAGAGCGCCTGGGCTGGAAAACCCGTTGGAGCGATCTGCCCACCCTGGTCGCGCACGCCTGGCAGTGGGAACAAGAAGGCCGAATCGCCGCGAGGGCGCGGCTCCTACATAGTTAGACACAGACCGCAACCGAAGAGGCGGGAGCGCCTCCATGTAGGAGCGCCGCCCCGGCGCGATCGGATTGCCGCCATGTGGGAGCGCCGCCCTCGGCGCGATAGCACCTACACAATAGACCCCAAAGCCCCATCGCTGCGACAGGACAGCATTTCGATCACTGCGGTTAACAACTCTTCATCACTGCTCAAACTCTGACGCCTAGCATGACCGCATGCCTCAAGCCCCACGCTCGCATGCGCTGCGATTAGGCCGACAGTCAACGCCCGGCCAGATCTATCTGATCACTGCAGCCACAGACGGTCGAGACCCGGTCTTCCTGCACTTCCCGCTGGCACGGCAGCTCGTCATTGCGCTGCGTCATGAACAAAAAGCCCAGCGCGCCAAAACCCTGGCATTTGTCGTCATGCCCGACCATCTTCATTGGCTCATGAGTCTGGGAAGCATTTCCACGCTTGACCAGGTGGTCGGCGGCGTGAAGTCTGTGGTGGCTCACAAGGCAGGGCGCCGCATCTGGCAGAAAGGCTTTCACGACCACGCCCTTCGGCAAGAGGAAGATGTTGCGAAGGTCGCTCAGTACATCATTCTGAATCCGGTACGAGCCGGTCTTGTGGGTAGGCCCGAGGACTATCCTCATTGGGATACGGCTTGGACTTGAGCTGCAGGATTCAAATCCCAATCGCCGCGAGGGCGCGGCTCCTACAAATTCAAACGAGGCCTGCGACCGGAAGAGTAGGAGCGCCGCCATGTGGGAGCGCCGCCCCGGCGCGATAGAGCAATCGCCGCGAGGGCGCGGCTCCTACAAATTCAAACGAGGCCTGCGATCGGAAGAGTAGGAGCGCCGCCATGTGGGAGCGCCGCCCCGGCGCGATAGAGCAATCGCCACGAGGGCGCGGCTCCTACACATTCAAACGCGGCCTGCGATCGGAAGAGTAGGAGCGCCGCCCTCGGCGCGATAAAGCAATCGCCGCAAGAGCAAAGCTCCGACAGATTCGGCCCAACTGGGTCTTGTCTTACACGGTGCGTCAGACCCGAGGCTATCGACCGGTCATCTGAATGCGCGAGAGCCTGAGGGGGTGCTTGAGCCATGACGCATGACTGCACAGAATCGGTCGCAGCTTCATCACAAGATCCTCATGCACGGCAACGCACAGATCACTCCCCACGGTTTTTCAGCTCTGCGCGCACCAGCTCGTAAGCCGCCTGCACGGATTGTGTTCCTGGTGATGTCGGCCGTGGCGCAGCCCGCCACGGTGGACCAGCTGGCTCGGGCCTTGTGGCCTCACACGGTTCTGGTGCACCATGACTTCAAGCAGACGCCGCAGTTCGAACTGACAGCCGACCGCACGTACTTTGTGCCCGATCCGGTTCATACCGGCTGGGCAACGTTTGGGTTTGTGGAGGGCATTTTTCATGGTCTGCAGTACGCGCTGCAGCAATTTGAATTTGACTATCTGCAGCTGCTCAGCCCCAGCTGTCTGCCGATCAAGCCCATGGCCGACTTTGAGCGCCATATCAACGGCCGACATGACGCGCACTTTGATGCGATCGATCTCAGCCGCGATCTCGATGCACGACTGTCGGTGGGCTACCGGGCCTGGACACGCGAAGGCAGTCTGACCCATCGCATTGCGAGGCGCTTGGTCAATGGCTATTACGGGGACAGCCCAGGCCGACGCGACGAAGCCGGCGTATGGCTGCGCACCGGCCGCGGCAGTTCGCGCTGGGCGGCACTGGCCAGCTGGCCCCTGCACGCGGGCGCCCTGCGCCTTAGCACCGGGCGCATTGGCTCGCAGCGCTTGCCTCTGCATTACGGCAGCGTGTGGTTCGGTGCGCGCCGACCGGTCGTAGAAGGCCTGGTAAAGGCCTATCAAGAACCCGGCTTGCGGGATCACTTCTCACGCATGCACATCGCCGAAGAATTTCTGATCCCCAGTCTGCTCATGCAACTGCGACCGCAGCGCGGACCCATGAATCATCTGATCGCCCGCTTTGACGGGGCCCATCCCGGTGTGTTCGACCTCGATCAGCTCGAGACCCTGCGCCGATCGCCGGCCTGGTTTGCGCGCAAGTTTGCCGACGATCCGAAAGCCCCGGTGCGCCTGCAAGTCATCCATCAACTGGCCCGAACGCAGGCGGTGCCAGCGCCCGCCCTCTTAAGCGCCTGAGCGCCTTGCACAGAGACCCCATTGAAAAACCCCTTGCCCGACACATCGATCGCCCACCTGCCCGTGGCCTTGGCAGAGCCCTCCCCCCAAGTGGTCATCCTGGCCGGCGGACTGGGCACGCGTATCGCCGAAGAAAGCAGCGTGCGCCCCAAGCCCATGGTGGAAATCGGTGGCCGGCCCATTCTGTGGCACATCATGAAGACGTATCTGGCTCACGGCCTTAGCGAATTCGTGATTTGCTGTGGCTACAAAGGCCAGGTCATCCGCCAGTTCTTTCGTGACTACACCCTCGACAGCGCTGACGTTCAGTTCGACATGCGCGAGGGTCACACCACCGTGCTGCAAGCCCGCTCCGAACCCTGGCGGGTGACACTGGTGGAAACCGGTCAGGACACCATGACCGGCGGCCGCTTAAAGCGCGTGGCGCCCTACCTCAAGGGGCAAACCTTTTGCATGACCTACGGCGACGGCCTGAGCGATGTCGACATCCGTGCGTTGCTGGACTTTCACCGTGCCCAAGGCGCA
>JBEIHE010000130.1:0-6092 GCA_040381515.1 Polaromonas sp.
CCGGGCTCGATGTCAAAGGACAGTTGGTCGACCACCGTTTGCGAGCCGTAGCGCTTGCTCAGTTGATGCACCGAAAAAAGGGGGCCGAGGGTCATGGGCGTGATTGTGCTCCTGCGCCGATGCCAGGCGAGCGCGGTTGGCCTTTGATAATCTTGGCTCTGTTTTACTTACAGGTTCGAAACCATGACCACTCTTGGTACCCCGCTGTCCCCTCATGCGACCCGCGTCATGCTGCTGGGCGCGGGTGAACTGGGCAAGGAGGTGTTGATCGCTTTGCAGCGTCTGGGCGTGGAGACTGTGGCGGTGGACCGCTACGACCACGCGCCTGGGCATCAGGTGGCCCACCATGCCCGCACCATCACCATGAGCGATCCGGATCAGCTCAAGGCGCTCATTGAACAGGAGAAGCCCGATTGGGTGGTGCCCGAAATCGAGGCCATTGCCACGCCCATGCTCGAACAGCTTGAGGCTGCTGGCGTGGTGCGTGTGATTCCCACCGCCCGCGCGGCCCGTCTGACCATGGACCGCGAAGGCATACGGCGTCTGGCCGCCGAGACCCTGGGCCTGCCCACCAGCCCTTATGTCTTTTGCGATTCGCTGGACGCGCTGCGGGCTGCCATCGACAGTCGTCTGGGATATCCCTGCATCGTCAAGCCGGTCATGAGCTCATCGGGCAAAGGGCAGAGCCGGGTGGAGGGCCCGGCTGACGTGCAGGCCGCTTGGGACTATGCGATGGCCGGAGGGCGGGTCCATCGTGGCCGGGTCATCGTCGAGGGCTTTATCGATTTTGACTACGAGATCACATTGCTGACCGTTCGGGCCCGGGGTGAGGCGGGGCAGATCGAAACCCATTTTTGTGAGCCGATTGGCCATTTGCAGGTTTCAGGGGACTATGTGGAGAGCTGGCAGCCGCATCCGATGCCCCTGGCCGCTCTGGAGAAAAGCCGGCAGATTGCCCGCGCCATCACCGACGACCTGGGCGGGCAGGGCCTTTTTGGGGTGGAGCTGTTCGTCAAGGGCGATCAGGTCTGGTTCAGCGAGGTCAGTCCACGCCCCCACGACACAGGTCTGGTCAGCTTGTGTACCCAGTGGCAGAGCGAGTTTGAGTTGCACGCCCGCGCCATTTTGGGTCTGCCGGTCAACACCCAACTCAGAAATCCGGGCGCCAGCGCCGTCATCTACGGCGGGCTCGAGGGGCGCGGACTGGTGTTTGAGGGCGTAGACGAGGCGCTTCGAGTACCCGGTACCGATCTGCGCCTGTTTGGAAAGCCCGAGAGTTTTGTGCGCCGGCGCATGGGCGTGGCTCTGGCTGCCCACGATGAGCTTGGGGTGGCGCGTGAGCGGGCCAAATTGGCAGCCTCACGGGTACGACCACGTCTGCCCTGAGAGGGGCCGATCGAAGGGGGTCAGTTGTGTAGGAGGCGCCGCGAGGCGATTTCAAGCAAGCCGTCGAAGATCAGCGTATCGACCAGCTCGAAAGGCAGCTGCATGCTGGGTATCATCTTCCAGCCGGCTCCGCCGGTCATGATGCAGACCGGCATCTGACCGCAGTGCTTGATGACGTTTTCCACCATGCGCTCGATGGCGCCGGCGATGGCGAAGGTGCCGCCGCTGGTCAGTGCGTCGCTGGTGTTGGTGGGGAAGTCGCGCACCTCGCCGGTGGGAACGTGCAGGCCGGCGGTACCCGATTCCAGTGCGCGCAGCATGATGCCGTGGCCCGGAAGGATCAGTCCGCCCAGGAAACGTCCGTTGGCGTCGAGGGCTTCAACCGTCACTGCGGTGCCTACCATGGCGACCACACAGGGGGCTGCCAGACCACGGGCGAGCAGCCGCTGCCGGGCGCCGATCATGGCCACCCAGCGGTCCGAGCCCAGCCGCGCCGGATGGTCATAGCCGTTGACTACGCCGGCCTCTGCGGCGCTGGCCACCACCCAGCTGGGCGTGACGTCCCAGTGTTCCATCTGGTCCATGATCCGGCGCTTGACCGGATCGCCGGCCACGATGCATCCCAGAATATGGTCGGGCGGGGTCAGCGACAGCCACTCTTCTTCCGCCAGTTTTTCGATGTTTTCCAAGAAGACGGCTCCTTGGACCAACAGGCGCGCCCCACGGATAGGCGCCTCATAAACCGCCCATTTCAGTCGAGTATTGCCTACGTCCAGAGCCAGGAAGGTCATGTTGGCGTGCGCCCAGTCGTCACGATTGCCCAGGCCAGCGGCGGGCTGGCCTGGGTGTCACCCAGGGGGCGGGTGGGGTAATTGACCTCGTCCATTACTGAGATTTTGCACCAGACCTAACATTCGCCCCGGCCATTCCGGGCTTGCGCATGAGCGTGAAGGTTGAAGCTGCTCTGGAGATTTTTCAGCGCGTCAACCTGTACGTAGTTACCCTCTCATGGAGAGCTGGCGATGGTCGGGACAATAGTTACGATTCATAACTCTCAGGAGATTTTTCCATGACCCAAACCATCACGGGCCGCCGCGGCCTGCTCAAGGGCGCGGCAGTTGCAGCCGGCGCTCTGTCGGCGCCGATGATCGCCAAGGCCCAGACCACAACCCTTCGTTTCCAGAGCACCTGGCCGGCCAAGGACATCTTCCATGAGTTCGCCAATGACTTTGCCAAAAAGGTCAACGACATGGCCAGCGGCCGTCTGCGGATCGAGGTGCTGCCCGCTGGTGCGGTCGTTCCGGCCTTCCAACTGCTCGATGCGGTGAACAAGGGCACTCTGGACGGTGGTCACGGCGTGGTGGCTTATCACTATGGCAAGAATACGGCCCTGGCCCTGTGGGGCTCCGGCCCGGCTTTTGGTATGGATCCCAATATGGTGCTGTCCTGGCACTATTACGGCGGCGGCAAGGCGCTGCTGGAGGAGATCTACAAGAGCCTGAATATCGACGTGGTGTCTTATCTTTATGGCCCCATGCCCACTCAGCCGCTGGGCTGGTTCAAGAAGCCGATCGCCAATGTGGGTCAGATCAAAGGCCTGAAGTTCCGCACCGTGGGCCTGGCCGTCGATGTGTTCAAGGAACTGGGCGCTGCGGTCAACCCGCTGCCCGGTGGCGAGATCGTGCCGGCGTTGGACCGCGGCCTGATCGACGCGGCCGAGTTCAACAACGCCTCTTCCGATCGCGTCCTGGGCTTCCCTGATGTGGCCAAGAACTGCATGTTGCAGAGCTTCCACCAGTCTGGCGAGCAGTTTGAGATCCTGTTCAACAAGGCCAAGCTTGAGGCGCTGCCCGCTGAACTGAGGGCTACCATCGACTACGCGGTGCAGGCCTCCAGTGCTGATTTCAGCTGGAAGGCGATTGACCGCAACTCCAAAGACTACATTGAGCTTAAGACCAAGGACAAGGTCAACTTCTTCAAGACGCCTGACGCCATCCTGCGTGCGCAGCTCGATGCCTGGGACAAGGTTACCGCAGCCAAGTCCGGCGAGAACCCGTTCTTCAAGCGGGTGATGGACTCCCAGCGTGCCTTTGCGCAGCGTGCGGGTTCGTGGCAGAACGACTACATGGTGGACTTCAAGATGGCCTGGAATCGCTACTTCAGGCAGCCTGCCCAGCCGGCCAAAAAGTCTTGATAGGTTGAAAGCCTGAGACGGCCGCCGGTGACCCCGGCGGCTTTTTGTATTTTTTGCTTGCCTTAGAGGACCTGGCTGGGGCCGGGCCAGACGATGAAAAACTTTCTGCTTGCAATTGATCGCGCATCGACCTGGATTGGCCAGGCCTTTGCTTGGCTGATCGTTGTGCTGACCTGCCTGATTTCCTGGGAGGTCTATTCGCGCTACATCATCAACAACCCGCACGATTGGGCGCTGGATGCGCAGTTGATGATGTATGGCACCTTGTTCATGCTGGCTGGGGCTTACACCCTGGCCAAGAATGGCCATGTCCGTGGCGATGTCTTGTACGGATTTTTCCAGCCACGGACCCAGGCCTGGATTGACCTGATTCTTTATGGACTTTTCTTTTTGCCTGGCATCGTCGCCCTGACTTGGGCCGGCTGGACCTTCGCACAGGAGTCGCTGGCCATTCGTGAGAGCACCTTCTCGGCCACGCCGCTGCCCCTGTATCCCTTCAAGTTCATGATTCCATTGGCCGGCTTCATGCTGCTGCTACAGGGCTTGGTTGAAATCGTGCGCTGCATACAGTGCATCCGCGATGGTCAGTGGCCTTCGCGCGAGCAGGATGTCGAGGAGGTCGATGTCAACAAGCTCAAGGAAATGGTCAAGGCCGAGGATGTCAACGCGGCTGCCTCTGGGGGGCCTGCACGATGATCAAGATCCGCAAGGAGCTGTATTTCGGCTTCAGCTTGATGGCCCTGATCATCGCCGGTACGGCCTTGATGTTGGTCATGGCCGACACCATCAGCACTGGCCATCTGGGCCTGATGATGCTGGCCTTGGTGGTGGTGGCCATCATGCTGGGCTTTCCAACGGCCTTCACCTTGATGGGCATGGGCATGATCTTCACCTGGTTCGCTTATGAGCGCGATACAGGTAAGACGCTCACGCTGATGGTGCAGTCGGCTTTCAAGGTGATGGGCAATGATGTGCTCATTTCCATTCCGCTTTTTGTATTCATGGGCTATCTGGTCGAGCGGGCCAACCTGATCGACAAGTTGTTCCGCAGCCTGCATTTGGCCCTGGCGCGGGTGCCCGGTTCGCTGGCGGTGGCTACGCTTTTTACCTGCGCGGTGTTTGCCACGGCCACTGGCATTGTGGGAGCGGTGGTCACGCTGATGGGCTTGCTGGCTTTGCCGCAGATGCTCAAGGGAGGCTATGACGTCCGGGTCTCGGCTGGCGCCATTACGGCCCGGCCGACATCTCCCAGCCCACCGACTGGGACGCGATCCGCGTCGCCCATCTGATCCCCGAAACCGGCATCGAACTCGGCCCCGACACCTATATCCTCGAGGCCGGCTTCGAACGCCTCCACGGCGTCGATTTCCGCAAGGGCTGCTATGTCGGGCAGGAGGTGACAGCGCGCATGAAGCACAAGACCGAGCTGCGCAAAGGCCTCCTTCCCGTCCGGATCGAGGGCGAGGCCCCCCCCGGCACGCCCGTCATGTCGGGCGACAGGGAAGCGGGCACGCTTTTCACAAGGTCGGGCGACCGTGCCATCGCCTGGCTGCGCCACGACCGCGCCGAAGGCCCCCTCACCGCCGGCCCGGCACGCCTCACCGCCCTGCGCCCGCCCGACTGACCCTCACGCCAGATAGACGAAACGCCGCGCCAGGTCCTCCCAGACCGCAGCACTCGCCGCCGACAGGAGCACTCCCTTCGTCCGCTCCGCGTGATAGGGCTCGCCGTCAAGGAACCGCGACACACCCCCCGCACGCTCGACGGCCAGCACGCCCGCGGCATGGTCCCAGGGGTGCGGCACGGGGCCCGACAGGCAGAAATCCACATGCCCCTGCACAAGCATCCGGTATTCATGGCAGGCACAGCGCAGCGACGTCACCCGCGCGAAATCGGGAAACTCGGTCACGATCCGCGCCTGCACCGCCTTTGGATAAAGACCCAGCGTGACATAGCCGTTCATCCGCCCTCGCCGCGCTTCGTTGGCGGTGCGCAGCACCCGCCGCCCGGCCGCGCTGACCATCTCGGACGGCCCATCTGTCCCTGCTGCGATCCAGTCGTCCATCACCGGATCATAGAGCATCCCCCAGACCGGCACGCCCCGGTGCAGCACCGCCGCGATCACGCCAAAGACACTCAGCCCCTTGGCAAAGTTCCAGGTCCCGTCCACCGGATCGACGATCACCGCCCAGTCCGCCTGCGCCATCTCGGCCCGCAGCCCCCGGTCGGCGGCGACCCCCTCCTCGCCCAGAACCCGCGCCTCGGGCCAGTCCCGCGCCAGATCGGCGGCAATCTGCGCCTCGGCCTCGGTGTCGGCCAGCGTGACAAGGTCACCCGGCCCCGACTTCATCGCCACATCCCCCGCGGCAAGGTTGCGAAACCGCGGAAGGATGCAGGTCCGCGCCGCGCGGCGCACTGCCGTGACAAGCGCCTCGATGTGGGTCTCGGTCAGCATGCACCCTCCGGTCGGCCAGGAACCGGACCCCGCATAGTCCATCCCGAGCGCAGAGGC
>JBEIHE010000131.1:0-6082 GCA_040381515.1 Polaromonas sp.
CGGTTTTAGATCGCCTCTTTGCGGGTCTCGCGCTACCATCGCGGCTCATTCCATGTCCCCAGTCCTTCACCACTTCTTGCTTGCATGAACTCCGCGTCAAACGGCTCCCCCTCTTCTGTGACGATTGCACTGGACAGCCTTAGGCAGTCGGCGCGCCGGGCTGGTCGCCTCAAGGGGCGGCAGGCCGATGAGCGCTCTTTGCAGGAGGTTCGCGATTTGCTGGGTGTGCCTCCGGGCGGGGCCTACCGCCGTGACCTGCTGATCGAGTATCTGCATGCGCTCAATGACCGATATCAGGCCCTGCATGAGCGTCATTTGGTGGCCCTGGCGCGTGAGATGCGGCTGTCGATGGCCGAAGTCTATGAAGTCGCCAGCTTCTATCACCACTTTGAGATCCTGGCCGAGGGTGAGCAGGCGGCCCGGCTGACGGTGCGCGTCTGTGAAGGCCTGTCCTGCGAGATGGCTGGCGCACGCCTGTTGCTGTCGCGTTTGCCAGACCTGCTGCCCGCCGACATTCAGGTGGTGGCTGCGCCCTGCATTGGACGCTGCGAGCAGGCGCCCGCAGCGCAGGTGGGTCAGCGCGCGCTGCCCCATGCCAGTCTGGATGCCTTGGTGCAGGCCTGCTCTTCCGGGGGACTTGCGCCAGGGCCTGCGATCGAACACATCACTTACGACGCCTACCGCGCGGGCGGCGGCTACGAGCTGGTGCGGCGCCTGGCTGCTGGCCAGGCCGATCCCGAGACGGTGATGCAAGCTCTGGAAGACGCCGGTCTGCGCGGCCTGGGCGGCGCCGGTTTTCCCGCCGGCCGCAAGTGGCGCATCGTGCGGGCCCAGCCTGCCCCTCGGGTGATGGCGGTCAATATTGATGAGGGCGAGCCGGGTACCTTCAAGGACCGAACCTATCTGGAGCGTGACCCGCACCGCTTTTTGGAGGGCATGCTGGTAGCCGCTCAGGTGGTGGGCATTGAGGCCTGTTACTTGTACCTGCGCGATGAATACCATGAGGCTCGCCGCATGCTCACCGAAGAGCTGGCGCGTCTGAAAGCCGATCCGCCTTGCCCGTTGCCGCTCATTGAGCTGCGCCGTGGTGCGGGCGCCTATATCTGCGGTGAAGAGTCGGCCATGATCGAAAGCATTGAGGGCAAGCGCGGCGAACCGCGCCTGCGGCCACCCTACATTGCCGAGCTGGGCTTGTTCGGTCGGCCTACGCTGGCGCACAACCTGGAGACGCTGCACTGGGTGCGCGAGATCATCGAGCGCGGCCCGCAGTGGTTTGCTTCGTTTGGTGCCCATGGACGCAAGGGCTTGCGGTCCTTCAGTGTGAGCGGCAGGGTGCGTCAGCCCGGCGTTAAGTTGGCGCCAGCGGGGATCACGCTGCGCGAGCTGATCGATCAGCATTGCGGTGGCATGGCCGAGGGCCACACCCTTTATGCCTATCTGCCCGGCGGCGCATCCGGCGGCATTCTGCCTGCCGCGCTGGCCGATGTGCCCTTGGACTTTGACACCTTGCAGCCCTACGGTTGTTTCATTGGATCGGCCGCTATCGTGGTGCTCAGCCACCACGACCGAGCCCGCGATGCCGCCTTGAACACCATGCGTTTTTTTGCGCACGAGAGCTGCGGTCAGTGCACCCCTTGCCGAGTCGGCACGACCAAGGCCGCCGATCTCATGGCTGCTGCGGTTTGGGATGTGCAGACGCTTGAAGACCTGTCGCAGGTGATGGCCGATGCCTCAATCTGCGGCCTGGGCCAGGCTGCCCCGAATCCGGTGCGCAGCGTGCTGAAGTATTTTCCGCAGGAACTGGAGTTTGGCCGATGAGTGTGCTTACCCCGCCCGATGCCGCGACCGTGTGCTTTGACCTGGACGGACAGTCCGTGCAGGCCCGCCAGGGCGAGACGATCCTTCAGGCCGCGATCCGCGCGGGGGTGGACATTCCCCACCTGTGCTTTTCTGAAGGACTCAGGCCGGATGGCAATTGCCGCGCCTGCGTGGTGGAAATTGAGGGCGAGCGGGTGTTGGCTCCCAGTTGCTGCCGTGTGGCGACTCCGGGCATGAAAGTGCAGGCTGCCAGTGCGCGCGCGCGCAAGAGCCAGGCCATGGTGCTCGAGATGTTGCTGGCGGATTTGCCGACGCAAGGCCACAAGTGGAACGATGGCCCCCAGTCCCTGATTGCCGCATCGGCCCCCCTGCCTGAAGATCTGCACGAGGCCGGTCCGCACGGCGAGCTCAGCGCTTGGGCGCAGCGCATGCAGGTCCATGTTCGCCCATCCTTGGCCGCTTTGCAGCGCGAGCAGCCCAAGTCTGACCTGTCGCATCCGGCCATGGCGGTCAACCTGGACGCCTGTATTCAGTGCACCCGCTGCGTGCGCGCTTGTCGCGAAGTGCAGGTCAACGATGTGATTGGTTACGCCGGACGGGGCGCGCACAGTCGCATCGTGTTCGATCTGGACGATGCGATGGGCCAGAGCTCTTGCGTGGCCTGTGGCGAGTGTGTGCAAGCCTGCCCCACTGGCGCCCTGAGTCCGGCCACGCAGGTCGGTTCGCAAAAAGTCGACCGTCAGGTCGATTCGGTTTGTCCCTTCTGTGGCGTGGGCTGCCTGCTGACGTATCAGGTCAAGGATGAGCGCATCGTGAGCGTGAGCGGTCGTGATGGACCGGCCAACCACGGGCGCTTGTGTGTCAAGGGCCGATTTGGTTTTGACTATGCGCACAGCCCGCAGCGCTTGAGCCGGCCCTTGATTCGGCGCGAGGGTGTGGTCAAGGATCCGGCGCAGATTGAGGCGCTTAACCGCGGCGACTGGTCGCAGGTGTTTCGTGAGGCGAGCTGGGAGGAGGCCCTGGCCCTGGCCAGCGGGGGGCTGTTAAAGCTCAAGCAGCAGTACGGCCCCAAGGCCTTGGCGGGCTTTGGATCGGCCAAGGGCAGCAATGAGGAAGCCTATCTGTTTCAGAAGCTGGTGCGCACGGGTTTTGGCAGCAACAACGTGGACCACTGCACGCGCTTGTGTCATGCATCGAGTGTGGCAGCCCTGCTCGAGGGTGTGGGTTCAGGCGCGGTCAGCAATCAGGTGGCCGATGTGGCGCACGCCGAGCTGATCTTTCTGATTGGTGCCAATCCCACTGCCAACCATCCGGTGGCCGCTACCTGGCTCAAGAATGCGGTGCAGGCGGGTAAGAAACTGGTGCTGGCCGATCCGCGCGTGACCGATATGGGCCGGCATGCCTGGCGTACCCTGCAGTTCAAGCCCGACACCGATGTGGCCATGCTCAACGCGATGATCTACACCGTCATCGAAGAGGGTCTGGTTGATCGTGATTTTGTGGCGCGGCGCGTCAATCAGTTTGAGGCGCTGTGCGAGCGGGTCAAGCCCTACAGCCCCGAGGCGATGGCACCGATCTGCGGAATTGCGGCGGGCACGTTGCGCGAAGTCGCTCGGGCTTTTGCGCGGGCTCGCGGCGCCATTATTTTGTGGGGCATGGGGGTGAGCCAGCATGTGCACGGCACGGATAACGTGCGATGCCTGATTGCCTTGTCCACCATCACCGGGCAGATTGGCAAGCCCGGCTCGGGCTTGCATCCGCTGCGCGGCCAGAACAATGTGCAAGGGGCCAGCGATGCCGGGCTGATCCCGATGATGTTTCCCAACTACCAACGCGTCAGCGACGAGTCGGCGCATGCGTGGTTCGAGCGATTCTGGGATACGCCGCTGGACAAGGCGCCAGGTTACACCGTGACCGAGATCATGGACAAGGCGCTGGCCGATGACACCGATCCCCATCGGGTACGGGGCCTCTACATCATGGGTGAGAACCCGGCCATGAGCGATCCGGATCTGCACCACGCCCGTGCTGCGCTCGCGCGGCTGGAGCATCTGGTGGTGCAGGACATTTTCATGACCGAGACCGCCTGGCTGGCCGATGTCATCTTGCCTGCGACCGCCTGGCCTGAGAAGATGGGCACGGTCACCAACACCGATCGTATGGTGCAGATGGGTCGACCAGCGGTGCAGGCCCCGGGCGATGCCCGCGCCGACTTGTGGATCATCCAGCAGATGGCGCATGGCCTCGGTTTGCGCTGGGACTACTCCGGCGAGCATCACGGCGTGGCCCAGGTCTACGAGGAGATGCGTCAGGCCATGCACACCTCCATCGGCGGCATCAGCTGGGAGCGTCTGCTGCGCCAGTCGAGCGTGACTTATCCCTGCCATGGGCCAGACGATCCGGGACAAGCGATTGTCTTTACCGAGCACTTTGACACGCCCGATGGGCGAGTGCATCTGGTGCCCGCCGACTTGGTGCCGGCCGATGAATTACCGGATGCCCAGTATCCCTTTGTGCTCATCACCGGTCGTCAGCTCGAGCACTGGCACACCGGCAGCATGACGCGGCGCGCCAGCGTGCTCGATGCGATCGAGCCGGTTCCCACTGCCAGCTTGTGCCGTGCGGACCTCAAGGCTATGGGTGTGCGCGAGGGCGATCCCATCACGATCGTGTCGCGGCGCGGCCAAGTGGTGGTGCAGGCTCGGCTTGATGAGGGCACGCCGGTAGGTGCCGTATTCATGCCCTTTGCCTACCACGAGGCTGCAGCCAATTTGTTGACCAATGGCGCGATTGATCCCTTCGGAAAAATTCCTGAATTCAAGTTTTGCGCGGTCCAGGTGCGGGCCGGTGGTCACCTTCCGCCTCAGCGTGGTTACGACCGGGCCGAGGCCCAAGAGGCGCATCCTTGATGCCGGTCGATTCCGGGCTGCCTCGTTTGACCGAGGCACGCCTGCCGCTGACTTGCCAGATCAGCGCCTTCGATGAAAGTGGAGCCCTGAGGCCTTTGGCCATTCCTGTGGAGCGGGCCCTGACAATCTATGTGGACAAGCGCGAACTGGTCACCCTCATGACCTTGGGTGCGCGGCCCGAGTGGCTGGTGCTGGGCTATCTGCGCAATCAGGGCTTGGTCGGCAGGGCTGAGGAGGTCGAATCGATCACGGTTGATTGGGACGTAGGGGCGGCAGCCGTGAGGACGCGGGACGGAATCGAGGCCATCGAGGAGCGCACGGCGCAACGGGTGGTGACGACCGGTTGTGGTCAGGGCAGCGTTTTTGGAAGTCTGATGCAGCAGGTGTCCGGACTGCAGCTGCCGGCTTCATCGCGCATGAGCCGCGAGCAGCTGTTCAGCCTGGTCGATACCATTCGACTGACCGAGAGCACCTACAAGTCAGCCGGCTCGGTGCATGCGTGCGCGCTTTTTGCGATCGATCGTGTGCAGCCTGAGCTGCTGCTTTTTATTGAAGATGTCGGTCGACACAATGCAGTGGACACCATTGCAGGCTGGTCCTGGCTGCGCGATGCAGATCCGCCCCGCCCGATGGCGCTCTACACCACGGGCCGTCTGACCAGCGAGATGGTGATCAAGGCGGCCCAGATGGGCGTACCCTTTGTCATCTCGCGCAGCGGGATCACGCAGATGGGTCATCAGGTGGCCGAGTTGGTGGGCCTGTGCGCCATTGGCCGGGCTTTGAATCGGCGCTATCTGTGTTTCAGTCATCCGCAGCGGCTGTTGCAGGACTAAGGGCCTGGTTTTTGGGAGCCGCCGCCTCACGGCGATGTGGTTGTATTTGTGGGAGCCGCGCCCTCGCGGCGATGGGGTTTGATGATTCACTGCCGTATCGCGCCGAGGGCGGCGCTCCCACAGGGCGGCGCTCCCACAGGGCAGCGCTCCCACAGGGCGGCGCTCCACATGACCCGCTTTGGGCGCGGGTTGACCGCTTTGCGCTATGGTCTGCACATGCAAATGAGTTTCTGGCGCTTGGGTCTGAACAATGCCTGGCGCGATTGGCGCGCGGGTGAGTTGCGTCTGCTGGTGGTGGCCATTGCCCTGGCGGTGGCAGCGCTGACCGCGGTCGGCTTTTTTGCCGATCGGCTGCGCCAAGGTCTTGAGCGTGACGCCCGGCAGGTGCTCGGGGGGGAAGCGGTGCTCAGCAGCGCTCGACCGACCCCTGAGGCCTTTGGGAACACGGCGCGGGAGCTGGGGCTGGGGTTGCCCCGTTCGGTGAGTGTCCCCACCATGGCGCGCGCCAGCGACGCGCAGGGC
>JBEIHE010000132.1:0-5891 GCA_040381515.1 Polaromonas sp.
AGACCGATTTCGGTAAGCACAGAGTCCGTGTCCTGACCGAGTACGGGCGCGTTGCGCCTGTGGCCGCCCGGCGTGAGTGAAAGCTTGGGCACGAAGCCCGGCACGCTGAGGTCGCTGCCGTCTTTGAGTTGCACGCGCTCGAGCATGCCTCGGGCTGCGTAGTGCGGGTCGCTCGCGATATCGGCCACCGTGTAAATCTTGCCAGAGGGCACCTGCGCTTGTTCTAAAGCGGCGAGGGCCTCATCGACGCTGCGCTGTGCGGTCCAGTGGCCGATGGCCGCATCGATTTCGTCGACGCGCTTGACCCGTCCCGTGTTGTGGGCAAGCGCCGGATCCTGGGCCAGATCGGGTCGGCCAATGCATTGCATCAGACGCTTGAAAATGCTGTCTCCATTGCCCGCGACCAGCGCGTAGCCGCCATCGCTGCAGCGATAGGCATTGGTCGGTGCGATGCCGGGCAGTGCACTGCCGGCCGGGCCACGAACCGCCCCGAACGCGCTGTATTCAGGCAGCAGGCTTTCCATGCAGTTGAAGACGGCCTCGTAGAGGGCCACATCCACCACCTGGCCTTGACCGCTGCGCTGCCGGTGGTGCAGTGCCATCAGAATGCCAATGACCCCATGCAGGGAGGCCAGCGTATCGCCGATGCTCACGCCCACTCGCACCGGCACTCGACCGGGTTCACCGGTGAGATGACGCAGGCCGCTCATGGCCTCGGCCACCACGCCAAAACCGGGCCGGTCGCGGTAAGGGCCGCTCTGTCCGTAGCCGCTGATGCGCAGCATGATCAGGCGGGGATTGAGCTTCATCAGCGCCTCGGGGCCCAGGCCCCAGCCTTCCATGGCGCCGGGCCGGAAGTTCTCGATCAGGATATCGGCCTCGGCAGCCAGCTGCCGCACGATGTCTTGTGCTTGTGGGGCTTTGAGGTCCAGTGCCAGCGAGCGCTTGTTGCGCGACTGCACCTGCCACCAGACCGATGTGCCGTCCTTGATCAGTCGCCATTGACGCAGCGGATCGCCCCCGCCCGGGGGTTCAATTTTGATGACTTCGGCTCCGAAGTCGGCCAGCGTCTTGGCTGCGAAGGGGCCGGCAATCAGTTGGCCGAGTTCGATGACTTTCAGTCCGCTCAACGGACCCTGCGGAGGGCTTTCTTTCTTGTCCATGGTCATGAGGGGCGGTGACGCTCGATCAGGGCGTCGAGGTTCTTGCGGATTTCGGCTTCGATGCGGTCCTTGAAGGCGCTCATCAGAAAGCCCAGTTGTGCCTGCATTCGAAAGCGTTGGCCGTCAACCCAGAGCGTGCCCGAAAGTCCCGAGCGTGCGAAATGCACTTCATCGCCTGCTTCAGTGCGGGTGAGTTCACAGGTCATCTGGAATTGCTCCTGCGCTTGACGCATCCAGACGGTGGCGGCCTGTCGGGCCTGCTCCAGGCTAAGAGGGTGCTCGCGTTCAATCAGGATTTGAGCCATGTGGTCGTCTTGGGTCGGCAGTTCAATCGCTATTTTGCCGCGACATGGCGCATCAGGAGGGGCTTTGCACAAGCTGGCGCCCTTGCGCTCAGGCAGGGTCGGGTTCCACTTCGACCAGACAGTCGTAAAACGATGGGGCTCGACCTAAATCGGTCAGTCGCTGGTGCGTCAGCTCGTTGACGTTGGTATGACGCAATCCCATCTTGCGCCACCAGATGCCCAGACCGACCACCAGCCCAGGCCGTACACGATCGCTGATGCGGGCCTTGCAGTGGTAGCTGCCGCGGTCATTGAAAACCCGCACCACGGCTTGGTCATGGATCCGGCGCACGGCTGCGTCCTCCGGATGGATTTCCAGTATCGGCTCGGTCTCCAGTTCACGCAGGCTCCTGACATTGACGAAGGTTGAGTTCAGGAAATGGCGCGCTGGCGGCGAAATCATGGCCAGTCGGTAGCGATCGGAACTTCCGGGCGATTCGAAGTTCGGCACGTGATCGGGTAGGCCATCGAGACCCTGGTCAGCCAAGGACTGACTGAAAAACTCACAACGCCCGCTCGGGGTGGGAAAGCCGCCCTGTGCAAAGGGGGCTTGGGGCAGTTCCAGGCTGGCAAACCCCTGCGCCATCAGCTCCTCGAAGTCCACTTTTTCCCCGAAGGCCGATCGGCACAAGGCGAGATCATTCTCCGAGAAGCAGGGCTCATCAAAGCCCATCCGTTGGGCCAGTTGCCGGAAGATCTCGCTGTTGCTGCGGGCCTGACCCAGCGGGGCAATGGCCGGTCGGTTCAGCAAGATGTCGGTGTGACCGTAGCTCAGGTGAATGTCCCAGTGCTCCAGTTGCGTTGTGGCGGGCAGCAGGTAGTCTGCATGATCGGCGGTGTCGGTCCTGAAGTGCTCCAGCACCACGCAGAACAGATCTTCTCGCTTGAAGCCTTGCACCACCTTGCCCGATTCCGGCGCCACCGCCACCGGGTTGCTGTTGTAGACCACCAGCGCCTCGATGCGCGGCCCAAAGGTCTCATCGCTCGGGCGCAGCAGGTCATCGCCAATGGTGCTCATATTGATCAAGCGGGTGGAGCCTCGCCGCAGGTCGGGGCGTTGCAGGGCCGCTTGCTCTACCGGGAAATGCCCTGAACTCGATAGCAGCAGACCGCCCGATGGATGCCTCCAGGCGCCGATCAGTGCGGGCAGGCAGGCCACTGCCCGGGTGGCATTGCCGCCTCCGCGTACTCGCTGCATGCCGTAGTTCAATCGAATAGCCGCTGGCCGGGTCGTGCCATAGTCCCGTGCCAGTTGGCTGATCTGGTGTACCGGCAGGCCGCATACCTTGGCGGCCCTCTCCGGCGGCCACTGCAGGGCTCTTTCCCGCAAAGCGGGCCACCCCAGGGTGTAGCGGGCAATGTAGTCGTGATCGAGCCAGTCGTGAACGATCAGTTCGTGCATCAGCGACAAGGCCAGCGCGGCATCGGTGCCGGGCATCAGCTGCAGATGTTCGTGACATTTATCCGCTGTTTCGCTGCGACGTGGGTCAATGCAAACCAGCCGCGCGCCCTCACGTTTGGCTTCTTGGGCCAGGCGCCAGAAGTGAAGGTTGCTGCCTACCGAATTGCTGCCCCAGATCAGAATCAGTCGGCTTTGGGCGAAATGCTCGACTCGCATGCCCACTTTGCCGCCCAGGGTGTGGCGCAGGCCCTCGCCTCCGGCGGAAGAGCAGATGGTCCGGTCGAGCTCCGAGGCGCCGAGCCGATTGAAAAATCGTGCCGCCATCGACTCGCCTTGCACCAGACCCATGGTGCCAGCGTAGCTGTAGGGCAGAACGGCCAAGGGGTTTCGTGCGGCCAACTGTTGGAGCTTGTCGGCGATGTCTTCGATGGCCTCATCCCAGCTGACCGGCTTGAATTGACCGCTGCCTTTGGGGCCGCTGCGTTTGAGGGGTTGGAGCAGTCGCTCCGGATGGTAGGTGCGTTCGGTGTAGCGCGAGACTTTGGTACACAGCACGCCGGCGGTAGGGGGGTGGTGGGGATTGCCTTGGACTTGGGTGGCCCGGCCGTCCTCCACCGTGGTCAGCAAGGCGCAGGTGTCGGGGCAGTCGTGGGGGCAGGCGCCGCGAATCGTCTGGCTTGCCGGTGCGGTGTGGTCCATGCGTGCGCTCGCTTCGGTCAGGCCCGCTATTGTGCCGCCAGCTCAGGGTGAGCCGCTGGTATAGGCCCCGGCCAGTTGTTGCAGGTGGTCGCGATGGTGTTCGTCCATGTAGGGGCCCAGGAGTCCCAGGACGTGACTGGCTCCGCGTAGCAAGGCGGCCTGCGCATGCTCGGGCTCGAGAGCCCGCCTGGGGTCGCACACGTACTCGAAACTCAACCAGTAGGTCAGCAGCACCACCATGCGGGTGGCGGTGGGCTTGACCTCGTGCCGCTGCATATTCAGCAGGCCGTGACGCAGCCCGTCGAGCAGGGCCTGCAGTGCGCCAATCATTTGTTGCATCAGTCCTTGCAACTGAGATTCGAGTTGGCGGTTGCGGCTGAGCAGGTCGTTGAGGTTGCGGTAGATGAAGCGGTACTGCCACAAGCCTTCAAAAAGCGTGTGCAAGAAAAACCAGGTCTCTTCAATATCCCGCACCTCGTGGCTGGCAGCCAGAAGGGGGGAGAGGGACTGCCTGTGTTTCTCAAGCAGAGCATTGACCATCTCGTCCTTGGCCGGATAGTGGTAATACAGATTGCCCGGGCTGATGCGCATTTCCGCCGAAATGGCGGTGGTTGAGACATGCGGCTCACCGAAGCGGTTGAACATCTCCAGTGCCGTCTCAAGGATGCGTTCTGCGGTGCGACGGGGCGCCTTTCTGCTCATGAAATGGCCTGCCTGATGCTTCGGATGGATCAGCCACTCTAACCGAGCCGCGCCTTTGTGCAAAGCCCGTTGACAGATCCGGTGCCAAACATCGGCCGCTTTTGTGATCCCCTTTCAGGGGGCCCGCTTGCGCGCGGCGGTCTTGCCTGTCGGACGCGCTTTCCTGGGGGCGGGCTTTCCCGCCCCCGCGCGAGTCGGCCGGACCCTCTCCCCTGATGGAGGGGGTCTGCTTCCTTTTTTCAAGGCGGCCAGCTCAGCTTCCAGTTGCGTCACGCGTTGCGAAAGCGTTTGCAGTTCGGCCGCTGCCGGCACGCCCAGACCGCTGAGCGCCCGAGCCACTCGCTCTTCGAAAATGCTCTCCAGCCTGCTCCACTGTTGACCTGCCCGCGCACTGAGCCCACCGGCCAATTCGGTCATGCGCTCGGTTGCCTCGGCCATCCGCTCCTGAGCCACGGCCTGTGTCTTGCGCTGGAGGTTGACGCCGTCCTGAACCAGGGTTTCAAACACCTTGCCGCCCTCTTGCTGTGCTTTTGCAAAGGCGCCCAGGCCAGCCAGCCAGATCTGCTGGGCCGATTCCCGTACTTTTTCAGCCGCTTCAACCGCCGGATTTTCAAATTTTTTGCTGCTCATCTGTCTTTCTCCTTCTCTGCGCAGACTTTAGCCTCGATGGGCCTGTCGGCGCTAGGGTATGCACTCTAGGCTGCACCAGGGGTATGCAGCGGTTCGCCCGCCATCTGCCCTTTGCCCTGCGTTATGATGTTTCATGGGTAAAAAAAGTGGTTTTCCAGCGGTCTATGTTCGCTTTTTGAACTTGGTTCGCGCGGTACGTGAATTACCGGACTTTCCCTATCTGGATCCCGTCGAGGCCCGCTTGCTGGATTTGTTGGCTGGAATATGGCACCAGGGCCAACGCGTCACGGTGTTGCAGGTCATGGGAATGTCGGTGGAGGTGTCCTCAACCACCGCGCATCGGCGTCTGAAGTCCTTGCGTCTGAAGGGCATGGTGGAGCTGGTCTGCGACGAAGCGGACAACCGGGTCAAGTATGTGCAGCCCACCTCGCTGGCCAGTCTTTATCTGTCCCGCATGGGTCAGTGCATTGAGCAGGCCCGCCAGCCTTGATCCCTTCGAGTTTTGGCTGATTCGGCGGCCCTGCGAATCTGGTCCGTTTGAGGCGGGACTGTCTAGAATCGGCATGAGCGATGCAATTTACGCATCCCATCGCTTTGTCTCATGACCCTGCTTGTCACTGGTGGCGCCGGATTCATCGGCGGTAATTTCGTTCTGGATTGGCTGGCCCGGCCGCAGGCCGAGTCGGTCATCAATCTGGACGCGCTGAGCTACGCGGGAAATCTCGATTCATTGGCCAGCCTGACTGCGGATCGGCGGCATGTGTTTGTGCGCGGCGATATTGGTGACCATGAGTTGGTGTCGGCCCTGCTCGATCGCCATCAGCCGCGGGCAGTGGTCCATTTTGCGGCCGAATCCCATGTGGACCGTTCTATCCAGGGGCCGGAGGCGTTCGTCCAAACCAATGTGGTTGGCAGCTTCAGGTTACTGGAGGCGGTGCGACGGTATTGGGA
>JBEIHE010000133.1:0-5850 GCA_040381515.1 Polaromonas sp.
CCCTTGGTGTTTCAATCAGCCGACCGAGCTCGCGCAACTGGATGCCCGCCAGTCCCGGTTCAATGGCGAAGGTGGGGGCGCCGTGCGAGATAAAGAGGCTGGGCAGGGCAGTCATGTGGTTTGGTGATGTTAGCGGCCCCAGCGGCTAAGCAGTCGGTCGACGGAGGCGCGGCCGGCGCCGGAGAGCGCCAGCGCCACGCTGATGGCCAACAAGGACAGGGCGAATTCATAGCCGTTGTTGGCCATAAACAAGCCCTTGTCCAGATGCACCTTGGCGATAGCCACTGCCATGGTGATGGCCAAGACCACTGCGGTGGGGCGTACCAGCAAACCCAGGATCAGCGCCAGGCCACCGAAAAACTCCACGCCACCGGCCAGCAGCGCCATCAGGATGCCTGGCACCAACCCGATCGAGTCCATCCATTGAGCTGTACCCTGGAGGCCATATCCACCGAACCAGCCGAAGAGTTTCTGCGCGCCGTGCGCGGTAAAGATCAGCCCCGCAGGCAAGCGCAGGGCCAAGGGGGCCCAGCTGTTGTCGCCGGCCAATAGGCGTCCCCGCCATGAAGGGCTGGCCTCTGGGGGCTCGAGGGTTTGAATCGAAGCGGGGATTGCGCTCATGTGAAGTCCTTTTGTGTGGTGGAGCCCCATCGCTGGGGTGCATGCAGAACTGTATTGAATGCAATTTATAAGATAAAGTCGGTGTTTTGGGATTGACTGTTCACCGAATCGAGACAATGGACCGATATCAAGAAATGCGCGTCTTCAGCGCGGTGATCGAGGCGGGCAGCTTCGTCGCGGCCGGCGAGGCTTTGGCTCTGTCCAAAGCAGCTGTCTCGCGGCACGTTTCTGAGCTTGAGCGGCGTTTGGGTGTACGGCTCATGCATCGCACCACTCGAAAACTCTCTCTGACTTCCGAGGGTGAGCTTTTCCTGGCGCGCTGCCGTGAGATCCTCTCAAGCATTGATGCCGCCGAGGCCGAGCTTTCAACCCGCAGCCTGACGGCTCGCGGGCGGCTCAAGCTCAGCGTGCCGGTCAGCTTTGGCATTCGGCACTTGGCGCCTTTATGGAGCCCCTTTCTGCGCAAACATCCTGAGGTGACGCTCGATGTGCAGTTCGCGGATCGGGTGGTCGATCTAGTGGAGGAGGGCTTCGATTTGGCCATTCGTATCGCTCGCCTGCCCGACTCCAGTCTGATCTCGCGGCAGCTGGCTTCCACCCGTCTGGTGCTCTGCGCATCGCCGGGCTACCTTAAGCGCCACGGTACTCCGCGTCATCCGACAGACCTGTCCCGGCACGATGTCATTGGCTACAGTTTGCTGTCCTCCGGCGACCAGTGGTTGTTTGAAGGATTAGAGGGGCCGATCAGTGCGAGAGTTCGCCCCCGTATGTGGTCTAACAACGGAGACAGCTGCGTCGCCGCGAGTGTGCAAGGCGCCGGACTGGTCCTGCAGCCTGCTTTTTTAATTGATCAGGAGTTGGCCTCGGGAGACCTGGTGGAAGTGATGCCGCAATTTCGTGCCGCCTCCTTGGGTATCTATGCGGTCTATCCAAGCCGCCGATTCGTCTTGCCCAAAGTGCGCGTGCTGATTGATTTCTTGGAGACCCGACTGGCCCGAGCGCCTTGGAGCCAGATGTGAGGTCAGCCGGGCCGCAGCTTTTCGGCCTCGGCGCGGATGCGCTCAATCAAAGTCTTGCGAAAGCGACTGGCGGCGGTATCGAGCAGTAACCCGATGTGGGGGGTTCGCTTGTGGGCCATGCCGGTGTGTACGGCTTCGAGGATCTGTCGGTCCTCCTCAAATGCCGTCTTGGCTCCAGCGGCGATGCGTTCGGTCAATGCCGAATCATGGGGATCGGTGTTGCGGTGCTGCAACCAGAAATAGAGGGTCGAGTGCGCATCGATTGGGGTGAGAAAGTTGTAAGACACCATCCGATAGATGCGGGGATCGTCGCCCACTTGGGGGCCGCCCTGGCCGGCCGGCGCAAAGATGCTGCGGTTGATTGCAATGGAGGGCAGGCGCACTTCATAGTGCTGCAGCCGATCGACGGATCCTGGGAACTTGAGCAGCGGAGCGTAAAAAGGCGGCGGTTGCTGGCCGTACATCCAGCGGCTGCAAATCACACCTTCTTCGCTCGCCGTGATTTGCAGGGGGGTGTCTTCGGTGCCAGTGGCAGCAAATGAGTTTCGATGCACCCAGGCGACATGAGAGGGATCGAGCAAGTTGTCGACCAACCACAGGTAGTGGCACTTACAAAGCAGGCTGTCGCCCGTGGTCAGGTGCCAGTCGGGGTGGTCGTGGTTGTCGATCTCTATGACGGGATGGTGAGGGGCCAGCTCAGGGTCACCCATCCAGATCCACAGCAGGCCGTAGCGCTCACGCACGGGGTAGTGGCGCACTTTGGCTCCGGCCGGTATGCGGGCCTGGGTTGGGGCAGCGATGCACTGGCCGCAGTCATTGAAAGTCAGGCCGTGGTATCCGCATTCAATGGCATCACCCAGGAGCCGGCCCATGGACAGCGGCAGTTTGCGGTGAGGGCAAGCATCTTCCAGGGCCACCGGCTGTCCGTCCTCGCGGCGATAAAGGACGATGGCCTCGTCGAGCAGCCGAACCGCGCGTAATTGGCGCCCCACTTCCTTGGAGAGGCAGGCCACATACCAGGCGTTGCGAAGAAAGTGCGTGTGTTCAGTCAGTTCTAAAGATGACATGGCGCGATCGGGATATTGCGACTTTATCTTTGGAGGCTCGAGGCTTGATTCGGTCCGATGGTACGGCTCTCACCGGGATTAGACCAGCACACGGGCAACCCGTCTCGGGCCTGGCCGGGTATCGGCTGCCAGCGGCTCGATCCAGGCCTGTATAAAGTGGTGCTTGCTTAGACGGTGGGAGGCCAGATGAATCCAGAAAAAGTCGCGATGGTGACCGGCCCGGCGCAGGGCATAGGCCGTGCCATCGCAGAGCGATTGTTGCAGGCGGGCTGGTCCTTGGTGGCAGTAGACCGGCAGGCCGAGGGCTTGCGGACTCTGGCGGCTCTGGCCCCCGAGCGGGTGGTGTGGGAACTGATGGACGTCACCGAAGAAGGGGCGCCCGCTCGGGCCATGGCCCTGGCCAGGGCCCGCTTTGGCCGGCTTGATGCGCTGGTCAACAACGCCGGTATTGGTCGGCCCAAGCCCATGCACCTGACCGACGATGCGGAATTGGACCGCTTTCTTGAAGTCAATCTGCGAAGCGTGTTTCGGTTTTCCCGCGAAGCCCTCGGCTTGATGCACTCTGGCGCCTGCATGGTTCATGTGGCCTCGACTTTCGGGCTTATTGGCAATCCCGGCGCATCGGCCTATGCGGCGACCAAGGCGGCGCTGATCGGTCTGACCCGCCAGATGGCGGTGGACTATGGTCCCAAAGGCCTGCGCATCAATGCGGTGGCTCCCGGGCTGATTCGCACCGCGCTGATTGAAGACCGGCTCGAACAGCCCGCCTTTCGGCGCCTGATGGTCCAGACCATCCCCTACCCCCGCGTGGGCGAACCATCTGATGTGGCAGCGGCCGTGGCTTTTCTTTGCTCGGACGACGCGTCTTTTATCAACGGCCATGTGCTCGTGGTCGATGGCGGCTGGAGTGCCACCAATTGGGTTGGCTAGAGGGTCGCTTAAAGAGCAAGGCGCCCGGGGGGCGTCGGCGCCAAGACCGCCAGCGGTTGGGATCCACAAGTCCGACTGACCCCTAATTGTTCTATTGACAGGACAAATGCGCCAGGGGAAGATCCCCGTTTTTATTTCGTCCGAAGTCCATGGAACTGTCTGATAAGAGCGCGCGCCAGCTGTTTGCGCAAGTCAAGGCCAATCCCACTCGCAAGCGATTCGGTTTTGGTCGAATGCCGGCGTTGATCAATATCGACCTGCAGAAGGCCTACACCTGCGTCGGCGAGTTTGCCACCGCGTATGAGACCGATCCGCGCCAGCTTGAATACGTCAATCGCTTGGCCCAGGCCTTCCGCGAAAAGGGCTTCCCGGTGGTCTGGACCTATGTGGCCTATATGGAGTCGGGCGAGGACTGCGGGGTCTGGGGCACGCGCACCAACACGCCTGACTCGCTGCAGAACATCAAGGTGGGCAGTCGTCGGGCCGAGTTCGATGACCGCCTGCAGATCGATCGCCAGCGAGACATCATCATCAACAAGCGAATGGCGTCGGCCTTCTTTGAGACCAATCTGGGTTCGATCTTCACTTTCCACGGGGTCGACACCTGCGTCATCACCGGAGGGTCCACCTCCGGCTGCGTGCGCGCCACTGTGGTGGACAGCCTGCAGCGCAGTTTCCGCACCATCGTGCCGGAAGAGTGCGTGGCCGACAAGCATGAGTCGCCGCACTTTGCCAACCTCTACGACATGATGCTCAAGTACGCCGATGTGCTGTCCATTGACGAGACGATGGAGCAGCTCGCGCGAGTGCCCTCCCGAGGAGGCCGGTCTTGAGCGCCTTGCCCACCCGGCGCGATCCGGGCTTCTACGACTATCTGCCCTACGACCAGCGGCCGGTCATTCGCTGGCCTGGCGGCGCTCGGGTGGCGTTCTGGGTGGCGCCCAATGTGGAGTTCTATGAGCTCAATCCGCCGCGCAATCCGGCCCGCGCCCCCTGGGCCAGACCGGCGCCTGATGTGCTGAACTATTCCTACCGCGACTACGGCAATCGCACTGGCTTCTGGCGCATGCTCGACGTGATGAAGCGTTGCAATATGCGCGGCAGTGTTTCGCTCAATGTAGCGATGTGTGAGCATCACCCGGAGGTCATTCGGGCCTGTGCGGATGAGGGCTGGGAGTTTTATTCACACGGCACCTACAACACCCGTTATCTGATGGGCATGGACGAGACGCAGGAGCGGCAAGTCATCCAGGATTCGATCGACACCATCAAGAAGCACACCGGTCAAAAGCTCGATGGCTGGCTGGCCCCCGCACTGACCTATACGCCCAACACCATGGATCTGGTGGCCCAGATGGGATTGACCTATGTCTGTGACCTCTTTCATGACGACCAGCCCGGACCGGTGAAGGTCAAGCAGGGGCGCTTGACCAGTATTCCCTATTCGCTGGAAATGAACGACACCATCGTCTACAACGTCAATCTGGTGTCGCCGCGCCGCTATGGAGACATCCTCAAGCGCCAGTTTGACCGCCTTTATGCCGAAGGCGAACGTTCCGGTACGGTGATGTGCATTCCATTGCACCCCTACCTGATTGGTCAGCCCTACCGGTTGGCCGCCTTTGAGGAAGCGCTGGACTACATCACACGCCATGACAAGGTCTGGCTGGCCACCGGGCGCGAGATCGCACACTACTTCAATGAGCACTATCACGCCGACTTCATGGCGGCCGCTCATCCTGTGGGGGAGGCGCCATGAGCAGCAAGCCCTTACCCGAGGACTACCTGTCCTATCCCTTGCGCCGCTATGGCATGGACCATGACCGCTATGCCTGGTCGATGCTGCCACAGCGCCAACCGGTGGTCTGGCCGCAACAGGCGCGTATCGCGCTGTGGGTGGTGCCTGCTCTGGAATGGTTTCCGCTCAACATGGCCGGCGTGCCCTTCAAGCCGCCCGGCGCGATGCAGACGGCCTATCCGGACTTGCGACATTACACCTTGCGCGATTACGGCAACCGGGTGGGCATCTTCCGCATCATGGAGGCCCTTGGCGTGCATGGCATACCGGCCACGGTGGCGGTCAATGCGGCGGTGGCGGTGCGCTACCCGGCGCTCTTGCAGCGCTGCCTCAAGCTGGGCTGGGAGGTGATTGCCAACGGTCTGGACATGGATCACCTTCACCATGGCGGACTGGATGCACAGGAAGAGGCTCG
>JBEIHE010000134.1:0-5696 GCA_040381515.1 Polaromonas sp.
GCTCCTAAGGATTGGAGCCAGAGCCGTAGTGCGCCAACACGCCTTGCCACAGCGCATTGCGCTCGCGGCCCATAGACGTCCGGCCCGCTGAAGCGGTGGCATTGGCTGCCAAGTGCACCATGACCAGCTTGCGCGCCGGATCGACAAAGATGGACTGCCCGTACACCCCCAGCAAAGCGAAACGGCGCTGCGGGCCCGGAAAGGTCCAGGTCTGGTAGCCGTAGCCGAAAAATGCAGTGGCCTGGGTGGGCGCGAAAGCTCGTGGATGTTGTCTCCAGTCGGTGGCCTCGATCAGATAGGCCGAGGGCACGATCTCCCCCAGGTCAGGCCGGTCCGGTCGTTTTCCGTCGTGAGCCAGAAGCAGCCCCAGCCGCGCATAGTCGCGCGCGGTGGCATTGAAGTTGCCGCCTGCACGCTCGAGCCCCGTTGAATCGGCCCGCCAGAGTGCCGCAGTTTCAGCGCCCATGGGTTGCCACAGGCGCGTTTGCAGGTAGTCGCTGAGGGATTGGCCCGTGGCGCCGCGCAGCACCAGGGCCAGCATATCGGTCTCGGCACTGGCGTAATTGAACACCTCGCCCGGGGGATGCAGCCGCTCGGTAATGACCCTGGCGCCTTGAGCCGCACCTGCCTGACGCGCTGCGGCACCGTATCGGGCCAAATCGTCCTTGCCGTCGTAGCGCTCTTCAAACTTTGCACCGGAGGACATGCGCAGCAGGTGACGTACCGTGGCCGCGCCATAGAGCGTTCCAGCCAGCTCCGGCGCATACAACTGGGCCGGTTCGTCCAGAGAGCCGATGCGTCCTTCGCGGAGCGCCAGACCGACCGCCAAAGCCGTGATGGTCTTGGCCATGGAGTTGGACAGAAATCGATGCGTGGGTTTGCGGTCGTACTGGTAACGTTCGACCTCGATCACGCCGTCCTTGACAACCAGCAAAGCCATCACACGCTGGCGTCGCATGTAATCATCGACCGTGAGTGCCTCGGCACCCGCCGCGCGCCAACGGTAGGCCGGCTCGCGATCGGACTTGGTCAGAACCCAGGGCTGCGACGAAGGCTCCATCCGATTGGCGCGCCCGTTGTGGATGCCGGGAATCTCACCTTGATGGGTGAAGGAACCCACCCGAAAACATTCCTCCATGAACCAGTTGTTCACTCGCGTGGCCTGCCCGATTGGATAGCCGCGGTCTTTACATAAAGCTTGTGTGTCGGGCTCGGCGCCCACCGGGGCGGCCGTCAGCGTCCAGACCAAGGCCAAGATCCAGGCGTTCAATCTCATCACTGGAACCTCCAACTGAATTGCCCCCCAAAGTGGAAGGGCGCGAGTCAGGTCGGGTGAGTCAAATCCGTGCCCGGCCGCACATGAAAGCGAGGATAAATTCGGGCGACCATCGGGCCCGCCGGATCCCAGGCCAGACAACCGCCCAGCGGCGCAGGCGGGGTATCCATCGCGCGCGGGTTCGTCCAAGAGACGAGGGACTGAAAGGCCACCGTACCCATGTTGAAGAGCAGCTCACGTAAGTGCGCGCAGCCGCGCACCTTGCCCAGCCGCTCCTCGATGGCGGCACGCCAGCCTTTGCGCAGGCAGCAGCCCACCATGCTCTGCATCGGCGGCTGCGCAGCGGCGCATTCGCCATGCGGAATGTGGTCCATGCTGACCTCGATGGCTCGCACGATGTAGTCCCGGTCTATGCTCAGGCGTATGGACATGCCGTGGATAGGTTCACCGGCCTGCCACTGTCGCTCTCCCTCGACCAAAAAAGCAGTCGGCTTGGAGTCGATCAGACGCGCTTCGATGTCAAAAAGGCCGTCGTCGCGCTCAAAGCCCTCGTAGTGCACCTGCCGAGTGTGAAGCAAGCGCCGTGAAGAAGGTGAGGAAAGTGACATGTCTTGTGCAAAGTCAGAGCAAGGTTGCCCAAGGGTAACCCAAGCGCCCTCAGGCGGCATCCGGCTGCACGGAGGGGGCAGCTTTTTGGAAAGGCTCCAAGCGCAGGCAGGCGGCCTCGACGGCCGAAATCAGTGGCCATTTCGACAGATCCACCTTGAAGCGACGCGCACTCTCGACCTGGGGAATCAGGTAGACATCGGCGAGGCCAGGACGACCGCCAAAACAGAAATCGCCCCGATGCGGGTCAGCGGCCAGCAAGGCCTCGAAGGCGTCAAAACCAGCGCTGATCCAGTTCGCACACCAGTCGTTGATGGCCGTTTCGTCGGCCTTGAACTGATGGCGCAGCGCCTCGAGGATGCGGCGGTTGTTGATCGGATGGATGTCGCACCCTACGATCGCGGCCAACGCACGCACCTGGGCGCGTTGAAGCGGGGCCTTGGGCAGAAGCGCCGGCTCGGGGTATTGCTCTTCAAGCCACTCGATGATGGCCGGCGACTGTATGAGCACTTGTTGTCCGTCGACCAAGGCCGGAACCAGGCACTGCGGATTGAGCGCCTTGTAGGACGCCTGCAGATGCTGCTCGGTGCGCAGATCCACCGGCACATAGTCAACCGCCAAACCTTTGAGGTTCAGCGCAATACGCAAGCGATGCGAGGTGCCGCTGCGAAAAAAGTTATAGAGCTTCATGGCAGATCCGTTTTGGATGGTCGCGCCGATATGAAAGAAGCCACCTTCGCGGTTACCCGGCCAGGGCAGTCACGCGCGAAGAGGACGTTGAACTTATGCGGCCGCACCGATGGTCAGGTCGATGTCGGCCACCCCCTCCACACGCCCGGTCAGACGATCGCCGCTGACCACCGCCCCCACGCCCTCAGGGGTTCCGGTGTAGATCAGATCACCGGGCTGCAAATGGTAAAAGCGCGAAAGGTCGGCGATGATTTCGCGCACACTCCAGATCATCTTGTCGATATTCGAGCGCTGCCGCGTGCTGCCATTGACCTGCAGGCTGATCTCGGCGTGCTCCAGAGCGATACCGGGCATGGGCACGATTTCGGAGCAGACCGCTGATTCCTCAAAGTCCTTGCCCAGATCCCAGGGACGGCCCTTCTCGCGAGCAAACAGCTGCAAGTCACGGCGCGTCATATCCAGGCCGCTGGCATAGCCATAAACGAGCTGATGCGCATCGGCCTCGGTCACCCGAAAACCAGGCTTGCCGATGGCCACCACCAGTTCCATCTCGTAGTGATAGTTTTGCGTAGCGGGTGGATAGGCCACTGAAGATCCCGAGAGCACCAGGGTTTGCGGCGTCTTGGTGAAGTAGAAGGGTGGATCCACCGACTTGTCGACGCTGCGGCCCATTTCGGCGGCATGGGCGTGATAGTTGCGACCGGCGCAAAAGATACGGCTAACCGGAAAACGTTCGGCGCGGCCGCGAATAGGCAGGCTGGCAACAGAAGGGGGTTCAAACAGATAAGTGCTCATGCGCAGATCTTTCTGGTCATAGAGGGAGAAGAGATTGACCGCCCGTTTGGGGAAATCAAGGCCGCACCTCGTAGAGCCCGAGCTTGCGATGCAGCGGCGATTCGTCGGCCATGAACAAGAAGGCCGGCTCGCTGGCCGAAAGGTTGCGCAGTTCAACTGCGGTAAAGCCAGGGGCGCAGCAAGTGTCCGCCGACTCCAGAGTGAAGGACTGACCCGACATCTCGATCTGCGATCGACCTTCGATCTGGTGGAACACGCAAGCCGGCGAGCGCGCTGGCAAGTTCAGGCGCTGGCCAGGCCTGAGCATGAGGGCATAGAAGCCCAGAATGTTCTCAGCATCCTCACCGGTCTGCGGATTGACATAGGTGATCTGCACACAGTCGAGTTGGGGGTCATTGGCCGCCAGGGACAGCAGGCCCGCCCGCGCATCGGCCCAGGGATAGCGCAGCATCGGATAGCGCTGATGAGGGGTCTGGAATACAGGCGAAGGTCGCAGGCCGCCACGCGCATATTGACGGTGACCCTGCCCTGGCTTGACCGTCTGCTGCTTGCCATCCCCATTGACGTGGTAGGAAGCCTCCATGTAATAGACCAGCGGCAAATCAAGCACATCGAGCCAGATCACCGGTTCGCGGCCTTCGTGGCCATGCTCGTGCCACAGGCCGGTGGGCGTCAGAATCAGATCGCCCCGGCTCATTGGACATTTTTCGCCCTCGACGGTCGTCCAGGCGCCCTCGCCCTCGACCACCATGCGCACCGCATTGGGTGTATGCCGATGCGAGGGAGCCCATTCGCCCGGCATGAGCAATTGCAGCCCCAGGTAGATCGCCGCGCTGGCCTGCATTTTGTCCAAGCCATGGCCCGGGTTGGCCAACACCAGCACGCGGCGCTCGGCCTTCTCGATCGGGGTGAGCTCACCGGCACGCAACAGGAGCGGCTTGACCTTCTGATAAGACCAGTGAGTGGCTTGGGTCTTGCGTGGCGGCAGATGCGCCGGCATGACCCCACGCAGGCTGGGCCACAAGGGCACCAAATTGAGTTCGGTGAGCTGCTGGCGATACTCCAGCGGCAGATCTTCGATGCGGCCTAGATCATTCACGTTGTGGTCTCCTTCGCTTGAGAGGGCGGCTCAGGCCGCCTGTGTTGGACGACTGGCCCACTCCCGTCGGCCGGCATCGAGGCAATTGCTGACGTTCCAGCCGTAAAGCCACTGCATGGCATCGTAAAAGCCCTGGGGGGTACGGCCGCGCCACAGGTCGTTTCGGACCAGGCGCTCCACTCCCTTTGCATGATAGATGCGCCCCATCTCGCGCCCCGAAAGCACGATGCGCGCAGTTCGGGCTATCCGCGAATGCTGATAAAGGTCGAGCGCACGCGACCAATCATGATCGCACTCGCGCAAGGATTCGCCCAGGGTCACCGCGTCTTCCAGCGCCATGCAGGCGCCTTGTGCCATGTATTGGGTGGTGGGATGGGCCGCATCGCCGAGCAAGGTGACGCGGCCAAATGTCCACTGCCCGATCGGCTCGCGATCCGCGGTGGCCCAGCGCTTCCAGCTCTTGGGCAGGTCAATGAGTTGCCTCGCCTTGGGCAGGATCCCCTGAAAGTAGCTCTGCACTTCCTCTTTGCTGCCTTCGGTCACACCCCATTGCTCCTGCTGCCGGCTGTGGAAGGTGACCACCACGTTGTATTGCTCGCCGCCGCGCAGGGGGTAGTGGACCAGGTGGCAGTTGGGTCCCACCCAGATGCTCGCCGCATTCCATTTGAGCTCGTCGGGAAAGTCTTTCTTCTCGACCACCGCCCGGTACACCACATGGCCTGTGACGCGCGCGGGGTCGCCCACGAACTGCTCGCGCACCACCGACTTGACGCCATCGGCGGCGATCAGGGCCGCGCCCTTAAAACTGCGGCCGTCAGCCGCATGCACGGTCACTGCCTGGCCGTCCTGCTCGACCCTGGCAATGCGGGTGTTGGTGAAGATCTCGATCTGCCCGGTCTCCTGGGCGCCCTCGAGCAGGGAGAAATGCACATCGGCGCGATGAATCACCGCGTAGGGATTGCCAAAACGGGCGCAAAAATTTTCATCGGTCAGGATCTTGCCGACCTGGTAGCCATCGATCGCATCGTGCATCACCATGTAATCGGTCAGGACCGCACGGTCTCGTGCCTTTTGCCCAACCCCCAGCGCATCAAACGCATGGAAGGCATTGGGGCCGAGCTGTATGCCGGCGCCGATCTCGCCCACCTCGGGGGCCTGCTCGAACACCTGCACCTGGTAACCCTGCCGCACCAAAGCCAGTGCGGCCGCGATCCCGCCGATGCCACCGCC
>JBEIHE010000135.1:0-5425 GCA_040381515.1 Polaromonas sp.
CATCTACTCCGGGCTCAGGCACGCCCCCTGCCGCGACCCTGCTTAACCAGCGGCCTTCAAGCCGCTTTGACCATAGCAGTCATATTTTCTTTTTTGTTGGTATGTATGTTGGTATTTTTCTTTAGATAGGCTGTAGGCCTCATGAATTCTTAGTGTAATGGGGACACAGTCTCCGCCAACAGCTCAAACACCCGCGCTTTTTTGCTTGACCCCAGGGCACCGTGTGAGCGCGCCCAGCGTTGAAGCGATTTCCCACCCACCCAGACCGCACCGCACCCCTGCCCCGGTGGCGATCGGCAAGACAAAGCTTGAAATCAGGTGGCCAGAGGGGGCGGCCCGACAGAGTCGGGGGCGAGGAATCCATCGACCAGTTTCGGAATCTGCCCGAGCATCATCTCCCGGCCTCTGACTACCGTACAGCCGCAGCGCTCCGCCAGATCCAGCAGGGGGGTCTGTTCGGGCATGACAATGGCATCGAACACCACCAACTCAGGGGGCAAGGCCTGTACCTCAATGGGCATTCGGGCATCCTCGAGCATGCCTACCGGAGAAGCGTTGATCAGAATATCCATGTCCTCGATCGCGGGCGGGCCAATGTGGACCACAGTAGACGGGCTGATGCGCGCGATGCACGATTGAATGAATTGACAACGCGGCACACTCAAATCGTATAGCCGCATCCGCGCTGGCCGTCGGGCCGCCATGGCGCAGGCGATTGCGCCGCCAGCCCCACCAAGTCCCACAATCATGAGCCCGCGCCCCTCTATCGCAATGCAGCGGCTCTCAAAGGCCGCAACGCAGCCCATGCCATCGAGCATCTCCCCGGCCCACCGGCCATCGGAGCGCCGCACCAGAAGGTTGAGGCTGCCCAATACCTGCGCCTGCAAACCCAGATGATCGGCAAAAGCCAGCGCCCGAGTCTTAAAAGGAATGGTCAGCACAAAGCCACCGAAATTAGCCATGCGCATCAAGGCCGGCATAAGCACATCGAAGTCCGCCGCCGGCACATGAATGGGTACGAGCAAGGCGTCAACGCCTCGACGATGAAATTCCCAGGTGATCATTTCAGGCGAACGCACTTGCGCGATCGGATCGCCGACGATGCCAAACATCCGGCTGCGGCCTCTGATGAAATCGACCTGGGTCACAAGCCCATATTACCGCCCATGACCGGGAATGCGAAGCGTATTTGCCCAGCGAACCGCCTTGGCAGGCGCTCAAGCCCCTGACGCAGATGACCCAGGGTCAACCAGCGAGAGCCGCTAGAACTCAATGCTCTCGCGTATGGCGGCGATACCCGCCTTGGCGCAGCTGTCGTCCGCTTCGCCTCCTGGCGCCCCAGACACTCCAATGGCTCCGAGGGTGCTACCGCCCGCCTCGATCACCAGGCCACCCCCCGCAGCGAGAAATCGCGGCAGATTCCTCAAGCCACTCATGGGCATGCCAGGCTGAGTCTCGCGGGCAAGGTCCGTCGTCGAAGTTCTGAAGCTCGCAGCTGTCCACGCTTTATTTGTAGCCACTTCAACTGTGTGAGCCCCCGCAAAACGATCGCGCAAGAGGACCTGTGTCAGTCCAGCCCGATCAACCACCGCCACCGCAACCTGATAGCCCTGTTTTCGACAACTTTGCAGCGCCGCATTCGCGGCGACAAGTGCGGTCTCGGCGGTCAGTGAGCGGCTGGCGAATGTTCCCTCCTGTGCCATGGAAGTGACGCAGGCAAAGATCGCCCACAGACCAAGAAGTTGCTTCGACGGATTCATGCGGGACATCCTTATCATTTGGGCTTTCGCGAACATGCTGGGGCAATCAGCATACGCCTTCTTTGGCAGCCGGAAGAGCATAAAAGCCAAACTCGGTTTCATTTGAACGAGGTTTGATACCACAGGTCGCAAGCCCAGCGCTGCACTTGCCGCACCTCAAGATGAGCTATGGCAAACGCAGTCCAATGGCAGCCCTGGCGCCCTGTTTTGCGCCAACAAGAGGTACCGCGAAGTACTGGCCGAATTGACGAGTGAACGGTAGACTGGGGTGCAGTGGCCAATTACAGATGAGGTCCGTGCTTGTGGGCCGCGAGCTTTGACAAGGGCAGTTTCGCTTTCTGCTCAGCTTTTCGAATTTCTCGTTTCAACACCAAGGAGTCTTTGATGGTTTACACAATGAAGGATGGGGCCGCCCCGCTCAAAAAATCGGGGGCTTTTCTTTACCGTCATGGCTGGGCTCTGGTGCTGCTTTCAGCAACGACCACACAGGCCTTCGGCCAATCGTGCATCACGGCAGGTCGACTCAATGGGCAAGGCCAGTGGGCACCGCAGTTTCAGACAGTTCGCCTACTCGATGAGTCGGGTAGGCCCCTTGCTGCCCGCAGCAAGGCCGACCTCTCGCGAGTTCGCGCTGTGGAGATCACGCAGCCGGCCTTGTTATCCACCTGTGACGGCAACCGCGATTTGTCGCGGGGAGAGGAGACTCCCGCCGCCAAGGCCTCAGTGCCGGCTGCCAAGCCCGGCCGCCTGTCCGTTGAAGGGGTAGGGTTTCCCAAACTACAAACTGGGGGTGAGTTGGTCGAACTCCAGGTGCAAGTTCCGGCGGATCGGATCGTCATGGTCACGCGCTGAACTCTGGGCTCTCCGCACTCGGGACCTCAGGCTTGCGCGACAGTTAGGGGAGGCGGGCCTTGGGCCGCTTGCTTCAGTTCATGAGAGGCATGGTTAAACCGGTAGGCTCTTTAGAACCAATCCACTGCGACGAAGGTCGTTCCATGCACTTTCTCTAGCCCCTTGCCTTCTGGCTGGGACAAGACAGCCAGCACGCTTATCGGCACTCCCTTTTTGCAATATCGACCTTCCCGATGTACTTGCCCTTGGCATCTGAATAGGTGTACTGAATGTTGACTTGATTCAACACCTGCCGCTGAGTGGGATCGGTGCACCACGCATTGACCATGGACGGCTTCAAGGTGTTGATCTTTGCTTGATCCACCGTCCCGGCGGGGACATCAAGCTTATTCCTGTACTGGAGGGTGACCGTCGCCCCCTCCTTGAAACACACGGCACTCAAAAGAGTGGTCACCCTGTCGAGAGTCTGGGGGGTCGATTTATTGATGGCGCCGGCGGTCTGATTGCATTCCGCCAGCAAATCTGCACGAGCACTCAAAGCCAGTGAGAGAAGGGCCATGAATACGAGTGGAGAAACTTTTGAGACCGGAGCATGTTTCATTTTTTATCCTTAATGTTCAGATTGAGTTGGTCATTTATATCAGGCCTGGAAATATTTAAAGCTTCAGAGAAAAAACCTGCTCAGCGCACTTCGTCGGCACCCAGAATCGAACATGACTGCAGGAGAACGTCGACGCCTAGAATCAGATTCAGGCACCCTCTGCGAGAGTTGATCGTACCGATGGGCCCATACATCACAAACCGCCAGCCAATCCGTCCTCTTTGGTCCAAGATTTTTTATGCGCACTTTTTTATCCTTTTGTGTGTTTCTTTGCGGGCTGCTCCCCGGACTATCACTTGCGGCTGCTTCCAACACATCGGCGCGCTTTTCCGAGGTTTGGTCCCTAGATCTTTCAGGGGCCTTGCCGAACGACATGCAAAAAGCAGCCTTCGCCAAAACCCAGAATGTCGGATCTGTTCCATGCTCCAACGGAGTCGCCTATTTCTCAGAGGGGGGAGATGCGAACGGGGGAAGGTCTATCGCCTCTTTTGTGTGCCACCGCAATAACGACAAGAGCGGTGCGCTGTGGGTCATTTATATCCCCGAATATCCCAGCGCTTTTTTTGATGAACGTCGCATGGTGGGCATCGATTGCACCTTTGCCGGAGATGGCTGGCGGTGCAAGAAGCGGGTCAAGATGATCTCTCCTTTCGACAATCCAATTGACCTGCAGCGCAAAAGGCCTAACGCAGAAGCGGCCAGGTACATCAGGATCTATTGAAACTGAGCGACCTTCAGACTGACCAGAATCAGCCAGGGTCGGCCGTTCCAGAATAAAAACCTTCACTGATGCTTGTTCACCCAAGGCGTCTTTTGACCATGCTGGCGGCACTGCCGATGGCCGTTGCAGCGCAGAACACGCTCACCACCGCCCCGCCAATCAAGCCAGTGGAAGTCCGAGAGACCACTGGGGGGCACGCTCGGGGCATGAGCTGTCTGCTTAGGGCCTACCCCGATCTCGTCAAGGAAATCCTGGACTCCAATCGCTTGCGCACGCATGCGGGCGATGTGCTGGTATACGACCAAGGGCTGCCGCAAGGCTCGCATGAGTGGCGACTCGATCATGCCGACCTGAAGGCGCAATTCGAGCAGCCCTACCCTGCTCAAGCCCTGACCGCCGCGCCCGAACTGAATATGGATCCCGGGCGATTGCGCTCGCAAGCCTTTTTTGATCATCTCTATGGGCAGAACCTGACACAGGTGAAGTCCCAATTGGCCTCGGTCTATTGGGCACCCTGTCAATGCAAGCTCAGCTTTGCGGGTCGCCATGGGGCGGCGCAGGCACTGTCGCGGGTGGGGCAAGAACTGGCCAAGCGGCCGGAGCTGGCTGCGTATGTAGCCAAGCCGCTGGGCTCATTGAACTGGCGTAATATTGCGGGGACCCAACGCCGCAGCATGCACGCCTATGGTGCGGCAATCGATTTCCAGTTACCCAAACACTTGCATCACTATTGGCAATGGTCTGGCTGTAAGGCGGGCGCGCACTGTCACTATCCGGGGCCTGTGCTGCGTGACAAGTCCCTACAAGCCGTGGTGCAGATTTTTGAAGCCGAAGGCTTTATTTGGGGTGGAAAGTGGTATCACTTTGATACGGTGCATTTCGAGTACAGGCCAGAGCTCACGGGGCCTGCGTGTGCAGGACTGCGCTAGCGACAGAAACTTAGATTATTTGGAGAACTTGTGATGAACGGTTTTAAATGGGGACTTATGGGTCTGCTGGCTTTGGGCTTGTCAACCGCATCGCTGGCGCAGGATCGTCTGATCAGCCCGGGCGCGGGAACGGCAGAGCGCAAGGCCATCCTCGACGGCGTTCGCCCTGCGGTAGAACTGAAGTTGCAGGCTGAAGTGCAGTTTGTGGTGAACTCGATTCAAGCCTACAAGGGCTGGGCTATGGTCAACGCGAACCCGCAGCGCAAGGATGGCCGCAAGTTCGATGTCGTGAAGCTCTTTGGCAAAAATGAAAGCATGCAGATGGACGGGCTGACAGTCACGGCTTTGCTGCAGCGCAGAGGCGGCAACTGGGTGCTGGTGGAGCACATGATCGGGGCGACCGATGTTTGGTGGGAGAAATACTGCCACGAGAAGCCCCGCCGAATCCCCGCAGAAGTACTGGGCGTCTGCCCCAATTGAGCGAAGGTCTTGGCCCGCGGCAATGCGGGCTCTGGTCCATCCACTGCACGCCGGAGCACTCAGCGGGTCGTTGGCCCGACTC
>JBEIHE010000136.1:0-5417 GCA_040381515.1 Polaromonas sp.
ATGAGGTTTCTCCTTCAAAGCCGGGGAACATTCCCCGCCTTGAAGGCTTCACCCGTGAGCTGCATTGCGCAAGCCCTGTACCAATAAAAAAGCGGTGCTAGCCTCTGGGGGACTACCACCGCGTCAGCGGTTTAGTTCAACTTTGATGTACCCCACAATTTTGCAGGGTAACAAGGGAGCCATTCAGATAACGTGGTTCATTGTTCATCAAAAAATCTCTTGTTTTCATGGACTTACATCAATATACTGTTTTTATGTACAGGTGTATTGAATCTGACAAAGCCGCCGCTCCCGTTTTGCGTTCAGTTCGGTTGCTTGACCAACTTCGCGAGCGCATTCGGTACCTGCACTATAGCCTTCAAACCGAAAAAGCCTACTTGTATTGGGCACGGTTTTTCATCCGTTGGCATGGACGCAACGGCTCCATGCGCCACCCTAAGGACATGGGTAAGCCTGAGGTCGAGTCCTTCCTCACGATGCTGGCCAATGAAAGACAAGTTTCACCTGCCACCCATAGACAGGCCCCAATGCATTGTTGTTTCTCTACAAGCAGGTTATCGGCCAGGACCTCGAATGGATGAATTCCATTGGCCGACCGCCAGAGCGCAAGCGAGTACCTGTCGTACTCACGGTGCAAGAGGTGCAATCGGTGTTGGGCTTGATGGACGGGGTTGAAGGTACCCTGGCCAAGCTTCTGTACGGAACAGGAATGCGCTTGGCTGAAGGGCTAAGTTTGCGAGTCAAAGATATAGACTTTGACCGCAAGGTCATCATTGTGCGCAGTGGAAAGGGCGACAAGGATCGGGTTGTGATGTTGCCAATCTCAATGATGCCGGTATTGACAGCGCAACTAGCCAAGTCACGCAGCCTTTGGGCCGCCGACAGAGCCTCAGGACACTCAGGCGTTTTCATGCCGCAAGCTTTGGAAGCCAAGTACCCGCGGGCCGGGCAGTCGTGGGCTTGGCATTGGGTGTTTCCGTCCCCTACGCTTTCTATCGACCCGCGTAGCGGTATCGAACGGCGCCATCATCTTTTTGAAGAGAGATTGGGTCGTAAGCTCAAGATTGCTGTCGAGCAGGCGGCAATTGCCAAACATGTTTCTGTGCACACGCTGCGCCATTCTTTTGCAACCCATATGCTTCAGTCGGGCACTGACATACGTACGGTACAAGAGCTTTTAGGTCATGGGGATGTGAGCACCACCATGATCTACACACATGTATTGAAGGTGGCAGCGGGAGGGGCCAAAAGCCCACTAGATGCGCTCACTGGTTTGACGAGTTGAATGTCAGCTTCCGGGCGTCCAAACTGCAAGAGCGAATCTCCGCTTTGGGTCGTGAACTGTCGGTCAGGTTTGTAAGTTGAACTCCTGTTATGTGCCTGTAGCTGGTATTTCAATAGAACACAATCGCGCCAATTACATCGAATCGCGTTATCGATAAGCAGTCATTGATCTGAATCCGTTCCCTTGACGTCCACGCTTTAATCCGAAACAGACAGTTACTTTCATCCTGAAGTTCTGACCCTCAGGGTGCCGATGCCTACGGACAATATGGATGTACGACTTTATTGCCAACCTTCAATTTGAGTAATCCATCGGGTTAACCCGATGGATTTAAACACCTTGGCTCTATAGAATTTGAGGAGGTGATTGGAACGATTTTCGTTGAATTTCTGGCCGTATTCGGCCGCGGCGAATCCACTCTTTGAGTGGCTGAAATCTGCGCGTCAACTGGCGTTATCAAAACCATCCCGAAGTACTTTTCTTCTTGCATCCACGGTGCAGGAGATTTTCTTTGTCTTCTGGTTCTGCTGAAAGGTCTCTGATGCGCCTCACTCGTCGAATGTTCAGCGCTGCCGCCGTATCACTGCTTTGCGCTACTGCGGCGGTCTCCGTGCAGGCTGCGGGGCCCGTTGCCAAGATCGTCATCGGATTCCCGCCAGGTGGCAACATTGACTATGCGGCGCGGTTGCTCGGTCAGCACGCTGGCGAGCGACTGCAAAAAACCTTCGTTATCGAACCCAGGGTTGGCGCGGGCGGTGCCCTTGCGGCTGAGGTGGTGGCACGCGCACAGGCGGATGGCAACACCTTGCTACTGGCCTCTTCGGCCAACGCAATCCTGCCTGCGATGAGCAAGCACCTGCGCTATGACGCGCTCAACGATTTCGAGTGGGTTGGCACATTCACCCGGTACCCACTGGTGATCGCAGTGCCCCGAGATTCGCCGTATAAAAACTTCGCTGAACTGCTGAATGCGGCTCGCGAGAACCCTGGCAAGATCAGTTTCGGATCAGCCGGCCACGGCACCACGCCTCACCTTGTTGGAGAGTTGGTCGGCCACGCGGCCAAGGTCAAGTTTCTGCACATCCCTTACAAGGGTGAGATGCCGTCCCTGATCGATGCCGTTGGCGGTCAAGTCAATTTTGTGGTGCTCACAGCACCCACTGTCCTGTCGCGTCTTCGCAGCGGTGACCTTCGCGCACTGGCCGTAAGCGGTGACAGTCGTTGGCGTATGTCCCCAGCGACACCCACCGTTGCCGAGTCCGGTTACCCCAACTTCAGTGTGATGTCCTGGGTCGGGCTGGCCGCGCCCAAAGGGACGCCGCCAGCGGAAGTTACGCGCCTGAACGCGGCCTTCCGGGCGGCGCAGCAGATTCCCGAAATCCGTCAGCAGGTCGAGGACACAGGCGTCGATTTGTATTCCCTGAGCCCGGCCGAGACCCGCGAGTTGATGCAGCGTGAGGTTCGTCAATGGCGCCAACAAGTCCAGGCCGCAGGCATCTCTGCTGATTAATGTCGATTGAAACCATGACCTCAAAAACAACTCCATTGCGGGTAATCCACTATTCCCTGCAAGGGTCTTCGCCGATGCCGGGACTGCTGATCGGCGACAACATCCTTGACTTGCAGGCCGCCGGACTTGCGACGTCGATGGATGACTTGCTTGCGCATTGGAGCGAACGGCTGCCCCGTCTAACCTCGCTGGCAACGTCCTGCCATGCGGCCATGGTTCCACAGGCGCAGGCAACACTTCATGCGCCGGTACCAACAAGCGGTACCGTTTATTGTGCGGGTGCGAACTACCATGATCACATTGCCGAGATGGCGAAACTTCGAGGCACCGCAGTGCCGCCTCAAAATGATCATGAGCCATGGCATTTCGTCAAACCGACGCGGGCCTGCGTCATCGGTCCCGGCCCTGTTGAGCGCCCCGAGGGCTGCAACAAACTGGATTGGGAAGCCGAACTCGCGGTAGTGATCGGTCGCAAGGCACATCGGGTTTCAGTGGTCGAGGCATTGTCATTTGTTGCGGGCTACACGGTGGCCAACGACCTGTCGGCGCGCGATTTGTCTCGTCGATCGGCGCGCGCTCCGGACAACCCTTTTTACTTTGACTGGCTGGCCCACAAGGGTTTTGACGGCTCCTGCCCCATCGGTCCTTGGCTGACCCCCGCAGCAAGCATCGATCCGCAGAATTTGCGCATCCAACTGGCGGTCAATGGCGTCAGCAAGCAGGACTCCAATACGTCGGAGATGATCTTCTCGGTCGCCGAGCAGATCGCGCACCTGTCGCGCCGAACCACGCTGTTACCGGGCGACATTATCTTGACCGGCACGCCCGCTGGTGTCGGTTCTGGGCGCAACGAGTTTTTAGCGCCAGGCGACCAGGTCAGCGTAGTGATCGAGGGACTTGGCGAGCTGGTGAATGCGATTGTTGACACGACGGAGCCATCAGCATGAGCATGATTCGTGACATGGTGGAGGACGCCTTCGTCGACCCGACCGCCAAGACTTCTATCCTCAAGCCCTACGTGATGTCGCACGGCACACTGGAATGCAAAGACTTGAGCGCATCGCGGCGTTTTTATGAGGAGTTCCTGGGCTTGGAGGTGGTGCAACATGGCCAGCGTTCGATGGCCCTGCGCTGCGGTCTCAAGTTTCATGTGATCTGCGTGGCGGTGGGCGACCAGATTCACCCCATGAGTTACCTGACGCATTGGGGCTTAGACGTGCGTTCACGCGAGGCGGTGGACCAAGCCCGCGTTGCAGCGCTTGAAAACACCGAGCGATACGGCATTCGCAAAGTGGCCGATGCTGTGGATCAGCACGGCGTGTACTCTTTTTATATTCAGGACCTGGATTACAACTGGTGGGAAATCCAATACTACGAAGCGGGCTACCAGCACAGCGATATCTTCGACTTCGGTGACGTCTTTACCAGTTCGCTGCCTTCGCCGTCGTGACGGTCGAGAACAGTAGTCCCGCCATGTTCTCGGTGCGCCTGGAACCCAGCGGACTCGAGTTGACGGTTCCGCAAGGTGCTACGGTACTTGAGGCGGCGCTGCACGGCGGCGTGTCGATTCCCTACAGCTGCCGCACCGGCATGTGCCGTACCTGCAAGGGCACGCTGGTCTCAGGTCGTCTTCACGGCCCAACAGAACAGGCTGATGACACCAGCGCCAACGCTGGTACAGAAGCATCGCCTGGTGAGGTGATGCTCCTTTGTCGCGCCGTGCCACGTTCAAACTGCGTCATACACGTTTCAGAGGCGAAGGTGCTTGAGTTTCAGCCTCAGTTATTCCCGGCCCGCGTTGCCGGCGTCGAAAAACCCGCGCCGGACGTGGCGATACTGCGGCTTCGGCTGCCCATGAACCGCAAACTAAACTTCAGGGCAGGCCAATACCTCGACCTACTGCTTCAAGGTGGCGGGCGACGCAGCTACTCCATAGCCACATCGCCCCAAGTTGGCGGCGTCACTGACCTTGAGCTTCATGTGCGCCACTGTCCAGGTGGCAGCTTTTCCGATCGGTTGTTCGCCAATCCCCCGCTTTCCGGTATGTTGCAGGTGGAAGCCCCGCTGGGTGACTTTTTCTTGCGCGAGGAAACGACCGGCCCGGTCATTCTGCTCGCCACGGGGACCGGCTTTGCGCCGATCCAGGCGATGGTGGAAGACGCGATCCGCCTGGGTCGGACGCAACGTCAAAGTTTCCATGTGTATTGGGGCGCTCGCGAAACAACAGACCTGTACCGCATGGCGCGGGCCATGCGCTGGGCTACTGAGGACGCAGGCGTGCACTTCACGCCCGTGCTGTCCGGGGCCGCCCCTGCCGACTGGGGCGGCCGCCGTGGCTATGTGCAGCAAGCGGTGATGGAGGACTTCGCAGAGTTGGGCCATGCTCAAGTCTATGCATGTGGTTCTGAAGCGATGGTGGCGTCGGCCCGGCGTGAGTTGGTGAGCATCCGGGGTTTGATTGAGAAACAGTTCTTCGCCGATATTTTCTATGCGAGCCGATGAGATTTAGGCATGCCGCATCTTTCTAAGTATCAAGTCCACAACTCAGTTTGAGTGTTGGTTAGAGCAAACCGAGGCTTTTTTCTAAGAACCCTGAATTTTGTACCTAAAGCTAACCGTGGG
>JBEIHE010000137.1:0-5316 GCA_040381515.1 Polaromonas sp.
AAGGGTCACCCCTTCGGCAGTTTTCAAGACTGCTGGTTTAAACCACTCACCCAAGTCTCCAGGCCGGAACGGGGCGTAGTTTAGCCGCCTTGCCGCCCAGGCTCAGGGGCAGGGGCCGGGCTCTCGCGCAAGCCAATGCGAATCACGGCGTACAAGGGCACGCCCCACAGCGCGCGAAACGCGGGGCACAGGCAAGCCCAACTGGCGTCATAGCCATCGAGGATGCTGGTTTCCCCAAGCAGACGCAAGCGGGGCTGGCCGGCGGTGAAGTCGCTCATGCGGCGAGCCCCCCATAAAAACTGCGCCCGGGTGCGTGAGACAGAGGGGTGCAGCGAGGCATGGCCCACCGCCATCCAGCTCAGGCTGTCAAAGAGCAGCTCGGAGCCGGTCGGTGCGTGCGCGGCAAATTCGCGCATCAGGTCTTGCACCTGCTCGGGCTCCAGGTACATCAGCACGCCTTCGAGCATGACCAGCACCGGCGGGGCATGCGGGCCTTCGGGCAAGCCGAGGTCTTGCCACCAGTGGGGCTGCCGCAGGTCGACCACTGCATTGCGGTGGTGCTGCCCCTGGCTGGGCACTAGGCGTTCGCGCAGCGCGACCACAGCGGGCAGGTCGGCGTCGAGCCATTGATTGCGACCACGATCGAGCCACTGAAAGTAGGAGGACAGGCCACAGCCCAGGTTGACCGCCCAGCCCCGGGGATGCCGGTTAAAGAAGTCTTGCGCCAACTCCCGCAGGATATGGGTGCGAGCCAGCACCCCATACACGCTGAGTCGGTCCTCCAGATAGTCCTGCGCATCCAGATCGAGCCCAGCCAGCGCGGTGGCTGCATCGCAGTCGCTGACCGCCATATTGGGAAACAGCCGGTCACCCAGGGCGCGGGCCACCAGGGGTATGACCAGGGTGGACTCCACCGGGTCGAGCTCGTCCCGAGTATGGTCGGCAATTTCTCCGTTCGAGGAGAGGAGCACGGCCTGTGTCAGGGGTGCGCTTGGAGGCTGAAAGTCCATGCCCGATCTTCGGGCCTGCAAACAGGTTCACCGCCCTTGGCGGACGTGAAACATTGAAACAAGACGCTGCGGCAGTAAGTGGGGCTTATCTCATGCCGCCATGAGCGATCGACCGGCCGTTGCAGGGGATGTCAAGCCAGCTTGAGCATGCCGCGCTCTTCAATAAAGGCCACCACCTGGTCCACGCCGCTGAGCGTCTTGAGGTTGGTCATGACGAAGGGCTTGAGGCCCTTGGGGGTGCTGCGCATGCGCAGCGTATCGGCCTCCATCACCTTGAGGTCGGCGCCGACATGGGGCGCCAGGTCGGTCTTGTTGATGATGAACAGATCGCTCTTGGTGATGCCCGGCCCACCCTTGCGAGGAATTTTTTCGCCGGCCGCCACATCAATCACGTAGAGCGTGAGGTCGCTGAGCTCAGGGCTGAAGGTGGCCGCCAGGTTGTCGCCACCGCTTTCGACAAACACCACATCAGCATCAGGAAACTGCTCAAGCATGCGGTCGATCGCCTCGAGGTTGATGGAGGCGTCTTCACGGATGGCGGTATGCGGGCAGCCACCGGTTTCCACCCCCATGATGCGCTCGGCCGGCAGCGCGCCGCTCACGGTGAGCAGGCGTTGGTCTTCCTTGGTGTAGATGTCGTTGGTGATGGCCACCAAGTCGTATCGCTGTCGCATGGCTTTGCACAACATTTCAAGCAAGGTGGTCTTGCCCGAGCCGACCGGCCCGCCGATGCCCACCCGCAGAGGAGGCAGTTTCTTGGTGCGATGGGCGATGTGGTGCAGGGTCATGGTGATGCGGAGAGGGGGGAGAAGGGCTTAGGAGCGGAACAAACGCGAATACTGGACTTCGTGCTGGCTCGACAAAATGGCCAGCATGGGGCTGAAGGCTTGCCGCTCTTCGTCGCCAGTGGCCAGCGCTTGCTCAACCACATCGGGGATCGCCAGAGACAGTCGGGCCAGGATACGTTGCCCTGAGCTCTGGCCCAGCGGTACGGTCTTGATAGCGGCCTGCATCATGGCCTCGGCCCAGCCGAAGGCAAAAGCCAGAAGTACATCGCGCGGCGAGGCCTGGCTGATTGAGGCTGCCAGTGCAAAAGCGACCGGGTAGGTAGGGGGGAGCGTGGCGCAGACGCGAAGCGGTAACTGCTCAGCTGCGCCGTCGTGTCGCAGCCACTCGACCAATGAGCGACCCATCTGCAGGCTTTGTTGGCGCAATTCGCTGGTTTCGCGGGTCTGGAGCATCCAGTCGTTGAGCTTGCGCACCCGATCCAGATCGCCTTGGCGCCAGGCCGGCAGGGCTTGCGCCAGCACTGGCAGGTCGCTTCGGGCCAGGCTCAGGTGCAGCTGGTCCAGCAGCCAGATGCCGGCCTGCTCTTCTGTGGTGACAAGGCCGGCCTCGACCGCTGATTCAAGACCTTCCGAATACGAGAAGCTGCCTATCGGCAGAGCTGGCGAGGCCAGCCAGATCAGGCGCAGCAGGCTCGGTGCGGTCAGCACCGACAGGGTGGGCGCCGAGGTGTTCATGAGGTGACCGGGCCGGCGGCAGATGGCTTGGGGCCGTGCTGGTGCGTGTGATCGTGCGCATGAGAGGGGTCATGCGCATGGGGGTGGCCATGATCGTGACTATGAGAATGGCCATGCGAGTGGGCATGGTGGTGCTCGTGCCCGTGGTGATGATGGCCGCCGGCGGCGTAGGCGCCTGCCTCGGGCTCAAACCCTTCATCGGCCTCTTTGACGATCAGGTGCATGGCGCGCAGCATGTCGGCCAGCACATGGTCGGGTTCAATTTTGAGGTGATCGCTTTGCAGCTCAATCTGCACATGCCGGTTGCCCAGGTGGTAGGCGGCGCGGATCAGGTCAAACGGCGAGCCGTGTGAGGGGCAGGGCGTGATGCGCAGCACCGCCTGCGGGGCGGCGATGACGCGGATCAGGGATCCGTCGCTGGCCACTAGTACATCGCCCCCACGCACCACCGTGCCTCGAGCCAGAAATACGCCGAGCTTGCGGCCCGATGAGTCGGTCGCATCGAAGCGGCTTTTCTGGCGCACATCCCAGTCCAGTTCGACGGTGGTGGCGCGTTTGACCAGCACCGGGGCCAGGCCAGCGCCGCGAGCGATAAGTTTGGAGACTTCAAGCATGGCGTGATTAGACCAGCCCGGCAGGGCGGCTCAGAAAAGGAAATAGCGCTGGGCCATCGGCAGGCTGCGCGCCGGCTCGCAGGTGAGCAACTGGCCGTCGGCGCGCACCTCGTAGGTCTGCGCATCGATCTCCATCACCGGCAAGTAACTGTTATGCACCATGTGCTGCTTGCGCACCGCGCGTATCTGGTGGGCCACGCTCAAGGTCTTGCTCAGGCCGTAGCGTTCCTTGATGCCCGCTGCCATGCCCGCTCTGGAAACGAAAGTGAGAGAGCCGCGGGCCAGGGCGCCGCCAAAGCTGCCGAACATCGGGCGGTAGTGCACCGGCTGCGGGGTGGGAATCGAGGCATTGGGGTCACCCATGGCTGCTTGCGCGATAAACCCACCTTTGAGAATGATCGAGGGCTTGATGCCAAAGAACCCGGGACGCCAGATCACCAGATCGGCCCATTTGCCCACTTCGATCGAACCCACCTCGTGCGAGATGCCGTGGGCCAGTGCCGGGTTGATGGTGTACTTGGCTACATAGCGCTTGACGCGGAAGTTATCGTGGCGCTCGCTGTCGCCGGGCAGCTTGCCTCGCTGCTGCTTCATCTTGTGTGCGGTCTGCCATGTGCGCAAGATCACTTCACCGACTCGCCCCATGGCCTGGGAGTCGCTGCTCATCATGCTGATGGCGCCCAGGTCGTGCAGGATGTCTTCGGCAGCAATCGTTTCCTTGCGGATGCGGCTCTCTGCAAAGGCCAGGTCTTCGGCGATCGAGGCATCCAGGTGATGGCAGACCATTAGCATGTCCACATGCTCGTCGAGCGTGTTGACGGTGTAGGGCATGGTGGGGTTGGTGGAGGAGGGCAGGAAGTTCGCTTGCCCGACCACCTTCATGATGTCCGGCGCGTGGCCGCCACCCGCCCCTTCGGTGTGGAAGGCGCACAAGCCGCGGCCTTTGGTGGCGGCAATCGTGTCTTCCACAAAGCCCGATTCATTGAGAGTGTCGGAGTGAATGGCCACTTGGGTATCGGTCTCATCGGCCACGTCCAGGCAGTTGCTGATGGCCGACGGTGTTGTGCCCCAGTCCTCATGCAGCTTCATACCGATGACGCCGGCGTTGATTTGTTCACGCAGGACCTCGGGCCGGCTGGCGTTGCCTTTGCCCAGAAACCCGAGGTTCATGGGAAAGGCGTCGGCCGCTTGCAGCATGCGCTCAATGTTCCAGGGGCCGGGCGTGCAGGTGGTGGCAAAGGTGCCGGTGGCGGGGCCGGTGCCGCCGCCCATCATGGTGGTGATGCCTGAGCTCAGCGCCTCCTCGATCTGCTGCGGGCAGATGAAATGGATGTGCGAGTCAATGCCGCCGGCGGTGACGATCAGCCCTTCGCAGCTGATGATCTCGGTGCCCGCGCCGATGATGATGTCCACCCCCGGCTGCACATCGGGGTTGCCTGCTTTGCCAATGGCGGCGATGCGTCCGTCTTTCAGGCCAATGTCGGCCTTGACGATGCCCCAGTGGTCGATGATGAGCGCATTGGTCAGCACTGTATCCATGGCCCCTTGCGCGCGCGTGGCTTGTGACTGCGCCATGCCATCGCGTATGGTCTTGCCGCCGCCAAACTTGACCTCTTCACCGTAGCTGCCGGCCCGCAGGGTGTAGTCCGCCTCGACTTCAACCAGTAGATCGGTGTCGGCCAGGCGTACCCTGTCTCCCACGGTGGGGCCGAACATTTCTGCATAGGCGCGTCTTCCGATGGTGGTGGTGGCCATGTGCTTTCCTTTCAGCGGTCTTTCGGATCGTGTCCGTGCTGGCTCGCGTATCGTTGATCCAGAAGACCCTCAAAGCGGGCCCTGCACCTGGCCCTGAAAGCCCCAGACCTGGCGTGCGCCGGCGTATTCGACCAGCTCGACCGTGCGCTGCTGGCCCGGCTCGAATCGCACGGCGGTTCCCGAGGCGATATTGAGCCGCATGCCGCGTGCGGCCTGGCGGTCAAAAGACAAGGCGTGGTTGGTCTCGGCAAAGTGATAGTGTGAGCCCACCTGAATTGGCCGGTCGGCGGTGTTGTGCACCACCAGCGTGAGGGTGCGTCGCCCTGTATTGAGTTCCAGCACCTCGTCGTCGATCAGCAGTTCACCGGGGTTCATTTGCGGCTCCACCAAAAGGCCAGACCCGCGACAGCCAGT
>JBEIHE010000138.1:0-5241 GCA_040381515.1 Polaromonas sp.
GCACTCGGGCTTGTCCGTGTTTGCCGGTGTGGGCGAGCGCACCCGTGAGGGCAACGACTTCTATCACGAGATGGCCGACTCCGGTGTGGTCAAGCTCGACAATCTGGCTGAGTCCAAAGTGTCCATGGTTTACGGGCAGATGAATGAGCCCCCGGGCAACCGTCTGCGCGTGGCCCTGACCGGGTTGACCATCGCCGAGTCCTTCCGGGACGAGGGTCGTGACGTGCTGTTCTTCGTGGACAACATCTACCGCTACACCCTGGCTGGTACCGAAGTGTCTGCTCTGCTGGGTCGTATGCCTTCTGCGGTGGGTTATCAGCCGACACTGGCTGAGGAAATGGGCCGTCTGCAAGAGCGTATTACCTCCACCAAGGTCGGCTCGATCACTTCTATTCAGGCCGTCTATGTGCCCGCCGATGACTTGACCGATCCGTCGCCTGCCACGACCTTTGCTCACTTGGACTCCACCGTGGTGCTCTCGCGTGACATCGCTGCCCTGGGTATCTACCCCGCCGTGGACCCGCTGGACTCCACCAGCCGTCAGCTCGACCCGCACGTGGTGGGCGAGGAGCATTACAGTACTGCCCGCGCCGTCCAGGGCACCCTGCAGCGCTACAAGGAGCTGCGCGACATCATTGCCATCTTGGGCATGGACGAACTGGCTCCCGAGGACAAGCTCGCCGTGGCTCGCGCCCGTAAGATCCAACGTTTCCTGTCGCAGCCTTTCCACGTGGCCGAGGTGTTCACCGGCTCGCCGGGCAAGTATGTGCCCTTGGCCGAGACCATCCGTGGCTTCAAGATGATCGTCAGCGGCGAGTGCGACCACCTGCCCGAGCAGGCCTTCTACATGGTCGGCACCATTGACGAAGCGTTTGAAAAAGCCAAGAAAGTCTAAGGAATAGCCATGAGCACCATCCTCGTGGATGTGGTCAGCGCCGAAGAGTCCATCTTCTCGGGTGAGGCCCGTTTCGTGGCCCTGCCCGGTGAGGCTGGCGAGCTCGGTATTTATCCGCGCCACACGCCTCTGATCACGCGCATCCGCCCCGGCGCGGTGCGCATTGAAAGGCCTGATGGCTCGGAAGAGTTCGTCTTTGTGGCTGGGGGTGTGCTTGAGGTGCAGCCTGATCACGTTACTGTTCTCAGCGATACGGCCATTCGCGGCAAGGATCTCGATGAGGCCAAAGCCAGTGAGGCCCGCAAGGTCGCTGAAGAAGCCGTCAAGAATGCCAAGAGCGATATCGATTTGGCCAAGGCGCAGTCGGAATTGGCGGTGATGGCTGCCCAGATTGCCGCTCTGCGCAAGTTCCGGCAGAAGCGCTGAAGCCCTTCGACTGCCTGCAAGCCGGTCAGCGCTTCACGGCCTCACTGCACGACGGGCCTGTCATCGAGCTCGTTGCCAGCGCCGCCCTCGGCCAGGCCCGTTTGTTTCAATAGCCGCCGGCTTTCCTCCAGTGCCCAGGCCAGGGCCTGTTCGCGTTGTCCGGCTCGCAGTCGCTCCGTGGCTCCGAGAGCCACTTGTTTCCAGTCCTGCGCATCGATCGCGCGCAAGCCGCGGTCGGCGACGATCTCCAGCGCTCTTTCAGATACCAGCACATAAAGCAGGACGCCGCTGTTGCGCTCGGTGTCCCATATGCGCAGTTGGCTGAACAGGCTCAGGGCCCTATCCCCCACCACCTGTTCGACTCCAAGCCTGCGGGCCCGCATCACATCGGTCCCTGGCAGCGCAGCTTCGATGCACAAACGCACCTCGCCCGCGCTACCCGTCTCGGCTTGACCTACCAGCAACCCTAGTCGTTCCGTCCAGTTGCGGCCCAGAAGGCGATCGACCTCTGCCCTGTCGTACCAGAGCTGCCGAGCTGCAAATTTCAGCCAGGACGCAAGCGGCATAGGCGCAGACGGGACTGGTTTCATCTCACCACCGGCCTGAGGCGCCGCCGCCCCCAAAGTCGCCACCGCCACCGCTGCGAAAACCGCCGCTGGACCAGGAACTGCCTCCTGGTCCACCCCAGCCCCCCCTTGTACGGTCTATCCGCCAGTGGGCGAGGGTGGCTATCAATCCCCAGAGCGCGGCCACTGGTACGGCCAGCAGGCTGAGCAAGAGACCCGCGCCCAAGCTCCAGGCCAGCAGTCCTGCGCCGATGCCGGTGAGCAGGGCTGCCGGTTTGCGTCCAAGCCCACCTGCGAGCAGGCGCGCCAGTCCGGGCACTGCGATGAACAACAGGACCAGCAAGGTGCTCCATTCCATCTGGGCAACCGATCTTGAGCCGCCTTCTTGCGCCGTGGGCAGCGCCTCGCCACTGATGCGGGCCATCAACTGGTCAAGCCCCGCTGAAATGCCGCCGGCGAAGTCGCCCTCGCGCAGTCGCGGCACGATGACGCGATCGATGACTTGCCGGGCCGCCAGATCAGGGACGGCGCCTTCCAGAGCCTTGGCCGGGGCGATGCGCAGGGTTCGATCGTCCTTGGCAATGACCAGCAGCAGACCGTCGCCCACCTCCTTGCGCCCGATCTTCCAGGCCTCGCCCACTCGCTGCGTATAGTCGGTGATGTCTTCAGGCGCAGTGGTGCGCACCATCAGCACCACGATCTGCGTTCCTTGGCTTTGTTCGAAGGCCTGTAATTTCGCCTCCAGAGCTCCTTGCTGACCGGCGCTCAGAGTGGCGGTTTGATCGATCACCCGCGACGTGAGCGTGGGAATGGCTTGTAGGGGCTGGGCATAGGCCGGTACCAGGACGGTCGCGCTGCTCAGACCGATAAGCCCCCACCGAACGACCGTGCGCAAGGCCGAGCGCATGGCAGTGCGCCAGAGCGTATCCACAAGACCCGGCAGAGCCGCTGTGCCCATTGCCCTGCGCCTACTTTTTCTGGAAGTCAACCGTCGGAGGCTGGCTGATCTGCGCCTCGTTGCTCACGCTCAGATTGGGCTTGACCGGATAACTGAGCACCAGAGCAGTGAGGTTGCTGGGAAAGCTGCGCACCAGCGTGTTGTACTGCTGCACCGCCTGTATATAGCGGTTGCGGGCCACGGTGATCCGGTTTTCCGTTCCTTCCAGCTGGACCCGTAGGTCCTGAAAGCCCTGATTGGCCTTGAGGGTCGGATAGTTTTCGCTGATGGCCAGCAGTCGCGAGAGCGCTGAGCCCAGACCGACCTGGGCATCTTGAAATCGCTGCAGGGCCTGGGGGTCGTTGAGCAGTTCTGGCGTGACCTGTATCGCGGTGGCGCGCGCCCGCGCCTCTACCACCCGGGTCAGCGTTTCCTGTTCGAACGAGGCTTCGCCCTTGACCGTGGCCACCAGATTGGGCACCAGATCGGCGCGGCGCTGGTATTGGTTGAGAACTTCCGACCAGGCCGCCTTGGTTTGCTCGTCGAGGCGCTGGAAGTCGTTATAGCCGCAGCCGCCGAGCAGCAGGCTGAGCCAAGCCAGCAAAAAAAGGGAAGCGATGCGCAAGGGATGAGAGCGGTTCATGGGATGGTTTCCTCAACAGACACTAACATACCTCAAACGCGAGTAGTTTTTTCAGTTCGGTCCCCTAGACCCGGACAGATCCGACACCGGCTGACAAGCAAACGCTAGACATAGGCAGGCCCATGCCCCAGAACCCACCCCCGCACGCCGATTCTGCCGATGAGGTCGAGTCTGCTTTCTATGAGGCTCTTCGAACGGGCGATCTGGAAAAGCTCATGGCCTGTTGGGCCGATGAGGATGAAATTGTCTGTGTCCATCCGGGTGGCGGACGGCTCGTCGGCCCGCGGCTCATCCGGGCCAGCTTCGAGGCTTTGTTTGCCAATGGGACCATCATGGCCTGGCCGGAGCAGGTTCATCGGTTGGAGATGTTGGGGGGCTGCATGCACAACCTGATCGAACGATTGGATGTTTTGACTCCGGATGGACCCGCGCAGGCGCTCGTGATCGCGACCAATGTGTACCAGAGGACGGCGCATGGTGGCGCATCATGCCACTCCAGGCGGACTGAGTGAAGCGGGCCAGAGCGGAGGTGCGGCGACGGTGCTGCACTGATCTGGACGCCCTTTTCTTGATCCGACCTCCTGCTCCGATGCATTACAGCGCTCCCTGGTGGTTGCCTGGCGGGCATGCGCAGACGATCTGGGCGGCTCGCCGATCGCGCTGCCAGACGGCCGAGCCCGTCCTCTGGAGTCGACAGCGACTGACTACGCCAGATGATGATTTTGTGGACGTGGACTGGCTCACGCCCACACCGCAGGGGGGCAGTCATGCGACTGGGCCAGCCTTTTCCTCGGACGCGCCTTTGCTGGTGCTGTTTCACGGGCTGGAGGGCTCATCCCAAAGCCCCTACGCTCAGGCGTTTGCCACTGTGGCCCGGGATCGTGGCTGGCGCTTTGCTGTGCCGCACTTCCGCGGTTGCTCGGGTCAGATCAATCGGGCGCCGCGGGCCTACCATTCTGGCGACCACGAAGAAATCGACTGGATGCTGCGTCAGTTGCGTCTGGGGCACGCAGGCCCCGTATTGGCCGTGGGGATCTCCCTGGGGGGCAATGCCTTGATGCGCTGGGCCGGTCTGAGCGGGCAGACTGCTGACACCTGCGTGAAGGCGCTTGCCTCGGTCTGTGCGCCGCTGGATCTAAGCGCCAGTGGACAGGCAATCGGCCGTGGCTTGAATCGCCACTTGTACACGCCGATGTTCTTGCGCACCATGATTCCCAAGGCGATGGCCAAGCTCGCGCAATACCCTGGGTTGTTTGACCGCGAGCGCCTGCTGCGGGTTCGTGACTTGTATGGATTCGATGATGTCTTTACAGCTCCCCTGCATGGCTTTGCTGGAACCGAGGATTACTGGCGCCGTGCGTCGGCTTTGCCAGTGCTCAAGCAGGTGGCGGTGCCGGCACTTGCACTCAATGCGCGCAACGACCCTTTCATTCCGGCGCTCAGCCTGCCTGGTGTCCACTCGGTTTCTGATCATCTGACCTTGTGGCAGCCCGAACAGGGTGGCCATGTGGGTTTTCCGGTGGCCGATGCCCGGTGGCCCGACTCCCATGTCCTGGCCATGCCGCACGCGGTGGCTGATTTTCTGCAAGCCTGGCTCTAGCGCCTGGAGGAGGTACATGCTTCAATGAGGACCGTTGCCCCATGGATGGGCCTTCTGCAAAAAAGCGGAGTCTGAATCGAAATGGACGATATCGTCAAAGCGGCCTTGGCCAAGTGGCCCCATGTGCCGGCCTGCTACGGCTGGCTAGGTCTTGATGCAAGGGGATCCTGGTAC
>JBEIHE010000139.1:0-5074 GCA_040381515.1 Polaromonas sp.
CGTGGACGAACAGCACATCGGCATCGCCGCGTCGGGCCATGTCGATGGCCTGGCCGGTGCCCAACGCGACGACCTTCACGTCGATCCCTGTAGCCTTCTTGAACTCCGGCAGGACATGAGCAAACAATCCTGACTGCTCGGTCGATGTGGTCGAAGCCACGGTGATGGTCTGCGACCAAGCGACACTGGCAAAAGTGATCCACATGGCCAAGGCCGTGGTCATGTGCAAATTGCTAAAAAGCTTCACCCCAATTCTCCCTTTAAAAACAGATGGGCCTCAGGGGCGGTGTCATGCAATGCCCCCTCGAAAAAATCGCGCACGGGCAGGTCAGCTAGCACCCGCCCGCGGTGGAGGTACACGACGCGGGAAGCAAGGCGCTTGACCTGCCCTAGGTTATGACTTGCAAAAATGAGAGTCACGTTGGCTGCGCAGAATTCAGCGATCAAGCCCTCTACCTCGGTCTTGGCATGCGGGTCAAGACTGGAAGTGGGCTCGTCCAGTAACAGCATCCCGGGCTGCAAGGTCCAGGCGCGAGCCAAAGCGACTCGCTGCTGCTGCCCGCCCGAGAGAGACGGCGCGTAGCGGGTGGCCATGTCTGCCAGGCCCACCCGAGCCAGAGCAATCCGAGCCTGGGCCCGAGCTTGCTGCCATGGGGTGGCTTGCAGCCACAAGCCCAGCGCGACGTTATGCAACGCGCTGGCGCGCAGCATGTGCGGTCGCTGGAAAAGCATGGCCTGCGTCATGGAGCTATCGCGCCGAACGGCGCCTTGGGCAGGGCGCTGCAAGCCGTGCAAGACGCGCAGCAAGGTGCTTTTCCCGCTCCCATTGGCCCCGATGAGGGCCACCTTCTCTCCTTGCATGATGCTCAGACTCACGCCAGCCAGTGCAGCGAGACCCCGAAACTCGACACCGACGTCCTCGAGTTCGACCAGCGGGGTCATATGCTCGCCTCTATGGTTCCAAGAGGTTTTTTGCTCTGAGCGGTATGCAAGCCACGCAACAAGGAAATGCCCACGTTCAGCAGCAAAACCACGGCAAGCAGGATCAGCCCCAAAGCGACTGCTAGCGGCAGGTCGCCCTTGCTGGACTCCAGGGCAATGGCCGTGGTCATCACGCGTGTGAAGCCGTCAATGTTGCCGCCGACAATCATCACAGCGCCCACCTCGGAGATAGCCCGGCCAAAGCAAGCGATGACGACTGTGAACAGCGCCAAGCGCTCATCCCAGCACAGCAGCAGGCCGCGCAAGAATTTCTCGGCCCCCAGGGACTGCAATTGCTCCCCATGGGCGTCTTCCGCGTCCTCGATCACCTGCCGCGTGAGTGCCGTGGCGACCGGCAGAACGAGCAGGGCCTGGGCCAGCACCATGGCCTTGAACGAGAACAGCCAGCCCAAAAATCCCAACGGTCCGGAGCGGGAAAGCAGGAGATAGACGACCAGACCCACCAGCACCGATGGCACGGCCAGCAGGGTGTTCAAGACGGTCAGCAGTCCATGCCGTCCGGGAAAACGGCTGACTCCCAACCAAGCTCCCAACAGCAGCCCCCCCAGGCAGGCCAGCGCACATGCTGTCGCGCTCACTGCCAGTGAGCGAGCGACGATAGCAAGGAGGACGGGGTCCAGACTGGCGATCAGGCTCAGGGCCATGCCTGCGCTCTCGGAAAAAGTGCTCATATTCAGCGTTATCTTAGGGTTGTGTGCACCCTCGCTGCACGGGGATTTGCCAGTTATGAAGTGCGATGCATAAGGATCACGCACGGCCCTGTGTGTCCCGAGGGGAGCTTCAACATGTATCGGAAGGCCCATAAGCGACCTTGCAGCAAGGTTGAGGGCCACCGGCCCGGTGGGGAAAGGACGAGCAAGGCGGTCTGCCTCATGGCCTCAGGCGGATGGCCGATACTTGAACTCGTGCGTCAAATTGCGCTTTCCTATGCCTTTGGCCGTCGCGATGCGGCTAGTCCGATTTCTCATCCGCTGATAGACCTGTTGCAGGCGGTTCAAGAGGAAGGGTCCATCTCGGGCGCCGCGCGCCGACTTGGCCAGTCATATCGCCATACCTGGGGGGAACTCAGGCGCTGGGAGACTGAGCTAGACCGAGCCCTGTTGGTGTGGGAGCGAGGCCAGGCGGCACGACTCACCGACTTCGGACAGAAGCTGATGTGGGCAGAGCGGCAGGCCCAGGCCCGGCTCGCACCCCAGATCGAAGCGCTGCAGGCCGGGTTAGAGCGGGTCTTTGCTGTGGCGTTTGATGACACGGCCCATATTCTGACGCTGTTCGCCAGCCACGACGATGCCCTTCCTTTGCTGCGCGAGCAGGCGATCGTGCAGGCCAAGCTTCATCTGGACGTACGCTTTTGCGGAAGCGTGGATGCCATCGCAGGGCTAAACGCAGGACGCTGCACCCTAGCGGGCTTCCATGTCCCACCAACACCGACATCAGGCACGCTCGCGCAGCGCACCTATCAGCCCTTGCTGCAGCCAGGGCAACACAAAATTATTGGGTTCGCACGACGTCGGCAGGGTCTTGCCGTGGCGCCAGGCAATCCCTTAAGGCTGCAATCCTTTGCAGACTTGGCACGCAATAAGGCTCGCTACGTCAATAGAGCAGTGGGCGCAGGAACTCGCGTGCTCGCTGAGCAGTTATTGGCCGAGGCCGGCCTGCGGCAGGAGCACGTCTCTGGATGGAATCGGGAGGAGCCCTCACACGCGGCGGTGGTGCAGGCCGTACTCTCCGGCGATGCAGATGCCGGTTTGGTGATCGAGGCGGCAGCGCGGCGGCTCGCCTTGGATTTCGTGCCGCTCCTCGAAGAAGACTATTACCTCGTGTGCTTGAAGTCGGCCTTGGATGAGCCGCCCATCGCAGCCCTCCGGGATTTACTGCAACAGCCCGCGTGGAACATGCAACTCGCACAGCTGCCTGGCTACGCTCCACGCCGCAGTGGTGAGGTTCTGAGTCTGCACAGGGAACTGCCTTGGTGGAGATTTCCGAAAGATCGCTGAGCAGTTTTTTCCTGATGTTGAATTTGCGGGCCGACGGAGGACACTGTCGCACCTCTGAAACACGAGCCGATGGCAGTTTTTTAAACGACTGCTTCTGGCCGAAGGCAGCCCCACTCCGCTGAGAAAAAACGCTCAAACCTCCGGTATGAACTTGTATGAAATCACCCCATACAAGCACCGAGGCACATAGCCACCCCTCTTCTGCGACACCACGGCCGGAAAGCACCCGCGATGTGCTGGATGTACTGGCCGGCAGCATCGCCAGAACGGCGGCAAGAGAGAACAAACCAGAGCCCCCACTCCAGGCTCCGGCGGTCGCGGCCGATCCCAGCCGAGAACTCCTGACCGAAAAGATGCTCACCGATCGCTGGGTGTGCTCCGTCGCGCGCCTTCAGCGCTGGCGCACCGTCGGCGAGGGGCCGCCGTATCTGAAGATCGTGGGTAAGGTCTTGTACCGGCTCAAAGACATCGAGGCCTACGTGGAGGCCAGCTTGGTCCGGAAGGCGTTCTAGGAACGCCCCATGGGGTCCCGAACGGATCGGCAATTGTTCGAACGACTTGGAATCAGTTCGAATGAATCTTGGCGGGGCCCAGAAGAGATTGTTTAACTAAATCGCTCACCTTTCAGACCCCCTTTTTTGGTGGGGTCGGGGATTCAAACTACCCATGCGAAAATCTTCCGATGGAAACTTTGCGACGCTCAAAGCTTGTCTCCAGCCTCATGCTGGCTTGGTTTGCGCTGTTCCTGGGTTCAGCTATAGCCTCTTCAGCGATCAAGCCAAGCAATATGCAGATCGTCTGCTCTGCCGGCGGTGGGATGAAGATGGTCGATCTCGATGGCAATGAGGATGGCCAAAAGGTCTCCGCCACGATGGATTGCCCACTTTGCGCTTCGGTGGCAGCGCCTCTCCTCCGCCTCAACGCCCTTTTGATCAGGCCTTCCGCCCTGACTCATGCCCTGCAGCCACTAGCAGCGGCCCACATCGCCGCCCTTACGGCTCCGCCCTTGCCCTCTCGTGGGCCCCCTAGCTCCTCCTGACCTAGGTCCGTAGCGACTGCACCTCGCGGGTGTTTGGTTTGCGGCTACTCACAGCGCCGCGACGCCCTGGTTCGGAGATTTCATACAAGCTCGTTTTCCTACTGCACCCCACTGTATTGACCCAGCGGTTTCTGCCCAGATCCATGGCCGCAACAGAAAGCCAGAAAAGGACTTTTCTAAAACTTTCCCGGAGAAATCAACATGATCCGATTCTTTCGCCAGAATTTTCCTGTCACCTGCCTCGTAGCTGCATCATTCACGCTAGCGGTACCCCCGACCGCTGCACACGAAAAGCCAGCAACCCACAAAACAAGTGCTCAATCCATCGAACACGTGATGAAGGCTCAGTTCGATAGGCCAGACGCACCGCTGACTGTCGTGCCAGTTACTGTGGAAGGCAATTACGCGATTGCCGGCTGGATACAGAAAGACAAAGGTGGTCGCGCCTTGCTAAAAAGCGATGGGGGTAAATGGACCATTCACGTCTGCGCGGGCGATGGTCTACTTAATGCCTCCGTGCTTGAGACGGCCGGAGTCGGTGCATCCACGGCAAAACGCTTGGTACAAAAGGTGGTTGAGGCCGAAAAGCGCCTGCCGGCCGACCAAGTCAAAAAGTTCTCACTATTCGAAGGGCTGGTGCGAATTGAGGCGGGGAAACACCATGGCCATCATGGCCCCGGGCACAAGCATCACAAGTAAAACATTTGAGTCGATCGTTCAATCGGTACGGTACCAAAACACCAGTTTTCGCCCACCCCTCTCGGCAAAGAAGTCAGGAGGTTCTGAGACGAAACGGGGTTTGAGACGGATTTCGGGGGTAGGTGGCGATGGGGTCAGTCAGGGCGCAAAAGCAAAAAGCCCCGCGCGGTGCGGGGCTCTGAGCGCCTTGCAACCCGACTGAGCGAGTTAGCAGGACTTGTTCTGGCGGAAACGGAGGGAGTCATATCTCCCAATGTGACAACCAAACAATTTCTTTTTACCCACCTTAAGACCCACCTTCCGACTAAATGATTGCTTGACCTGACTCGGCGCGCGA
>JBEIHE010000140.1:0-4723 GCA_040381515.1 Polaromonas sp.
CAAGGCCACTGACGAAGATTGCATATTTGAAGTCTATGGCCGTGGCGAATTGCACCTGACCATCTTGCTGGAAAACATGCGCCGCGAGGGCTACGAACTGGCGGTCTCCAAGCCACGCGTGGTGTTCAAGGACATCAACGGTGAGCGTTGCGAGCCGATCGAATTGGTCACGGCCGATATCGAGGAACAGCATCAGGGCGGCGTGATGCAGGCCCTGGGTGAGCGCAAGGGCGAATTGGTCAATATGGAACCCGATGGGCGCGGCCGGGTGCGGCTGGAGTACCGCATACCCGCACGTGGACTGATCGGCTTTTCCAATGAATTTCTCAATCTGACCCGTGGTTCGGGGCTGATCTCTAACATCTTCGACAGCTATGAGCCGCACAAAGGCGAGATTGGCGGCCGCAAGAACGGGGTGCTGATTTCTATGGACGACGGCGAAATCTTCACTTATGCCCTGGGCAAGCTCGACGACCGGGGCCGCATGTTTGTGCGGGCCGGCGATCCGGTGTATGAAGGGATGATCGTGGGCATTCACAGCCGGGACAATGACCTGGTGGTCAATGCCACGCGCACCAAGCAGCTGACCAATTTCCGGGTCAGCGGCAAGGAGGATGCGATCAAGATCACGCCGCCGATCGAGCTGACGCTGGAGTATGGAGTGGAGTTCATAGAAGACGATGAACTGGTCGAAATCACCCCCAAAAGTGTGCGCCTGCGCAAGCGTCATCTCAAGGAACATGAGCGCAAGCGCGCCAGCCGCGAGGCCTGACACCCGGGCCGATCGGGATGCCCGGAGCGGTCCGTATGAGACCGTCTCTGGCGCAGATTTTGATCCACGCGCCGCGGGCCCTGTTTTAGCCCCGTCGTTTTCAGCGGAAAATTTTGCCTCATGACTCTGACACACCGCCGGGCCGTTTTTTTGATGATTTTCGTCACGCTGCTTTGGTCTACTGCCGGGGTGGTGACGCGTCAGCTCGAACAAGCGCGCAGCTTTGAGATCACGTTTTGGCGCAGCTTCTTTACGGTCATCTCCCTGTTGATCATCCTGCCGCTGTTTCAGGGCCGCGCCGTGTTTACGCGCATCGGCTCGGGGGGCAAGACACTGTGGCTGTCCGGCCTGTGCTGGAGTGTGATGTTCACCGCCTTCATGTTGGCCCTGACCTTGACCAGCGTGGCCAATGTGCTGGTCACCCTGGCCATAGGCCCGCTGCTCACGGCCGTGGTGGCCTGGGTGGTGATCGGACATCGGATTGCACCTCACACCTGGGGGGCGATTGCCGCTGCAGGCATGGGTATTGCCTGGATGCATGGTCAGCAGTTTGCCGTGGGCAATGCGCAACAGCTCGCGGGTACGGCGGTGGCCTTGTTGGTGCCCATTGCCGGCGCCGTCAATTGGACGCTGGTGCAGCGCAGCCAGAACCTGGGCCAGAAGATCGACCTGGTGCCGGCCGTTCTGATCGGTGCAGTCATCTCCAGCCTGGTCACCTTGCCGCTGGCCTTGCCTTTTTCGGCCAGTGGGCATGACATTGCCTGGCTGGCCTTCCTTGGCCTGACCCAACTGGCCATTCCCTGCGTGCTGTCAGTGCTCTGCGCGACTGCGCTCAAGGCCCCCGAGATTTCGCTGTTGGCTTTGCTGGAGGTGATTTTTGGCATTCTCTGGGCCTGGGTGGGCGCAGGGGAGGCACCCGGCCCCAATGTGCTGACGGGTGGGGCCCTGGTCATCGGGGCACTGATCGCCAACGAGCTCATCGGAATGCGGCAGCGAAGCACCTGAGGATTGGGTCATGTCAATTTCACCGTCATCGCATGTTTTGATTGAGCGCGGTGTCAGCGTTGGGCTGATCACCCTGAACCGACCGGAGGCCATGAACGCCCTGACGCTGGACATGATCGTCAGCCTCACCGAGGCCTTGCTGAAGTGGCGCGATGACCCGACCGTGGCGCTGGTGGCGCTGCGCGGCAGCAACAAGACCGGCGCTATGGGCCATCCGCAGCGCTGGTTTGGTCACTTCTGTGCGGGGGGTGACATTCGTTTCTTTCACGATGCAGCCCGGTCCGACGATGCGGCGCTGGAAGATTTTTTTACCCGGGAATACACCCTCAATCACCTGATCCAGAGCTACGGCAAACCGATCGTGGCGTTTATGGATGGCGTGGTGATGGGCGGCGGCATGGGCTTGTGCCAGGGCATTGCGCTGCGTCTGGTGACCGAAAAAACCAAGATGGCCATGCCCGAAACCAAGATTGGTCTGTTCCCGGACGTCGGTGGCGGCTACTTTCTCAGCCGGTGCCCGGGCGCGGTGGGTGAATACCTGGCCCTGACCGGGCAGGTGATCGGCGCTGATGCGGCCATTGCCTATGGACTGGCCGATCGGCGAATCGAATCTGCCGCGCAGGCTGGAATTTGGCAGCACCTGGCCCACACGCCCTTTGACAGCGGTGCGCAGGCCTTGGCCAGCCTGCCGGAGCCTGCAGCCGTAAAAGGCCCGCTTCTGCACGAAGCGCTGCAGGCCGCATTCAGCCAGACCACCGTGCCGCAGATACTGGCCGCGCTCGATGCCAGCTCTGACGAGGTGTGCCGGCAGACGGCAGCGGCTTTGCGGGAGCGATCCCCCTTGATGCTGTATGTCACCCTGGAGCAAATCAGACGCGCGCGCCACATGTCACTGGCCGACGAATTGCGCATGGAGCGCGATATGGTGTGGCGCTGCTTTCATCAGCGGCCCGTGACTGACAGCGAAACGGTGGAGGGTATCCGGGCCCTGGCCGTGGACAAGGACCATCAGCCCGTCTGGAAGCCCGCCGATGTGGGGAGCGTAGACCCCGCCGAGGTGGCGCAGTTTTTTGTGAGCCCCTGGGCGCCGGAGCTCCATCCTCTGCGGCATCTACGCTAAGCCCCAGGCTCAAGCGCGATCCAGTTCAGCAGGCATGGCAAAGGACTGAAGGCCGATAGAAACTTTAGCGGTGGCGCGATTTCATCGCGCGCTCCACCTCGCGCTTGCCCTCACGCTCCTTGATGGAGTCGCGCTTGTCATGCTCGGCCTTGCCCTTGGCCAGGGCGACTTCGCACTTGATGCGGCCGCTCTTCCAGTGCAAATTCAGAGGAACCAGGGTGTAGCCTTTTTGCTCCGTCTTGCCGATCAGTCGGCGGATTTCATCCTTGTGCATCAGCAGCTTGCGAGTGCGCACCGAATCGGGTCTGACATGCGTGGAAGCGGTGCCCAGGGGATTGATCTGACAGCCGATCATGAATAGTTCGCCATCCTTGACCACGACATAGCCATCGGTCAGTTGCACCTTGCCCGCCCGCACGGCCTTTACCTCCCAGCCTTCGAGCACCATGCCGGCCTCAAAACGCTCTTCAATGTGATAGTTGAACAGAGCGCGCTTGTTCTCCGCGATCCGCCCGCCGTTCTTGGTGGCAGGGTTGCGGCTATCGGGAGATTTTTGGGCCATTAATAGGTGCTCGATTTGCCAGTTCTACAATGAGAACAGCCTTCGATTGTATGAAAACGGTTCACAAGTCTGTTCTGATCTGGTTCAGTGCCGAGGAAATGTTTTCTCTGGTCACTGATGTGGATCGGTATCCGCAATTTCTGCCCTGGTGTGATCAGGCGGAGGTGTTGCTCAGAGAGGCCGAGGCCATGACCGCCCGGGTGGGGATGTCCATCGGAGGCTTGCGGCAGAGCTTCACCACGCGCAATTTGCACCAACCCGGTCGGCAGGTTCGGATGGAGTTGGTCGAGGGGCCGTTTTCCAGGCTCGACGGCTGCTGGGACTTTACGCCCCTGGGCGGGCCAGACCAGCGCGCTTGCAAGGTCGAATTTCGACTGAGCTACGACTTCAGCAGCAGCGCGCTGTCGGCGCTGGTCGGTCCGGTTTTTGAACGTATCGCCGGCAGCTTGGTCGATGCCTTCGTCAAGCGGGCGCATCAGGTGTATGGATCAAGCTGAAGTCCTGTTGGCCGGCGATACCCCATCGCGCATGAAAGGTCGCCGGTGCTGATCACCTTGGCCCGCAGCCTGGGACCACGCCAGATGCAGGAATGGTCGGTCGATCTGCCGCCGGGCGCCACTGTGGGTGAGGCCCTTCGCGCAAGTGGATGGCTTACACCGGATGCTTTGAATGCCCCGGACTTTCTGGTGGGTGTCTGGGGTAAGCGCTGCGAACTGACTGCAGTTCTGCGGGAGGGCGACCGAGTTGAAATCTATCGCGGCCTGCGGGTCGACCCCAAGCTCGCCCGACGCGAGCGATTCAAGGGGCAAGGCGTCAGGAGGGCAGGGCTGTTCGCCAAGCGGCGGCCGGGGGCCAAGCCAGGCTACTGATCGGCCCGGGCAGCTCGGGCGGCTGGGTAGAATCTTTCTTTTGGAGCCATCCCATGCGCCTTCTCGGCAAAGCGTTGACCTTCGACGATGTTCTGTTGGTCCCCGCCTTCTCCCAGGTCCTGCCCAAGGACACCCAGCTCTCCACCCAGTTCTCCCGCAACATCAGCCTGAATCTGCCCCTGGTCTCGGCCGCCATGGACACGGTGACCGAGGCTCGCTTGGCCATCGCCATCGCCCAAGAAGGGGGTATAGGCATCGTGCACAAGAACCTCAGTCCGCAGGAGCAGGCGGCTCAGGTGGCCAAGGTCAAGCGCTATGAATCGGGCGTATTGCGCGACCCGGTGGTCATCGCGCCCGATGCCACCGTTCGGCAAGTGATGGCCCTCTCGGAGGAG
>JBEIHE010000141.1:0-4259 GCA_040381515.1 Polaromonas sp.
AAAAAACCCCGCCCAGTTACCCAGGCGGGGTCGGAGACTTGCTAAACCTCAAGCTGGCTTTTGGCCAGCTGGGGGATTAGAAAGTGTGACGCAGGCCGAGATAATAGGCCTGCTTGTTCGTGGCAGCGGTGGTGTTACCGGTCTCTTTGTGGGTGTCGGCCAAGATGCTGGTGCGCTTGCTCAGTGCATAAGTCACGCCCAAGGCGGTGCGCTTGACATCGGTGGTCACGTTGCTGATTGCGATAGTCCTATGACCCGCCTTGAGGGTGAAGGCGCCCAGAGGCACCGAGACGGCGAGCATGGTTTCCTTGGTTTCCACGCCAGCCGCAGTCTCGGTCTTCGCGTAGGCAATACGGGGCACAGCGACGCCAAGGTTATAGGAAGCGCCGAAAGCGTTGCCCTTGTTACCGGTCGGACCGTTGGAGTTACCGACTAAGACGCTCAACGGGCCTTGGGCATACGTTACCGCTACCTCTGTGCCGTTCTTGGTAGCAGCAGTGGCAGCCTCGGTGGCCAAGTTATTGTTCTTTTGAGTGGACTGGACCCACAATGTGAACCCGTTGATCGTGGGTGTGTTGTAGGCGATCATGCCATTGGCACGGGAGGCAATGTTGGTCGGGGTAATGGCAACGCCGTTGGCATCAGTGCCAAACGGGTCATAGCCACCCAAAGGCCCCTGGATAACGCCTGTGAAGCGTCCCAACCTGATTTGACCGAAGGGACCCGAGAGACCCAGGGCAACGTTTTGAGCAAAGGCATCAAACTCATTGGGGCCATCAGCACCGGCGGTGCCTGGCAGCGCGCCGCCGCCGTTAGAGATATTCCAACCAGTGGTGGGGTTGAAGCGAACGTTGATCGAAGCTGTAGCCCTCAAACCACCACCAAGATCCTCGCTGGAGGTGAAGGTGACGTGGTTGGCCGCAGCTTGGTTGCTGCTGAAAGACGCAACACCTGCCGTGCTGCCGTAGCCCACGTTGAGGCCGCCAGAAATCGTCACGCTCGACTGAGCAAAAGCGCCCGTAGCTGCCAAGGCAGCCAAAGCAATCAGGGATTTTTTCATTGAGAGTTCTCCAAAGTTGAACATCAGACACCGGAACTAAAGATCCCGGGCCGAGCTCCGATTAGGAAGCTGAGCAGATTGCACCAGAGCCCGAGCGGCAAGGCAAAGGAATGGGCCTAAAAAGGCTGGGTTTCGTTGCCGGGGTGCAACAGGAGCGGGTCTGGGAGGGCCGGGTGGACTCGTGCGGGGGCTTTGCTGGCCCCTTACACTATCCCACGGGAAAACCCGAATTGTGGGCAGATAGATCTCTTTTCTGTAAAGAAAACCGCCTGTCGCCCCCCAAACCCTTATGACCCTGACCGACACCCTGATCAGCGCCGCCGATGGCGCCCTGCGCACCCTGTTTGCCAAGCCCCGGGCCCGTCGGGCCAATCCGGCGGCCAGCTTGGCGACCACCGAGCTGACCCCCGCCGAAAAAGCCGAGGCGGGCGCGCTAATGCGGGTCAACCATGTGGGCGAGGTCTGCGCGCAGGCCCTGTATGCGGCCCAGGCGATGAGCACCCGGGATGCACAGTTGCGCCAGCACTTCGAGCAGGCCGGCCGCGAAGAAGAAGACCACCTGGCCTGGACGCGTGAACGTCTGGACGAGCTGGGCGCAAGGCCGTCCCTGCTCAATCCAATTTGGTATGCCGGCGCCTTTGGGCTGGGTCTGGTGGCGGGGCGGCTGGGCGATGGAGTCAGCCTGGGTTTTCTGCAAGAGACTGAACGACAGGTGGAGGCCCATCTGGCCGGTCACCTGGATCGGCTGCCTGCCGCCGATGCGGCCTCGCGGGCGATCGTGACCCAAATGCAGGACGACGAATCGCGTCATGCGCACGATGCGGCCAAGGCCGGCGCCCTGCCTCTGCCCTGGCCGGTGCAGGCCCTGATGAAGGCCTCGGCCAAGGTCATGACGACCACGGCGCATCGAATTTAAGGGGATTGCACCGAGGGCGGCGCTCCCACAAGGCCGCGCGCCTACATGCATCTGTGTTGCGGCTTTAGGCGGCTTCTTTAAGCTCAAAGCTGGTGGTAATGGCCGCAGTCTTGGAGAGCATGATGCTGGCCGAGCAGTATTTCTCATGGCTCATGGCAATGGCGCGCTCTACCGCGACGGCCGGGATTTTGTGGCCGGTGACCACGAAGTGCATGTGAATCTGGGTGAACACCTTGGGGTCGGTGTCGGCGCGTTCGGCCTTGAGCTGCACGGTGCAGCCGCGCACGTCATGGCGGCCCCGACGCAGGATTAGCACCACGTCGTAGGCGGTGCAGCCGCCGGTCCCGGCCAGCACGGTCTCCATGGGACGAGGCGCCAGGTCGGCACCACTGGTGCCGGGCTGGGCGGGGTCCGGGGCGCCGTCCATCACCAGCACATGACCACTGCCTGTCTGCGCCACGAAAGACATGGCCGAACTGCGGCCCTCAATGGCGGGCAGACCACCCCAACTGACGATGCATTCCATGTTCAAAACCCTTTCAAGTGGTGGCCGCAGCCCCTAAAAACCTTCTGCGTCGCATGGGCGTCAGACCAGATGCTGCAGCGCAGCAATAACGACCTAGAATTCAAAGCAAGCAACACGCAAATCTGGCGAAAAAGCTGAAATCTGCGGCCTCTGCCCGATTGTTGCACCGCTTGTCTCCTCCACTCCTCTAGGGTGGTTTCCAGGCCCGCGCCGCAAGGTTCGGGCCTGTTTTTTTGGGGCCGCTGTGGGATCGCGGCCCTTATCATTGTCCCTTTCCCCTGCACGACATGACCCCTGCTCCCCAACCCAGTCGCGGCCCTCGCAAGCGCAGCCACGAACTGCAGCCGGCCGACTACCTGAAAAAAATTCTGACGGCGCGGGTGTACGACGTGGCCACCGAGTCGGCGCTTGAAGTGGCGCACAACTTAAGTGAGCGGCTCGGGCACACGGTGCTCCTCAAGCGAGAAGATCAGCAACCGGTGTTCAGCTTCAAGCTGCGCGGGGCGTACAACAAGATGGCTCATTTGAGCGCGGCTCAGCTTAAAAAAGGCGTGATCTGCGCATCAGCCGGCAATCATGCGCAGGGCGTGGCGCTGAGCGCGCGCAAGCTGGGCACCCGGGCCGTGATCGTCATGCCGGTCACCACGCCACAGGTCAAGATTGATGCGGTGCGTGCCCTTGGCGGCGAGGTGGTGCTGCATGGTGACAGCTATTCAGACGCCTACGCGCATGCGGTGAGCATCGAGCGCAAGAAGGGGCTGACTTTTGTGCATCCCTTCGACGATCCAGAGGTGATTGCCGGTCAGGGCACGATCGCCATGGAAATCCTGCGCCAGATCCAAAGCACCGGCGACCGGCTCGACGCGGTGTTTGTGGCCATCGGCGGCGGCGGCCTGATCTCTGGAGTGGCCAACTACATCAAGGCGGTACGCCCCGAGGTGCGCGTGATTGGCGTGCAGATGAACGACTCCAACGCCATGATGCAGTCGGTGGCCGCAGGGCAAAGGCTTGCGCTGCCCGAGGTGGGGCTTTTCTCGGACGGCACGGCGGTCAAGCAGGTGGGCGAGGAAACCCTGCGCATAGCGGGCAATCTGGTAGATGAATTTATTGAGGTGGATACCGATGCAGTGTGCGCGGCCATCAAGGACGTGTTCATTGACACGCGCAGCATCGTCGAGCCCGCGGGGGCGCTAGCGGTGGCGGCGATCAAGCAATACGCAGAGCGGCATCGCAAGAAAGGCCAGACCTATGTGGCCATTCTGTGCGGCGCCAATATGAATTTCGATCGCCTGCGCTTTGTGGCCGAACGCGCCGAAGTGGGTGAGGAGCGCGAGGCGCTGTTTGCCGTGACCATCCCCGAGGAGCGGGGCAGCCTGCGCCGCTTTTGTGAGCTGGTGGGCGAGCTGCCCGGCGGGCCGCGCAGCGTGACCGAATTTAACTACCGCATCAGCGACAGCCGGCAGGCGCATGTGTTTGTGGGCCTGAGCACAAAGGGCCGAGGCGAAAGCGCGCAGATCACTGCCGCCTTCAAGCGCGAGGGTTACAAGTCGGTCGACCTGACACACGACGACCTGGCCAAGGAACATATCCGCTACATGGTGGGCGGCCACAGTGCGCTGTCCAAGGACGAACGCCTGCTGCGCTTTGTGTTCCCCGAGCGGCCAGGCGCGCTGATGAAGTTTTTGCTGTCGATGCGGCCGGGGTGGAACATTTCGCTGTTTCACTATCGCAATCAGGGGGCTGACTACGGCCGCATT
>JBEIHE010000142.1:0-4207 GCA_040381515.1 Polaromonas sp.
TATTGGCGTATTGCATGGACTTGGTATCGCCTTGCGCCGTCAAGATGCCATTGGCGGCATAGGCAAGCACGAAGGCGGGCGCGCCAAACATCAGCACGCGCAGATACTGGTTGGCCGCGTCTCGATAGGCGCCCGGTTCGGACACCAGCGCGATCAGCCATGGCGCGGCCAACCAGCCGATGGCCATCGCGAAAACCGAGGCGCCCAGCCCGAAGGTGATGCCCTGCGCGGCGATCAGGCCTTCCTGCCCCGAGCGCTGACCCAAGGCATGGCCCACCAGGGCGCCCATCGCACTGGACAAGCCGACGCCGATGGCGATGAACAGGATAAAAAAGACGATGAACGAAATCGCCAGACCTGCTTGCGCCTCGGTCCCGAGCATTCCCGCGTAGTACACATCGACCACGTTGTAGAGCGTGGTGAACACCATGCCGACGGCCGTGGGCAAGGCAAGAGCCCGGAAGTGCTGGGGGATGGACCCGGTGGTCAGGTCGCGCCGTGCCATGATGAGGTGATCGATCCAAGCCGGGCTATGGTGCCGGCTTGCTGCGGCGCCGCGCAATCTCCTGCGCCAGGTCAATCACGGCCATTGCGTAGTAGCTGCTCCAGTTGTAGCGGGTGATGACGTAGAAATTTTCGGTGCCGGCCACAAAGCTGGGTGCATCGGCTCCGTTGAGAAGTTCAATGAGTGCCAGCGGACCCCCATGCGCAGTCGCCGCCCCGCTCAGCACAGCGCCCTTTTCTTGAAAGACCTGGGCGCTAAAAGTGGGCAGGATGTCGGGCGCCAGCAGGAAGGGCAGATCCGCATCGGGCTTGAGCTCAACCGGGTAGTGGGTGGGCATGCCGGTCTTCCAGTTGAAAGCCTTGAGGTAGTGGGCCACCGATCCGACCACGTCCGCGATGCTGTTGTGAAGATCAATTCGTCCATCGCCATCGAAATCGACCGCAAAGTGAGCAATGGAGGAGGGCATGAACTGAGGCATTCCGGTGGCGCCCGCATAGCTGCCCAGCGCACTGGTGGGTTCGCCGCGGCTGCGGTGCTGGGCAACCAGAAATTGCTCGAGTTCCTTGCGAAAGTAGTCGCTGCGTTCGGCGGCCCGTGGGTGGCGGGCCGGAAAATCAAAAGCCAGGGTGGCCAGCGCATCGAGTACTCTGAACTGCCCCATATGGCGACCGTAGAGCGTTTCCACCCCGATGATGCCCACCACAATCTCGGCCGGAACCCCGTAGGTTGACTCTGCCTGGCGCAGATGTTTCTCGTGGGTCCTCCAGAAGCGCAGGCCGGCCTCTATCCGTACTTCATCAAGAAAGCGGCTGCGATAGACCCGCCAATTCTTGACCAGGGGCGAGGAGGGCGGTTGCATCAACCTGACCACGGTCGGCGAATGCCGCGCTTGAGCCATCGCCTGTCGAACCCACTCGATGGGCAGCTGGCGCTGGCGGGCGATCTGTTCGGCAAAATCCATGGCCTCGGGCCGTTCTGCATACGCTGGCCCAGTGCCGATGAGCACTGCCGCGCTGGCCGCACTGGCCTTGGCGGCTTTTGTCTTTTTGCCCGCTGCTTGGCTGCCCTGCTTTTTCTGCGCCGGGGTGTTTGCTTTTTTTGTCTGCCGCGCAGGACGGTTCGACTCGGCTCCTGTGGTGGCAGAGGCAGACGACGGACTTGTTGGCACAGCCGTTTGCGCCAGGCACGGTTGCACCAGCAGCAGCGCCGGTAGAAGGGCGATCAGGCCAGTGGCCAGGCCTCTGGGTGATGCAAGTGCGCTGCGACGGCCCCTGATTCGGGCTGGAGGCAAGCTGTGGTGCGTGTTAACCTCATTGGGACGGGGGGTCAGGGCAGTTGGCATGGGCTCGACTGTCGATGGGAAGCCTGAACCATAACCGATCACAAGCCTTGTTTCATGCCAATGCCCCGCGATTGACGCCTATGCCGACCGGTCTTTACCACCACAGCCTGTGCCATCTCCATGAGATGGGCGAGGGCCACCCCGAGTGTCCTGACCGGCTCGACGCGATTCACGATCGACTTCTTCTGACTGGTCTGGCCGATCATCTGGTGCATCGCGAGGCGCCCGAGGCCACTTGGAACGATCTTGCGTTGGCTCACGACGAATTGCTGATTGCCCAAGTGCGCGAACTCTCCCAGCGGCTGGCCGAAGACTCAGGTGGCCAAGCGCCGGCCTATCTGGCTCTGGATCCAGATACTCGGGTCAACGCGCATACTTGGGCAGCGGCTTTGAGGGCTGCCGGTGCCGTGCTGGCCGCCACCGATGCGGTACTGGACGGCGAACTTGACAATGCCTTCTGTGCGGTCCGACCGCCGGGTCACCACGCCACCCGATCCCAGGCCATGGGCTTTTGCCTGTTCAACCAGGTGGCTATCGCGGCCTTGCATGCCTTGGAACGCAGAGGGCTCGAGCGTGTGCTGATCGTTGACTTTGATGTGCACCACGGCAACGGCACGCAGGATATTGTGGCGGGAGATGATCGCATCCTGATGGTGAGTTTCTTTCAGCATCCGCTCTATCCCTACAGCGGCACCGAGGGCGGAGCATCGAATCTGCTCAATCTTCCGGTGCCACCCTACACCCAGGGCACCCAAATTCGCCAGCTGATCGAGGCGCACTGGGTGCCTCGAATCGATGCGTTCAAGCCGCAGTTGATTCTGGTCAGCGCGGGATTTGACGCGCACCGTCTTGATGGGCTCGGGCAGCTCAGTCTGGTCGAGTCCGACTATGCCTGGATCACTTCCTGTTTGAAGGAACTGGCTCAGCGTCACGCCCGAGGGCGAATCGTCTCGAGCCTGGAGGGGGGCTACCATCTGGACGCGCTGGCCCGCAGCGTGGAGGCCCACCTGCGGGTTTTAGCGGATCTTTGAATGTGGGAGAAATCGACTATGGCAACAGCGGGCACCGCAGGCCCTCTTGAAGGCCTGCACGGCGTCAAACTCGAACAGGCCTGGTCAATGGCCACCTACAGCTCCGTTCTCATAGAGCTGGGCCTGTTGCTCGCTTGTGTGCTGGTCAGCTGGGCTCTGGTGCGAACGATCGGGCGGGCTGTTGCGCAGGTCTCCGATTCATCGGTTCTTTTCGGTCGCCGCTACTTTGATGGGGCTCTGTTTCCCTCGCTTTTGTTGCTGCTGATGTACGCAGGGCATACCGGTCTGAAGATGCTCGGCATTCCACTTTTTGTCGCCGCTCTGGCCATGCCGGTGCTCTTGTCGTTGGCCCTTATACGGGTGGGGGTCAAGGTGCTGCAGGCAGCCTTCAAGCAGGCACCGCTTGTGCGTGCCCTGGAGCGGTCGATCTCCTGGTTGGCCTGGCTGGCGGTGGTGCTTTGGATTACCGGCCTGCTGCCTTTGCTGCTTGAGGAGCTCGACCGTATCGGATGGCGGGTCGGTGGATCGCGGCTGACGGCTCTTGATGTGCTCGGTGGTGCCTTGACTGCTGGTGCCGTGCTCATTGTCTCCCTGTGGGTGTCCTCCGCGATCGAGGATCGCTTGCTGAGGTCGGTCTCAGGCAGCGACCTTTCCTTGCGCAAGGCGGTCAGCAACGCGGTGAGGGCCTTGTTGGTAGGGGTGGGTCTGGTACTGAGCCTGACGGCGGTGGGGATTGACTTGACGGCCTTGTCGGTCCTCGGGGGCGCCATCGGTGTGGGCGTGGGCTTGGGTTTGCAGAAGCTGGCAGCCAGTTATGTCAGCGGCTTTGTGATGCTGGCCGAGCGCAGCGTGCGCATTGGGGATCATGTGCGCATCGACAACTTTGAGGGGCGCATCACCAACATCAACGCCCGTTACACCGTTGTGCGGGCCTTGTCCGGCCGTGAGTCCGTGGTGCCCAATGAAATGTTCATCAGCAACCGCATCGAAAATCTTTCTTTGACCGACCCCAAGGTTTTGCAAAGTACCACTGTGTCCGTCAGCTATGCCAGTGATGTCGACCTGGTGATTCGGTTGCTCAAGGAGGCGGCCCGTGATCAGCCCCGTGTGCTGGCTGAGCCTGCGCCCGATGCCCAGCTCAACCAGTTCGGTGCCGATGGGCTGGAGTTCACCTTGTCCTACTGGATTACGGATCCAGAAAACGGGCAGGGCAACCTGAAGTCGGCCATCAATCTGCAGGTCCTGCGCAGTCTGCGCACCCATGGGATAGAGATCCCCTATCCGCAGCGAGTGGTTCACAGTGTTGCGCCGACCGGCTCACCCGGCTGA
>JBEIHE010000143.1:0-3914 GCA_040381515.1 Polaromonas sp.
AAAACCCCTCACGCATCGGGACCAAGCCTGCGCAGGCGGGGGTAGGAGCGCCGCCTCGGCGCGATGGGCGCTTAAATGAAGCGCTCAGTTCAATGGCACTCCATCAAGTTGCCAAACCCCGCCACCTTGTCGGTGATGCCCTGCGCGCGCAGCGCATGCCAGTAGGTGGCGGTGTTGATGGCAATCACTGGCTTGCCCAGAAACAGCTCGGCCGCAGCGGCCAGGCGGATCATCGACAGGTTGGTGCCCACCTGAACGATGGCGTCCACATCGTCGCTGTCGAGCTTTCTGAGGGTTTGGCGGCACATCTCGTCGGTGGTGTGGGCAATCTGCACTGGGCTGGGCCGCTCCAGGCAAATGTCACGCACCACAGTAAAGCCGCAGTCGCTGTAGAAGCGGCGCACTTCCTTGTTGGCCACTTCGAAGTAAGGCGACATGAAGGCGATGCGCTTGGCCTTGTAGACATTCAGCGCCGCCTCGGTGCCGAAGGAACCGCAGCTGACCTTGACCTGGGCGCGGTCCTCCATCATCTTGATATAAGCCTCTGCGCCCTTGCGGCCGTTCCAGAAGGTGGCGGCCGACATGCCCATGATCATGTAGTCCATCTCGCAGGTGCGCAGCACATCGATGGCCTCCAGCGTGGCCTTGTTGATGTTGTCCACCAGCTTGAGAAAACTCTCGTTGTCATTCACCGGGTTGTTGGGAATGGCGATACGGCTGTAGTGGTTGGTCACGCCCACCGGCCGCAGGTCGTCGAAGTCAGGCTGCACGATGGTGTTGGTCGACGGCCCCAAGACGCCAAACTTTTGTCGGTAACCCAGATGATCGGCCATGGTCAGCTCCTTGTGTGTTGTGCAATGAATTGATCGCGGGTCATGACGTCCGCGTACTTTTGCTGCATGTCAAACAGATTGGCCTCGTGCGGCTCGATGGCGCGGTCACCCACGCAGTCGCTGATGACCACGGTGCGCAAGTTGTGCTGCATGCTGTCAACCACGCTGGCGCGCACGCAACCACTGGTGGTGCAACCCACAATCACGGCGGTGTCCACACCGCGCTGCAGCAGCCAACCGGCCAGACCGGTTTCAAAAAAGGCCGAGGCCGATTGCTTGCGGATCACCCATTCGCCCGGCAGCGGCTTGAGCTGCGGCACGATCTGCGAGCCGGGCGCAGTTTCGGTGAGCTTTTGCAGGGGCGGCACCCGCAGCGCAAAGACGTTGTGGTTGGAGCCGTCGTCCTCAAACACCACACGGGTGTGCACGATGGGCAGCTGCCGCTGGCGAAAGTGCTGCAGCAGCGGCACGGTGGCATCGGCGGCAGCCAGAATGTGCGGGCCACCAAGCTGATCAAAGTCGACAAAGCCGTTAACAAAGTCCACCAGAATTAGCGCGCACTTGCGACCCACCCCCGAGGTTCCACCCAGGCCCTGGTGCTTGTAGATGGCATGCTTGTCCATAACCCCCTCCTCTATCAGGACTGGCTGTGATCCTGGTCGAACTGCGCGACCCAATCAAAGCCCATGAGCTCTGAAAACTTCTGAAATTCGTACAGCGGTGTGTCGGCGCCCACGGTGGACCCACGCTCTTGTATCGTGCGATAGATGCCCTCAAAGGCTGCGCCGGCAGCCAAGAAGGCAGCCGCCGGAAAAATGGCCAGACGATAGCCCAGCGACTGCAGGTCCTCGCGGCTGAGCACCGGCGTGCGGCCGCCCTCGACCATATTGGCCACCAGGGGCAGATCAAAGCTGCGCCCAATGCGCTGCATTTCCTCAACCGACTCCGGGCTTTCCACAAACAACAGGTCGGCACCGGCCTTGGCGTACAACTCGGCGCGGCGCAGAGCCTCGTCCAAGCCCAGGGTGGTGCGGGCGTCAGTGCGGGCAATGATCAGAAAGTTGGGGTCGCTTCGGCTTTCCACCGCCACCCGTATCTTCTCGGCCATGGCCTCGGCAGCAATCACCCGCCGCCCCAGCATATGGCCGCATTTTTTGGGAAATTCCTGGTCTTCCAACTGAATGGCGCAGGCTCCGGCAGCTTCGTAACCGCGCACGGTATGCATCACATTGAGCAGGCCGCCGTAGCCGGTGTCGGCATCACAGATCATGGGGGTGGCGGTGATGCTGGCAAATTGCTGCACCCGGTTGACCATGTCGGCATAGCTGGCCAGGCCGGCATCGGGCAGCCCCAGGTAAGAGGCCACGGTGCCGTAGCCGGTCATGTAGAGCGCTTCAAAGCCCATGCGGTCAGCGATCTTGGCCGAGACCATCTCAAAGACGCCGGGGGCCGACAGCAGACGCTTTTCGCGCAAACGTGCAGCCAAACGGGCTCTGCGATCAGCAGGGCTGACCCGCGAGAGGCCGCGCACGATGCCAGCGGGGGCGCTCATGCAATGGCCTCGGCGCGGTCCAGCGCATCGAGCATGGAGGTCTTGCGCAGGTAGGCGCGCGCGGCCACCGGATCCGCGGCGGTCGCCCGCAGCGCGTCCTGGGTTTTCTTGCGCTCCACCGGGTCACGCTCTTCGATTTCTCGCTTGTTGCGGGCGGTGCTGGCATTGATGTATTCAATGGCAATGGTGCGCCGCTGGCGCTCATAGCGATCGAGCAGCGCCACATCCTGGCCCTGGATGACGGCCAGCAGCTTTTCGCAGAGGTTGAAGGCATCGTGCACACCGCCATTCATGCCCATGCCGCCCAGGGGATTGTTGATGTGCGCGGCATCGCCGGCCAGCAGCACCCGGCCCTTGCGAAACTGCGTGGCCCCCCGCTGGTGCACCTTGTAGAGCGTGCGGTGCATGGTGCGGTACGGCACGGGTTGGGGCAGCAGGTTTTGCAGCCGAGCCTGCACGGCTTCGTCGGTCAGCACCTCCTCGTCGCTTTCTTCGGGACGGGTGGGGAAGAGCACGCGCCACAAAGTGGGCACGCGCAGCAACACGCACCATTCCTTGGGGTCTGAGCAGTAGTTCACATACGAGAGCCGGGGCAGGTGGTCGGCGAACTCGAAGTCGGTGGAGATCACCAAAAAGCGCTCGGGGTAAGTGAAGCCCTCGAACTCGATGTCCACGCCGCGCCGCACCGCGCTCCAGGCGCCGTCGGCCCCAATCAGATAGTCGGCTTGCAGATGCAAGGTTTCACCCTGCTTTTGAGCCGTGACGCTCACTTGGTCTGCGGTCTGAGACACCGACTCAACTTTGGTTTCAAACAGAATCTTCACATGAGGCAACTGAGCCAGTTGCGCGCGGATGGCTTCGGTGAGCTTCCACTGCTCGCACTGCAGCCGGAACGGATGCTCGGTATCGTTGCGAAGCAGCTCCATGTCGAACTCGGCAATCACGCCTTCCGCACGATCGCGCTGCTGGGTGTAACGCGCCACCAAACCCTGCGGCACGATGGTCTGAGACAGTCCGTACTTGGCCAGCATGTCCAGCGTGGGCGGGTGAAAGGTGGAGGCTCTCAGGTCCATGCTCAGGTTGGCGGCTGATTCAAGCAAGGTCACCGAAACGCCGGCACGGCCCAGAACCAAGGCGCTGACCATTCCCACCGGCCCGGCGCCGGCACTCACTACATGCGAGTTTTTCAAGACTAGGCTCCTTGATAAGGGGTCTAACTGTACACAAAATTGGCCGATTGTTGTTCTGAAGGCGGGAGGCAGCTGCTCTCTCTCCCTCAAGCAGGGGCCAAACCTCCATTGGGGATTTCACCTATCGGGCCAGTGAAAACCCTTGGAATACCCCTTTTCCCAAAATTGAAAGCCTCTTGCTTGTACACAATCCCTTATAGTCCGCCGAATTCATAAGCACCCATGACCCGCGCCAGCAGTCTTGCCTACGACACCGTGCGAGAGCTCATCCTCGATGGGAGCTTTGCGCCGGGCGAACGCTTGGTTGAGGAGGATCTGGCACAGCGCGTGGGCGTTTCA
>JBEIHE010000144.1:0-3535 GCA_040381515.1 Polaromonas sp.
CAACTCTGCTCCATAGGAGGAAAAGACCGCCTCGAAAGAGGGTACAACCGCCACCATGATGATCACCAGCACCGCCACTGCAACAGCCAAAACCACCACCGGATAAGTCAACGCAGAGCGGACCCGGCGAACCAAGGCCTGGGTCTTTTCAAGATGATGGACGATACGTTCGAGCATCAGGTCGAGCTGGCCGCTGACCTCACCCGCCTCGACCAGCGCGATGTACAGATCACCAAAAACGGCGCTCTGGCGCCTCAGGGCGGCCGAGAGGGACAATCCATTTTGCAGATCTTGGTGAAGCTGACCAGCCAGAGCCCAGATTGCACCACTGCCTTGGGTGCGAGCGATCATCTGCAGGGATTCCAGCAAAGGCAGCCCGGCTCGCAAGAGCGAGGCCAGTTGACGAGTAAAGCGGACCAGTTCATCTGACGAGGGTTTAGCGATGCGCTGCGACCTGGCTCTATGCACATCGACCGCGGTCAGGCCACGCCGCCTCAGCAGAGCGCGCAACTGGTTCTGACCGCCCGCACAGCTGCGACCGCGATGCAGGCGCCCTTGGGCATCGCGACCCGACCAATCGAAGGCGGGCTGCCCCTGCAGTCCATCCGCCTGCATGGACTGAGCCCTCATGCAGGAAACCCGCTGGGGCCAAAAACGCCAGAAATCGTGTGTACGAGACTAGGCATGGGTATGCGCCAGAACCTCTTCAATGCTGGTCTGACCCAGTTTAACTTTGCGCCAGGCGGCCTGACGCAGACTCAGCACGCCTTCAGCAGCCGCTTGCCGCGCCATCTCAGCGGCGCTGCTCTCACGCAGAACCAGCTCGGCCAAGGCCTCACTGACAGGCATGACCTGAAACACACCGACACGACCTAAATAACCACCGTGGCAATGCGCACAGCCACCAGGCCGATAAACCGGCTCAGCTCCAAGTCGCAGATCCTCGCCACAACCGGCCTGCCTCAGCAGTTCCTGAGGCACCTCCACCGCCTGCCTGCATCGCAGGCATAGCCGGCGCAACAGGCGCTGCGCCGTGATTAGTACGACGCTGGCCGCAATATTGTGGGGGGCCACGCCGATCTGGCGCAAGCGCAACAAGGTGGCTGGCGCGTCATTGGTGTGCAGCGTCGAGAACACCAGATGACCCGTTTGCGCGGCTTTCAGGGCCATGTCGGCCGTCTCTAAATCGCGAATTTCACCGATCATGATCACATCAGGGTCCTGCCTGAGGAAAGCTCGCAGTGCCGTTGCAAAAGTCAGCCCCGCCTTCTCATTAATGCTGACCTGATTAATCCCCGCAAGGTTGATCTCGCTGGGGTCTTCTGCGGTGCAGATATTGACCCCCGGCCGATTCAGGCGCTGCAGACAGCTGTACATGGACAAAGTTTTGCCCGCACCGGTCGGCCCGGTGACCAACACCATGCCGTGTGGCCGGGACAAGGCTTGTAACACCGCCTGCCGCTGCTCCGCTTCATAACCGAGCGCCTCCAGCTCTAGCTGAGCCGGCGCTGCGTCAATAAAGCGAATCACCACTTTCTCGCCATGCACGGTGGGCAGGGTGCTAATGCGCAAATCAACGCCAGCGCCGGCTGGCATCGTCAAGCGCAAGCGACCATCCTGCGGCAAACGCTTCTCAGCGATGTCCAGCTTGGCCATCACCTTGATGCGCGAGGACAGACGGTCGCGCAGCGCCACGGGGGGCTGCAGCCACTCTTGCAACTGGCCGTCCATGCGCACCCGAATACGATACAGACCCTCGTAGGGCTCCAGGTGCAGATCGGACGCCTTCAGGGCATGAGCGAGCTGCAGCAATCGGTCGAGCAAACGCACTACAGCCCCATCGTCGCTGACCCCTGCACGGATCACGCCCTGCATCTCGGCCCTAGCCGTACTCAAACTCATCAAGGTGTCGCCGACCATGCGACATCATGGCGCAACAAAAAAGAAAGTGGAATCCGGACCTTACAAAAATAAAGCTTTGACTCGCGGCTCTGCCAGTCTTTGGCGCGTTGCCAGCCCGAATCTGCGTTTGTAAAAAAAGCCATCGGCAGTGGCAGCCTCAATACATCCGTACGTTGCGCCGATCGACGCCGAGCCGAGCTTGGTTTGTCTCGACTTACATCGACACAGAGGCCAAGCTGCTAAAGCCTAAGCCTGGGCAGGCGAACGAGGTTCAAGAAATTACCCGCCAGAATCAGCCCTACGCCCAGAGCGGTGAAAAGATCCACCTGTTCGGAGTAGGCCAGCCAGCCGACCAGTGCAGTCAGCGGCACTCGAAGAAAGTCCATTGGCACGACAACGGTGGTGTCGGCGTGCTGCATTGCCCGCGCGAAGCAGTAGTGTGAGTAGGTGCCGCAAAACGCCACCACCCCCACCCAGGCCCACCCCACCGCAGATGGCCACTGCCATACCCAAAGAGCGGGCACTAGGCCGATAGCGCTTTGCACCACCATCATCCAGAAGAGGATGACCACTGCAGAATCGGTACGGGTAAGCGACTTCACCAGCACCACCGACACCGCAAGCCCTAGAGCCGAAGCGAGCGCAATCACTTGCCCGATATCGAGTTCGCCCGCGCCGGGGCTTACGATGACCCCTACCCCCACCAGGCCCAGCAGCAAAGCGAACCACTTTTGGACGCTCATGCGTTCGCCCAAAAAAATTACCGCCAGCGCGGCCGACCAAATCGGCATGGTGAATTCAATTGACACCAGCTGGGCCAAGGGAATCAAGGTCAAGGCGACGAACCAGCCATACTGCGCGGCATAGTGAACGCCATTGCGCAGCACATGCTGGGGCAGCCTTTCGGTTCTAAGCCCGGCCAGGCCGCCGGCCGAATGCACAAGGGGCCACAACATCGCCAGGCCCAAGACCGAGCGAAGCAGCATGACTTGAAACACCGACAACTCGCGCGCGGCCTCTCGGCCCGCCACGGTCATCACCACCATCAGCGACAGCCAACCCGCCATCCAAGCCGCGGCCCGGCTGATGGAGGAATGGGGTAAAGCTGTCACGGCTGGCAGCATAGCGGAAGCCCTGCAAAGACCGAGGGAGCCGCACACACACAAAGGTCAGATCGAGATCCCCGTCCAGACTCGAAAGGACCTAAAGGGCGATACGGGCAGCTACATGGAATTTGTTCTGACTGAACTGCGCCGGACGGTTCAGTCACAAAGCCAAGTCGGAGGCGAGCGGCCTGCAACGGATTGATTCACCAGTGAAAAGTGTGGTCGGGGTGAGAGGATTCGAACCTCCGGCCTCTACGTCCCGAACGTAGCGCTCTACCAGGCTAAGCTACACCCCGCAAGTCCTTTGCTCGAGGGGCATAGGACGGCAGAAATTGTAGCAAAGGCGCTCGATCAGGCCCGCACTCGGAGCGGGCCCTCGACACCTGAGCCTTGCCGGGCTCGAGGCGATCTCCCCCTCAAGCCACTGAGCGTTGTGATTGACAGAGCCGTTAGACTCTTGCCCCTCAGCCCTCCCTTGGCCGCAAAAAGACAGGGCGCATAGAGCGTTTGGCAGCGCCTCGGGGCTC
>JBEIHE010000145.1:0-3296 GCA_040381515.1 Polaromonas sp.
CTCAGGCAGGCAGCCCGGGTAGGCGTGGGTGACGGCCAGGATGCCGTCGATGTGCACATTGCGCTGCGCCGGGTAGACCACCGCTTGTCCATCGTGCCCGCGCGCCACCAGCACTGAACACTCAGACCGCAGGGGCAGCATTTTTTCCAGCACGCAGGCCACGCGGCCGAGCCGATCCCAGGCGTGGGCCAGCTCGGCCTGCGTGCTCACCCGCACTTGCCCCTTGCCGTCATAGCCTAGGCGCGCCGTCTTGAGGATGCCCGGCAGCAGGTCGGTGCTGACCGCGCTCAGATCGACCTCTTCACGGATGATCGCGTAAGGCGCGCAGGCCACGCCCGAGCGGCCTGCGCAGGCGCTGAAGTGGGTCTTCTCGGCGATACGGTCCTGGGCAATGGCCACGCAGGCGGCACCCGGCGCCACGGGTCGCAAGCGGGCCAGCTGCTCCAGGGCTTGGGCCGGTACGTTTTCAAATTCGGTGGTGATGGCTGCGCTCAAGCGGGCCAATTCAGCCAAGCCCTGGGTGTCGGTGTAGTCGGTTTGCAGATGGTGGTGGCTCACCCGGCCGGCCGGGCTGTGCGGGTCGGGATCGAGCACCGCCGTGAAATAGCCCAGCCGCTGGGCGGCGTGCACAAACATGCGGCCGAGCTGACCTCCGCCCATCACGCCCAGCGTGGCACCGGGCAGGATCGGTGCGTGGGCGGGCGTGGCCTCTCGCGGACTTGAATCGGCCCCCGCTGCTTCTGGAGGGCTCATGCCGGCGGTAGCGTCATGGCTTGCGCCGCGCGCGTCTGCTCGGCCCGGTAGGCGCTGAGTTTTTCGGCCAAGGCAACATCGCGCAAGGCGAGCATGGCCACTGCAAACAGCGCGGCATTGGCCGCGCCCGCCTGCCCGATGGCGAAAGTGGCCACTGGAATGCCCTTTGGCATTTGGACAATGCTGTGCAGGGAGTCCACCCCCTGCAGATGGCGACTGGGCACCGGTACGCCCAGCACGGGCACGGGGGTCTTGGCCGCCAGCATGCCCGGCAGATGAGCGGCCCCGCCTGCGCCGGCGATGATGGCTTGCAAGCCCCGGCCCTGGGCCGACTGCGCGTAGGCAAACATTTCATCGGGCATGCGGTGGGCCGACACCACCTTGGCCTCATGTCCGATGCCAAAGTCCTGCAGGATCTGCACGGCCGGCTGCAGGGTCTCCCAGTCACTGCTGGAGCCCATGACCACGCCGACTTGGAGGGAGGTACTGCTGCTCATCTGGGGAGGCCTTGGGAGGCGGTTCGGGGTTGAGAGGCGCCCAGACGACGAAATTGGTTGGTCTGAGTCGCAGTTTGAATATGCGCGCAATTTTATGCGGCCGCGCTGGGCGCTTGCATCCTATGCAGACCCTGGGTTTGGCTGGGGGGAAGAACCAGCGGGTACCATACCTGCATGATCGACGTGACCATGGCGAATTTCGAACAGGAAGTCATCGCCGCTTCCATGAATACTCCGGTGCTGGTTGATTTCTGGGCCCCATGGTGCGGGCCTTGCAAATCGCTCGGCCCCGTCCTTGAGAAGCTCGAGCTCGACTATGGCGGCCGATTCAAGCTGGTCAAGATCAATTCGGACGATGAGCAGCAGCTGGCGGGCGCCTTCGGCATACGCAGCATTCCCACCTGTGTGTTGCTGATGGGGGGGCGGCCGGTGGATGGTTTTGCCGGCGCTCTGCCAGAAGGGCGTGTGCGCGAATTCCTCGACAAGCATTTGCCCAGCGACGAGGAAATGCAGGCCTTGGCCGATGCCGAGCAGGCGCAGGACCTGATGGAAGAGGGCGACCTGCAAAGCGCCATTGACAAGCTGGCCGAGGCGCTGGCCAGCGACCCTGGCAACGACGATGCCCGCTTTGACTATGTCAAGCTGCTCATTGGCACCGGGCAGCTGCCGCAGGCCGGGCAGGCCTTGGCGCCTGCCCTCGCTCGCATTCCGGTGCCCATGCGCTTTGAGGCGCTCAATCATTGGCTGGCGGCTTTCGAGTTTGTCACCACCGATCCGCGCGGGCAGTGGAGTCTGGAGCAGTTTGATGCAGCCATCGCCCAAAACAAACGCGACTTTGATGCCCGCCTGGCCAAAGCTCGGGTGCTGATGGCTGCCGGCCAGTGGACCGAGGCCATGGACGAACTGCTGGAGATCGTCATGCGCGATAAGAAATGGGCCGACGAACTGCCGCGCAAGACCTTTGTGGCCATTCTGGAGCTGCTCAGTCCGCCCAAGCCCAAGCCAGCCGCCGGCACTCCTGGCAAGACGGCCGCCGGCATCGAACTGGTCGGCGCCAATGCCGTACAGGAAGACCCGCAGGCCGCGCTGGTTTCGAGCTATCGTCGCAAGCTCAGCATGATGCTCAATTGAGGGGGCTCGGCGCCTCCGGGCTTGCCATGCCGCCCGATGGTGCGCCCCGGGGTGCTCCGCACCTGTTTTGTGCATTTCCCTGGCTGTTCTGGGGCTTTGTTTGTATCAACAGGGCACAAAACCCCTGGCACGGCTTCTGCAAGGATTCGAAGTCATCTTTGAACTTTGTAGGAGCTTTTCATGAAACTGGTGTCTCTTCCCATCGCTTTGGCCGGCGCTTCCCTGTTGGCTTCTTCGGCGGCCTTCGCTCAGGCGGCTGCCCCCGAGTCCAGCCTGTCCTTCAACGCGGGAGTGGTCACCGACTATCGCTACCGCGGTATTTCGCAGTCGCGTCTTAAGCCTGCGGTGCAGGGCGGACTCGATTACGCGGACAAGAGCGGCTTTTATGTGGGCGCCTGGGGTTCGACGATCAAGTGGATTAAAGATACTACTCCCGGCACAACCGATGGTTCGTTTGAGCTCGATCTCTACGGCGGCTACAAGGGCTCTGCTGCAGGGCTTTCCTATGACTTAGGAGTGTTGCGTTACGAGTATGTCGGCAACAAGGGTCTTGCGGCGAACGCGAACACTACGGAAGTCTACGGTGCTGTCACCGTGGGCATGTTTACGGCAAAGTATTCGCATGCACTGACCAACACATTTGGAAATGTGAATAGCAAGAACAGCAACTACATAGACCTCAGCGCTGCTATTGATTTGGGCAATGGATTCACCCTAACCCCACACGTCGGCCGGCAGGTCATCAAAAACTCTACCAACTTGTCTTACACCGACTACTCTGTCACCTTGGGCAAAGATCTTGGTAAGGGTCTCAGTGCATCCCTGATGCTTGTTGGTACCAACGCTGATCGGGGCGGCTACACCCTGGTGAATAAGTACAACGGCAAGGACGGTATCGTCGCCGGTCTCAAGTAC
>JBEIHE010000146.1:0-3243 GCA_040381515.1 Polaromonas sp.
GAAGCTCAACGTGCTCAGCGAGATGACGGGCTACGCGCGCAACCGGCGCTTCCGCTACGCGCCCTACATCGCCCTCTTCAACGACACTGGGCCGGGCGAGGACTCCCCGAAGGCGGGCGCATGACCGACGAAGCCTTCGCCCGGGTCAAGTGACGCGCTGTTGGCAGCCCAGGGCTGGAACACGCAGGACCCTAACGCCGTCCGTTATGAGGTGGTGCTGCCCGACAGCACACGCGCCGACTATGTGCTGTGCGACCGGCATGGCCGATCACTGGCGGTGGTCGAGGCCAAGCGCTCCTCGGTCAGCCCCGGCGACGCCGCCGCCCAGGCCAAGGCCTATGCACAGCACCTGGGCGTGCCCTATGTGTTCCTGGCCAACGGTGACGAGGTCCGGTTCTGGGATTGGCAGCGCGAAGCCTTCCCCAGGGCGGTCAAGACTTTCTTCAAGCAGGATGATCTCGAGCGCCGCGCAGCCACCCATTCGCTGCGCCGCGACCTCGGGCAAGTCGCCATCGATGAGAGCCTAAGATTGGGCGCTGCAAGATCAGGAGGGTTCCAGTGACCACAAGCCGCGACAGCCTCGGATGGCGCCAGAAGTTTGGCGTGCTCATCCCGTCCACCAACACCAGCGTGCAGCCCGAGTTTGATGCCATGAGCCCGCCGGGTGTAACCAATCACACCAGTCGCATCCGCATTCCCAATATCGCGCTGAACAACGACGAAGACTTCAGCCGGCTCATTGCCCTGATCGACGCCGCGCAGGACGAGGCGGTGGAATCCATCATGTCTTGCGAGCCCGACCGGCTGGTGCTGGGCATTTCGGCCGAAACTTTCTGGGACGGCCTGAACGCCAGCCGTGCTTTGCGCGCCAAGCTTGAAACCATGACGGGTTTGCCGGTGTCCATGGGCTCTGACGCCTGCAGTGCGGCCTTTGAGGCCCTCGGCGTGCGGCGCATTGCGGTACTCACGCCTTATCACCCGGTGGGCGACCAGAACGTGGCGCGCTTCTTTGAGGAATCGGGCTATCAGGTCAAGCGCATCAAGGGCCTGCGCTGTGCCAGCCCGGTGCTCATTGCCCACACCAGCGAGGAGCAGTTGATGGAAAGCCTGCGCGAGCTCGACGGTGACGATATCGATGCGCTGGTGCAGGTGGGCACCAACCTGGCCATGGCCCGTCTGGCCGCGCAGGCCGAGGTCTGGTTCCACAAGCCGGTCATTGCGATCAATACGGCCATCTACTGGCACGCCCTGCGCGATTCAGGTATTACCGACAAGGTCGGCGGCTTTGGCCGTCTGCTCGAAAGTTACTGACGGCGGCGATGAGCGACCGGCGCGCGGCTGAGCCCCTTGGGCAGCTCAGCTCAGCGAGATCCCCCCCGGAAACACCCAAAGCAGCGCTGCCGTCATGGTGACATAGCGCGCAAACTTGCCAATGGCCATGTACATCACGCAAGGCCAGAAGGGCAGACGCAGCCAGCCCGCCACCGCACACAAGGGGTCGCCCACTGCAGGCAACCACGACAGCAGGCAGGCCTTGGGGCCGAGTCGTTCAAGCCAGCGCAAGGCTCGGTGATGGGTGCTCGAGCCTCGGTACTTTTCGGCCACCTGATGCGCGCCGTAGCCCAGCCACCAGTCGACCGCACCGCCCAGCGTATTGCCCACGGTGGCCACCGCGATGGTGGGCCAAAAGAGTTCGGGCTGCAGTTTGATCAGGCCAAAGACCGCCGGCTCCGAGCCCATGGGCAGCAGGGTGGCCGAAATAAAAGACACCACAAAGACGGTGCTCAGCCCATGCTCGGGCAGAGCCAGCCATTGCAGGGCGTGCTTGAGGGTCTCGTCCATGGGGGCCTGCGCGTGGGCAGCAGTTGTCGCGCAGAGTATAGGCACGGGGGTGCGAGGGGCCAGGCGCATCCGCTAAACATCCAGCAGGGCGCAGCTTGTGACCTGCTTCCGCTTATCACAAAACCGCCCCTTCTCGCAGTGGAACATGCCCTCAGATCGAGACCCTGCCCAAGGGGGTTGCTGAAATTTCAGGCAGGTAGAATCCGCTTCCCTTTGCCGGCCCGCCCGTCCTTCTCCCCCCATGTTCATAGGCCCCTACGCCCTGCCCAACCGCGTGTTTGTCGCGCCCATGGCCGGGGTCACCGATCGACCCTTTCGACGTCTGTGCAAGGCCTTGGGCGCCGGCTATGCGGTCAGCGAAATGGTGACTTCGCGCCGCGACTTGTGGGACAGCCTCAAGACCTCGCGCCGGGCCGATCACCAGGGTGAGGCGGCGCCAATTGCGGTGCAGATTGCCGGCACCGATGCACAAATGATGGCCGAGGCAGCGGTCTACAACGTCGAACGCGGCGCGCAGATCATCGACATCAATATGGGCTGCCCGGCCAAGAAGGTTTGCAACAAATGGGCTGGCTCGGCGCTGATGCAAAACGAGGCGCTGGCCCTAGAGATCGCGCAAGCGGTGGTGCAGGCCTGCCAGCCGCACGGTGTGCCGGTCACCCTCAAGATGCGCACCGGATGGTCGGCCGCGCACAAGAATGCGGTGGCGCTGGCCCGCGCCTTTGAGGGCGTGGGCATACAGATGCTCACTGTGCACGGTCGCACCCGCGAGCAAGGCTATAAGGGTCAGGCCGAATACGACACCATCGCTGCGGTCAAGGCTGCGGTGGGTGTGCCGGTGGTGGCCAACGGGGATATTGATTCGCCCCAGAAAGCGCAGCAGGTGCTGCGCCAGACCGGTGCCGATGCCGTCATGATCGGTCGTGCCGCCCAGGGTCGACCCTGGATTTTTCGTGAGGTGGCTCATTACCTGGCCACCGGCGAGCATCTGGCTGCGCCACTGGTGGCCGAAGTGCGCCGTCTGTTGCTGGACCATCTGGCCGAGCACCATGGCCTGTATGGCGAGTACACCGGCGTGCGCAGCGCCCGCAAGCACATAGGCTGGTATGTGAGCAGCCTTCCGGCTGGACGCATCCTGCAGCAGCAGGTCAACGCCATCGAGACAGCGGCCGACCAGCTGGCAGCGGTCGATGCCTATTTCCGGGAGCTGGCATTGCGCATGGACCGTTTGCCGCCCGCCCCTTGGCAGATTCAGGAAGAAGAGGAAGTTTGTGCATGAGTAAGAAGAACATCGAAGACTGCGTTCGGTCCAGTCTGGAGGGCTATTTCAAGGATTTGCGCGGTACCGAGCCAGCGGGCATCTACGACATGATGGTGCAGGTGTTTGAAAAACCCATGCTC
>JBEIHE010000147.1:0-3175 GCA_040381515.1 Polaromonas sp.
CAACTGCTGGCAGCGCGTGCGGTCCACCCGCAGATCATGCCCCACCAACTCGGCCATGCCGGCCAGTCTGATGCGCTGCCCCAAGCGCGCCACCGCCAGCTTGCTGGACTCATCGATCACCGCACGCTGCGCTCCGGCGGCTGTATTCAAGTCCAGCGTCACGCTGTATCCCTTGACCGGCAAGACCGGCAAATCGAGGACGCCCCGCAGCAGGTTCACCGACTCGACCCCGGCGGCCATGACAAAGGCCTGCGCATCCCACCGCCTCGATCCGGATCGCACCGCATGCAGACGCCGCCCACTTTTATCGAGCTCCAGTGCATCGACGCGGGCGGCAGGTTCGAACTGCAAGCCTCGCTTGAGACTCCAATCGAGCAAGCCCTGGGTAAACCGCTCGCAGTCACCACTGCCATCACCCTGCACATAAAAACCACCGGCCAGCTCAAGAGATGCGGACAAGCCTGGCTCCAGCGCACGCAGCTGATCGGGCTCACACCAACAGGCGTCAATGCCCAAGGCGTGCCAGTCTTGCAGGCGCTTTTGAATAGCCGAATCGGATGGCCGGCGCCGCATCAGAAGCAACACACCTGCCGATTGAAAATCAAACGGCAGCCCAACATGGGCAACCAGCTGCCGCAGACGCTTGTGGCTCAGCAGCGCCAACCGAACCAGACGCTTGCGGTGATCTGCAAAGCGCGCCGCAGTGCAATGCGCCCACAAACTGCGAACCCAGCGCATCTGGTGCAGGCTGAAATCAGGACGCCAGCGCACCGGTGCTTGGGGAGAGAACAGGGCAGCGAGCAACTGCCTAGGCAAGCCCGGCATGGCCCAGGGCGCGCAAAACCCTGCGGACAGAAAGCCCCCATTGGCCCGACTGGTGCCCTGCGCCGCCTCGGGCGCAGCCTCAAGCAAGGTGACCTGGTAGCCTTCTTCAAGCAAGGCGTGCGCGGTGGTCACACCATTTACGCCAGCCCCGATCACCACCACCTTACCTACCGCCATCTCCACGCTCCAGGTGTCTGTCGATCAGAAGGCCAGGCCCCGCGACCATGCCCCGAGGGACACCGCGCACCGGTCCCAGCTCCCGCGCTCTATCGCCAAGCGGTTCAGTCTGCGGTGATCTTCAGATCATTGATGGTCTTGATCAAGCGGGTGTAGTCGTCGGCGTTGACCCTGTACAACTGCTCGGGAGGACCACCGGCAGGCCGCGCACCAAACACCGCCATCTTTTCCACCACATCGGGCATCTTGAGAATTTCATTGAGATGTCCATTGAGCAGCGCAATCACTGCGGCAGGAGTGCCCTTGGGGGCCATGATGCCGTGCCAGGCGCCTTCTTTGACTGTGGGATAGCCCTGCTCGGCCACAGTGGAAAGCCCAGGAATGAGCGCTGTACGCTCCGGGTCGGTCAAGGCCACTGCGATCAATTTACCTGCGGCAATATGCTGGGCCACCGGTCCGAAGGTGGTGTAACCCAGCTGCAAACGCCCGGTGAGCAATTCAGGAATCATCGGTCCGATGCCCCGATACGGAATATGCTGCACATTGATACCGGCCGCACGGTTGAGCAACTCAGCCGCAATGTGCATGGGCGATCCGGCGCCAGGACTGCCGTAATTGAGCGCCTTGCCGCTCTTGGCCTGCGCCACCAGATCGCGAATGGTGCGAATACCGGTGTCGGGATGAGCGACCACCAGCACCGACTGCCATCCCGTCTGAATGACCGGATCGAAACCATTGACCGGGTCGTAGCTGTTGGCGGGCGTCAGGCGCAGCAAGGCCGGAGCGGTGGTAAAGGGATTGGGCGTGAACAACAGCGTATGGCCGTCGGGCTTGGCCCTCAAGGCCGCCGTATTGCCCACCGTCCCGCCCGCACCGGGGCGGTTTTCCACAATCACCGACTGCTTGAGCCGACTGGTCAGCTTCTCGGAATACAGACGGGCCATCGCGTCGGTATCCCCGCCCGGGGGATAAGAAACGATCAGGGTAATCGGCCGATCGGGATAGCTTTGAGCCTGGGCCAGCGAGCCTGCGTAAGCCGCAGCGGCTCCGACAGATGCAAGAACGAGCTTGCGACGGTTGTAGTTCATTTTCTTCCCCCCTTTGTCAGGTATTGACTCGTTACGGACAGGCACAAATCTAAGCGAGCGGCCAAGAGCAAAAAAGAGATAATTTCACTGAGTGAAACTTTCTCAGGGTTAGTCCCAATGAGTGATGCCGCCGGAGTGAAGTCCATCGAAGTCCTGCGACGCGGGCTGTCGGTGATGCATGTCATCGAAGAGTCATCAGCCGCGACACTGGCTGAACTGCACATACAGACCGGCATCCCCAAAGCCTCCTTGCTGCGCATCCTCAAGACCCTGATCGAATCGGGCTGGGTGATTCGCAATGACCTTGAGCGGCGCTACGTGCCGGCCGCCGCCCCTGGAAATGCGGGCCTGGCCTCGCAATGGCGAGCCCGCTTGTCGGCCTTGGCGGCCCCGGTACGGGCAACCCTGGAAAGACGAGTGCCTTGGCCGACCGATTTGGCAGTGAGAGACGGATCGGCGATGCTGATTTTGGATGCGCATCGCCCCATTAACAGTCTGGCGGTCAACTACCGGGTGCTGGGCTTCAGGCCCGCCATGCTGGTCTCGTCCCTGGGTCGCTGTTACCTGGCGTTTTGTCCCGAAGAAGAAAGACGCGAGATCCTGGCGGATTTATCGCGCTTGAAACAATCGCTCGATCGCACTGCCATGCGCAGGGACACCGTGCAGCGCCTTGTCCTGGCCAGCCGCGCGCGCGGCTACGCCACCCGAGACCCGTCGGAGCTGGGCTTTGACTCACCCGAGCGATTTGGCGCCATCTCAGTCCCGATCTTTGCAGGCAACCGCCTGATCGCCGCCCTGAGCTGCTCCTGGCTGCCACGCGTCACCGACGAAGCGAGCATCGCGGCGCAGTACCTGATCCCTCTGCGAGATGCAGCCAATGTCATAGGAGAACGCGCCCTGGCCGCCAGGGCCGAGCCGCCTGAGTGAGCGGGCTTGATGGGCGCTTTGAAACCGAAAAATCGTACTGGGAGATCTAATGGGGCCGAGGCGACACCGTCAAGACAAGTACGGGTTTGGTAGGGCGTGCTGGGCTCGAACCAGCGACCAAAGGATTATGAGTCCTCTGCTCTAACCAACTGAGCTAA